>NZ_SZXC01000006.1:0-307601 GCF_005281055.1 Citrobacter sp. wls711 | reverse complement strand
ACCGATCCTTAACTGATCAGCATTACACCGTCAGGTGACCCTTTTTAATCAATGAAGATTAGTGTGCGATAGTCTGTGTGCCAGCCGGAGTGCGAACGTGTTTGTACTTAAACAGTGCGACGAAGGCAAAGGCCAGGAACAGTGAGTAGCCCGCGAAGATCAGCCATACGCTCTGCCAGTCAGTAATGCCGTTCAGTGTGAAGTGTTCCACCACTTTACCGCTCACCAGACCACCCAGAATACAGCCAAAGCCGTTGGTCATCATCAGGAACATACCCTGTGCGCTGGCGCGAATTTCCGGACGAACTTCTTTTTCCACGAACACCGAACCGGAGATGTTGAAGAAATCGAAGGCGCAGCCGTAAACAATCATCGACAGAACCAGCAGCACGGTACCGAACGGAGTCGGGTCGCCGTAGGCAAACAGACCAAAACGCAGCATCCACGCCACAATACTGATCAGCATAACGTTCTTAATACCGTAACGGCTTAAGAAGAACGGGATGGTCAGGATAAACAGGGTTTCTGAAATCTGCGAGATGGACATCATTACTGACGCATGCTCGACGATGAAGCTACCAGAGAACAGCGGGTTATTATCGAAGCTGTGCAGGAAGGTATTACCGAACATGTTGGTAATTTGCAGTTCTGCGCCCAGCATCATCGAGAAGATGAAGAAAATTGCCATACGCTTGTTTTTAAACAGGGCGAAGGCATCCAAACCCATCATTGACGTCCAGCTCTGATTTTTCTGCTGATTAGCAACCGGAATATGCGGCAGCGTCAGGGTGAACAGTGCCAGCACCACGGACAGAATTGCGCCGATATACAGCTGCATATGGCTCAGTTCAAAGCCAGAGAAGCTTACCGCCCACATGGCCAGAATAAACCCGATGGTGCCCCAGATACGGATTGGCGGGAAGTCGGTGACAATATCCATCCCGGCAGACTGCAGGCGATAGTAAGAAATAGTGTTGATTAACCCCAGTGTTGGCATATAGGCCAGGGAGTTAAGCAGGATCACAAAGAACATGGCTCCAGGCGTGGTGACCTCGGCGGCAGCGAACAGCGTACCCGCACCCACCAGGTGGCAAAGAGCATAAACCCACTTCGCACTGATCCATTTGTCGGCGACGATACCTAACAGCGTAGGCATAAATACGGCGGCAATCCCCAGCGAGCTATAGACTGCGCCAATAGAGGCACCGTCGAATTTAAGGGTGACAAACATATAAGAGCCGAGGGTCGTGAGCCAACTACCCCACAGGCAGAACTGCAGAAAGGAAAGGACTTTCAGCTGCAGCTTAAGATTCATGTTAATTTCCTCACATCGTAATGCGGATGGATGTTTTAAAAAGCACATTTGCCGTTTCAATATGATGTGATTCTATCAACGAGAAGGGGTGTTTTTTTGTTAGCTGTGACAAATATTTGCAAACAATTTCCAATTGCAAAGCAAAATAGTGACAGAGTTAACACTTTTACCCTCTTCTGCCGCCAGATTCACGCGGCCGAAGAGGGTAAACATTACCGACGTCGATAGGATTTTTGTGCAGAATTGACCTTATAAAGGTAGCGGCGTGATTCCGCCGACGGATGTCGGGTGGTTAATGTTTGATAAACGTCTCCCGGCGACATGCTGTTGATGATATTTGCTGCCTGAATTTTATCGCTGGAGAACACACGCAGCACGCTGCCTGCCCCACCGTTATACGCGGTAATGACGGCGTAACGACGTGAGGTTGGGTTATCGATTCCACCCAGGTAGACATTGTTGAGCATCGCCAGATAGGCGGTACCGGTATCAATGTTGTTGGCCGGGTCAAACAAGAAGCTACGGCTTGGCGTTCCGGAACGGCCCTGTGAGCGGAATACGTCCTTCCCGGCGCTGTGCTGCACGACCTGCATCAGGCCCAGTGCATCAGCATGGCTGACCGCATACGGGTTAAAGGAGGACTCGGTTTGCATGATGGCGAGGATCAGCGCCTCGTCGACGCCATACTTACGCGATGCCTGACGAACCATGCCGATATACTTATGCGCACGCTTATCAAGGTGGTTTGGCACCAGGTTAATTGTCACGCTGTAGATAATGCGCAGGCCGTTACTCCGGCTCTTCAGTCGCGTTTGCAGCAGGTAGTTGGCGAAGTTTGTCGCGCGTCCCTCCCAGCGAATAGGCTGACCGGTATTATCAACGACCTGCCCGTAGAGGAACGGCTCTTTGGAAATCTTGATATCATCGACATCGGAATAGAGATCGATGGAACCCGGATCGTCTCCCATCAGCAAGGTCTTGATTATTGCCCGTCGTAAATGCCCGGCAGGATCTGTCCCGGCGATGGTCTCCACGGTTATGGTACCGTCATCAAAGTTGATGTGGCTGCGGGTTTGATACTGATCGGTATACTTGACGTAGTCCTTCGGACCCGCGATCAGCACTTCTTTAAATCCCCACAAATTCTCAATGTTATGGGCAAACTGCCCCATCAGAATATCAAAACCGTTGGTATCCTTGACCCAGGCTTCGTTATAGGAATCGCCTTTTTTGGTCGAACTGGAACAGGAGATGAGCAACGGCGCAATAACGGCAAGCGCGAGAAATTTTTTCATCATTCCGGGGGTGCGTGTTGTGTTGGTTATTTGCAAGGACCAGATTAAATCGTCGGCCGGATAAGCGCAGCGCCATCCGGCAACGGTTCTTATGACTCTGGCGTATAGCCTTCAATGTGCACGTCCTTGCCTTCAAACAGGAAGTTGATCATCTCCTGTTCCAACAGCTTGCGGTGCTCGACGTTCATCATGTTGAGTTTCTTCTCGTTAATCAGCATGGTTTGCTTGTGCTGCCACTGTGCCCATGCTTCTTTCGAAATCTCGTTATAAATGCGTTTTCCCAGATCGCCTGGGTACAGCTGAAAATCCTGACCTTCTGCTTCACGTTGCAGGAAAGTACAAAAAATCGTTCTGCTCATAAAAAATCCTCTTTATCGACCGGCACGTTAAACCTGCGCACCGACGCGTAATTGCTGTAACAAACGCTCCACGGGAGCCGCCAGTCCGACCGACGGCGGTTGCGCTAAGTTATACCAGAGCGCGTTGCCTTCATCCATGCAGGTGGTGAATGAGGACACGGGAAGCCACATAGGCACAATATCTAAGTGGAAATGACTAAAGGTATGGCGAAATGCAGTAAGCTGGGTCAGATTATCTGCGTTAATTTGCCGTTGCGCCAGCCACTGATGCAGTCCATCTTCATCTTCAAACTGCGGAAAACAGTATAATCCGCCCCATAAGCCGCTAGGTGGACGCTGCGCGAGTAACACCTCATCGTTATGCTGCATCAGTAAAAAATAGCCTGTGCGCTCCGGTAACGTCTGCTTGGGCTTTTTACCCGGGTATTGTGCCCAACTTGCATTGGCGGTAGCCACACAGCCATTTTGTAATGGGCACAGGGCGCACTTAGGTTTTGAACGCGTACAGACTAGCGCGCCTAAATCCATCATCGCCTGATTAAATCGTTCAACGCCGTGGGCGGGTGTAACCTGCTCACTCAACGCCCACAGTTTTTTCTCGACCTCTTTTTTCCCCGGCCAGCCGCTGACAGCATAACAGCGTGCCAGCACGCGTTTGACGTTGCCGTCGAGAATCGGAAAATGCTGACCCAAAGAGAGCGAAAGGATCGCGCCTGCGGTAGAGCGTCCAACGCCGGGCAGGGCGGCAACTTCATCAAAGGTTTGCGGGAAGGTGCCGCCATGCAGCGTCGCCACCTGCTGAGCGGCTTTATGCAGATTGCGCGCACGCGCGTAATACCCCAGCCCGGTCCACAAATGCAGGACTTCATCAAGCGGGGCATGGGCTAAATCGGTTATCGTTGGAAAGCGCGCCATAAAGCGTTCAAAATAAGGAATAACGGTCGCAACCTGAGTTTGTTGCAGCATGACTTCAGAAAGCCATACTTTGTAAGGCGTCTTGTCAATTTGCCAGGGCAGCGTTTTCCGCCCGTATTTGTCGTACCAGCTCAACACCTGAGCTGAAAATTGAGACGCTTGCATGATTACCGTTTCATTATTGCTGGGGGCAAGATTGCAGCACAGAGGTCGAAGGGTGTAAACCGGAACTTTCCGCAGCTGACTTTCTTCCTTTACTTGCATCCGGCAACTAACTTTGGATAATGCCCGTTTTCAGAACTCAAACACAGCAGACTAAACCTTTATGAAGAACGACGTCATTTCACCGGAATTTGATGAAAACGGTCGCCCGCTGCGCCGGATTCGTAGTTTTGTTCGTCGCCAGGGGCGACTGACTAAAGGGCAGGAACACGCACTGGAAAACTACTGGCCGGTGATGGGCGTTGAGTTCAGCGAAGCGCCGGTCGATTTTGCTGCGCTGTTTGGCCGTGACGCACCGGTGACGCTTGAAATAGGTTTCGGTATGGGCGCTTCGCTGGTGGCGATGGCCAAAGCGCGTCCGGAACAAAACTTCCTCGGTATTGAGGTTCACTCTCCGGGCGTTGGCGCCTGCCTGGCTTCGGCGCATGAAGAGGGCGTCGAAAACCTGCGCGTGATGTGTCATGACGCCGTTGAAGTGCTGCACAAAATGATTCCTGACAATTCTTTATCGATGGTTCAGCTCTTTTTCCCTGACCCGTGGCATAAAGCACGTCATAATAAACGCCGTATCGTTCAGGTACCGTTTGCTGAGCTGGTGAAGAGTAAGCTGAAGTTGGGCGGTGTTTTCCACATGGCTACCGACTGGGAAGCCTATGCGGAGCACATGCTTGAAGTGATGTCCTCCATTGATGGGTATAAAAACCAGTCTGAGAGTAACGATTATGTACCGCGCCCACCATCGCGCCCGGTAACCAAATTTGAACAACGTGGCCATCGTCTTGGCCACGGCGTATGGGACTTAATGTTCGAGAGGGTGAAATAATGGCAAAGAACCGTAGCCGTCGTCTGCGTAAAAAAATGCATATCGACGAATTCCAGGAAGTCGGATTTTCGGTTGCATGGCGTTTTCCGGAAGGCACATCTGAAGAGCAGGTCGATAAAATCGTTGATGACTTTATCAATGAGGTTATTGAGCCGAACAAGCTGGCCTATGACGGCAGTGGCTATCTGGCCTGGGAAGGTCTGATCTGCCTGCAGGAGATCGGCAAATGCACTGAAGAACATCAGGCAATCGTGCGTAAGTGGCTGGAAGAGCACAAACTTGAAGATGTGCGCACCAGCGAACTTTTCGATATTTGGTGGGACTAAGTAGCACAGGGTCGGCAAATGCCGGCCCGATTTGTATTGAGGGATAGATATGATGCGTAAAACGCTGCTGGCGGCAGTCCTGACGTTCACGGCGATGGCCGCACATGCAGATTATAAGTGCAGCGTCACCCCGCGTGACGATGTGATTGTGACTCCGCAAACGGTGCAGGTGAAGGGTGAAAACGGCGATCTGGTGATCACGCCAGCCGGGAATGTTACCTTCAACGGTAAGCAGTACACCTTAAGCGCCGCACAGCGTGAGCAGGCGAAAGATTATCAGGCGGCGTTGCGTAGCAGCCTGCCGTGGATTGACGACGGCGCCAGAGCGCGCGTCGAGAAAGGTCGCATCGCGCTGGACAAAATTATCGCCAAAGAAGTCGGTGAAAGCAGCAACATGCGCGGTCGTTTAACCAAGCTTGATGCCCAATTGAAAGAGCAGATGAACCGGATCATCGAGCATCGTACTGACGGTCTGACCTTCCATTATAAGGCAATTGATCAGGTCCGTGCTGACGGGCAGCAGCTGGTGAATCAGGCGATGGGCGGTATTCTGCAGGACAGCATCAACGAAATGGGTGCCAAAGCGGTGCTCAAAGGTGGCGGTAACCCACTGCAGGGTGTGCTCGGTAGCCTCGGCGGTTTGCAAACCTCCATCCAGAATGAATGGAAGAACCAAGAGAAAGACTTCCAGCAGTTTGGCAAAGATGTTTGCGCGCGCGTCGTGACGCTGGAAGATGACCGTAAGGCATTGGTTAACGGTCTAAAATAGCATTTACCTCTCTTTAACGGCACAGAAACATTCTGTGCCGTTTTGCTTTGCATTTACCTTGTTTTTTGATATCCATCTCTAAAAATAACAAATTTATAAATATATAAATCTGTTTAATTGGAAGAGGTCACATTATTCATCTGTCAGGTTGACATAATGCGGCAAATTCAAATAACCGGAGTAATAACATGGATTTTTTCAGAAAAACGGCACTGGCAGCACTGGTTATGGGGTTCAGCGGCGCAGCGCTCGCATTACCCAATATCACCATTCTGGCTACCGGCGGGACGATTGCTGGCGGCGGTGATTCCGCAACAAAATCCAACTACACGGCGGGTAAAGTTGGCGTAGAAAATCTGGTCGATGCGGTGCCGCAACTGAAAGATATTGCCGTCGTCAAAGGCGAGCAGGTGGTGAATATCGGCTCGCAGGACATGAACGACGACGTCTGGTTAACGCTGGCGAAGAAGATCAACACTGAATGTGATAAAACCGACGGCTTCGTGGTGACCCATGGTACGGATACTATGGAAGAGACCGCGTATTTCCTCGATCTGACCGTCAAGTGCAACAAGCCAGTGGTGCTGGTCGGCGCAATGCGTCCGTCTACGGGGATGAGCGCCGATGGCCCGTTCAACCTGTATAACGCCGTAGTGACCGCTGCGGATAAAGCGTCTGCTAACCGCGGTGTGCTGGTGGTGATGAACGACACTGTCCTGGATGGCCGTGATGTGACCAAGACCAACACCACGGATGTCGCGACCTTCAAAGCCGTCAACTATGGCCCGCTGGGCTATATCCATAACGGTAAAATTGATTACCAGCGTACGCCTGCGCGCAAGCATACTTCTGCAACGCCATTCGATGTCTCTAAGCTGACCGAGCTGCCGAAGGTGGGCATTATCTATAACTACGCTAACGCCTCCGATCTGCCGGCAAAAGCGCTGGTCGATGCCGGATACGCCGGGATTGTGAGTGCTGGTGTGGGTAATGGTAACCTGTATAAAACCATTTTCGATACGCTGGCAACCGCTGCGCACAAAGGCACCGTGGTCGTGCGTTCTTCCCGCGTACCTACTGGCTCCACCACGCAGGATGCTGAAATCGATGATGCGAAGTACGGATTTGTGGCGTCTGGCTCGCTGAACCCACAAAAAGCCCGCGTGCTGCTGCAGCTGGCGCTGACGCAGACCAAAGATCCTAAACAGATCCAGGAAATGTTTAATCAGTACTAATCGATGAAGGTGGCTGCGCTTATCGACCTAACCCTGTAGGCCTGATAAGCGCAGCGCCATCAGGCAATTTGCCGGATGGTGGCTCAAAGCCCTATCAGGCCAACGTGCATTACGGCTTTCCGCGTTACTCCGCCAGAAACAGCTCCAGCAGTGAGTTTAAAAACAGCTTACCGTGCTGGGTAATCTGCCAGTACTCATCGCTCTGCGTCAGATATCCCTGGGCGATAGCCTCATCAATCTGTGCCCGAATCACCTCTTCGGCAAGCCCGGTATAGTGGGTGAATTCCACACGCGGTGCGGCCTCCAGCAAGCGGAAGCGGTTCATAAAGAACTCAAACGGCTTATCTGCCTCGGCGACATCACGCTCGCTTTCGAGATAACGTCCCTGCATGTAACCGCGCGGATGTCGCGTTTTGGTGGTGCGCAGGATACGTCCGTCCGGGAAGGTGACCTTGCCGTGAGCCCCGCAGCCAATGCCAAGATAGTCGCCAAAACGCCAGTAGTTCAGGTTGTGCTGGCACTGATATCCCGGTTTTGCATAGGCCGAGGTTTCATATTGCTGATACCCGGCGGCGGTCAGCAACCGGTGGCCTTGCTCAAAAATATCCCACAGGGCGTCATCATCCGGTAGCACCGGCGGGCGCGAACCAAACAACGTGTTGGGCTCAATAGTGAGCTGATACCAGGAGAGATGCGGCGGGTTAAGCTCAATGGCCTGCTGTAAATCGCCCAGCGCCTCTTCCAGCGTTTGATCCGGCAGGCCGTGCATCAAATCGAGGTTAAAGCTGCGCAATCCCAGACCGTCAGCCAGATTGGCCGCGCGTTTGGCTTCTTCTGGCCCGTGAATACGCCCCAGTCGCTCAAGCTTGGCGGCGCTAAAACTTTGCACGCCAATCGAGATGCGGTTAACTCCAGCGCGTTGATAATCGACAAAGCGATCGGCTTCCACCGTACCGGGATTGGCTTCCATTGTAATTTCGGCATCCGCCGCCAGATTCAGACGCGCACGCACGCCATCCAGCAGCGTTTGCATTGCCGGGCCAGAGAGCAGGCTCGGCGTACCGCCACCAATAAAAATGGTCTTTACTTCGCGTCCCTGCGCGTAGGTGACGTTGGCATCCAGATCGCTCAGCAGATGCCCAACGTAATCGTCATGAGGAACTTCGCCCTTTAACGCATGCGAGTTGAAGTCGCAGTAGGGGCATTTCTGCACGCACCACGGGATGTGGATATAAAGACTCAGCGGTGGCAACTTAACCATTACGCAGCGCATCCAGCAGCAGTTTTAGTGCCTGTCCACGGTGGGAAATAGCACTCTTTTCTTCGCGGGTCAGTTCGGCTGCGGTTTTACCCTCAGACGGTACAAAGAAGATAGGGTCGTAGCCAAAACCACCGTCTCCGGCAGGCTTACGAGCGATCACGCCCGGCCAGCGTCCGTGACATACAACAGGGGTTGGGTCATCTGCGTGGCGCATATACACCAGTACACAATGGAACTGTGCCTGACGTTTTTCGTCCGGGATATCCTGCAGGGTGTGCAGCAGTTTTTCCAGGTTTTGTCTGTCAGTCGCATCTTCACCAGAATAGCGAGCAGAATAAATCCCCGGTGCCCCGCCGAGGGCGTCAACGGCCAGGCCGGAATCATCGGCAATGGCTGGCAGACCGGTGATTTGCGCGGCATGACGCGCTTTCAGAATGGCGTTTTCAATAAACGTCAGGCCGGTTTCTTCTGCGGAATCAACGCCCAGATCCGTTTGGGCAACGACATCAAGCCCGAAATCGCTCAGGAGAGAGGCGAGTTCACGCACTTTACCGGCATTGCCGGTCGCGAGGACAACTTTTTGCATGGGATACCTAATCAGTTAGCGCCGCAATTTCTGGCGGGATCTGTTGCGGATGAATGATTTTAACCTGTTTGTGGCGGCCAAGCTCGCCCTTCTCAATAACGACCTGGCTTTTCGCCACGCGGAACTGTTTACCGAGAAACTTCACCAGATGGCTGTTGGCTTGCCCATCGACCGGTGGGGCGGTAATGGCGACTTTTACTTCGTCGCCATGTAAACCCACAATACTGTCACGGCTGGCTTTAGGCTGAATGTAGAGCCGTAAAACCAGACCGTCATCGCAGGGTGTTACGGCACTCATAGCGCCATCCACAGCCCCGGCAGCAGCATGTTGCCTGTCGCTTGTAACACTTCTGCGATCCCCATGTTGATGACATAGAGCAGCAGCACCAGGATCATCGGGGAGAAGTCGATCCCGCCCATTCCTGGAAGGATACGACGAATAGGACGCAGCAGCGGATCCGCCAGTTGAATCAGTACGTATTCTACAGGGCTGCGGCCCTGGCTGACCCAGCTCATGATGGCCATCACCAGCAGTACCCAGAAAATCAGCAGCCCGATAGTCTTCAGGACGATCAGTACGGCGGCGATCCAGATAATGGGTTGGAACGTGACCACTTTGAACAGCACAATAGCTTTGATAAAGCTGAGCACTAACGCGACCAGTAACGATGCGCTATCAATCGGCCCCATCGGGGGAATAATTCGGCGTAACGGCCCAATAATAGGCTGAGTGATTTTTACAATGAACTGCGAAAACGGATTGTAAAAATCGCAGCGAGACCACTGCATCCACACGCGCAATAGCAGCGCCATGGTATACAGCTCAATTACCGTTGAGAGCAGGAAGGTCAACGTATTCATGGTGTTCCTCAGTTTTCCTTAATTTTTTGTGTAATCACGAGCACCAAAAATGGCAGTGCCAATGCGCACCATCGTGCTACCCGCCGCGATGGCGGCATCCATATCATCAGACATTCCCAACGAGAGCGTATCGACTGTCGGGTAGCGTGTTTTCAACCCGGCAAATGCTACAGCCATTTGCTGTGCAACTTCAAACTGCCTTACATAATCTGACTCAGGCGCCGGGATTGCCATCAGTCCACGCAGGGTAATGCGCGGCAGAGCGGCGACGTCTGCGGCCAGGGCATCAAGCTCTGCCAGCGGAATACCTGACTTGCTGTTCTCATCGCTGATGTTTATTTGAATCAGCACATTTAGCGGTGGTAGGTCTGCCGGGCGCTGTTCGCTGAGTCGGGTGGCGATGCGCAAACGGTCTATCGTGTGGCACCAGTCAAAATGTTCAGCCACCAGACGGCTTTTGTTGGACTGCAACGGGCCGATAAAGTGCCACTGCAGTCCAGTCACGCCGTTTTCGCTGAAGTAGCGGATCTTATCCACGCCTTCCTGAACATAGTTTTCCCCAAAGGCATGCTGCCCGGCAGCAATGGCTTCTTCGATGGCGCTCGCAGGTTTGGTTTTGCTCACTGCAAGCAACGTAACGTCTTCTGAAGACCGCCCGCAACGCGTCGCGGCGGCTGAGATTTTCTCCCTGACATGTGCCAGGTTATGCGCGATATCGTTCATTTTCCGAGGATGTTCATATGAATATGGAAGAAATAGTGGCCCTTAGTGTAAAGCATAACGTGTCGGATCTACACCTGTGCAATGCATGGCCTGCGCGCTGGCGCATATGTGGAAGGGTAGAAATTGCCCCGTTTACCGCGCCTGACGTGGACGCGCTGCTCCTGGCCTGGCTCAGTGAGCAACAACAGGTACAGTGGCGGGAAAAGGGTCAGGTTGATTTTGCTATCGCACTGGCGGATTCCCGGCGTTTACGGGCCAGCGCATTTACGCATCAGCAGGGAACGTCACTGGCGCTGAGACTGCTGCCGCTTGATTGCCCGTGCCTGGATGATCTCCAGACGCCCGTTGCGTTGCCAGAACT
Organism: Citrobacter sp. wls711; assembly: GCF_005281055.1. Classification (NCBI taxonomy): domain Bacteria; kingdom Pseudomonadati; phylum Pseudomonadota; class Gammaproteobacteria; order Enterobacterales; family Enterobacteriaceae; genus Citrobacter; species Citrobacter sp. wls711. The sequence continues at coordinate 296,550 of NZ_SZXC01000006.1, read as the reverse complement.
GCTGCACAGCGAAAACGGGTTGATTCTGGTGACCGGGGCGACGGGCAGCGGTAAGTCGACGACGCTGGCGGCGATGGTGGACTCTCTCAATCAGCACGTTGACGGGCATATTCTGACCCTGGAAGACCCGATTGAATACCGCTATACCAGCCAGCGTTGTCTGATCCAACAGCGTGAGATTGGCGTGCACTGCCTTTCTTTTGCTGCCGGCCTGCGGGCGGCATTGCGTGAAGATCCTGACGTGATTTTACTGGGGGAACTGCGCGACAGCGAGACGATTCGTCTGGCGCTGACGGCGGCGGAAACGGGGCATCTGGTGCTGGCAACGCTGCATACGCGCGGTGCGGCGCAGGCGGTGGAGCGGCTGGTGGATACGTTCCCTGCACAGGAAAAAGACCCGGTGCGTAATCAGCTGGCGGGTAGCTTGCGGGCGGTGCTCGCACAAAAACTGGAAGCCGACAGGCAGGGTGGGCGGGTGGCGTTATTCGAACTGCTGGTCAATACGTCGGCTGTGAGTAATCTGATCCGTGAAGGGAAAACCCACCAGCTACCCGGCGTGATACAAACCGGGCAACAGGCGGGTATGCAAACATTTGCCCAAAGCCTGCAGCAGCGTCAGGCGCAGGGCAGGCTGTAAATATGAGCCTTAGTAACCTTGTTCGAAATAACTTTCGAGAATAACGACGGCAGACGCGGAGTCGACTTTGCCTTTATTCAGCGCGCGGTACCCGCCTTGCTCAAACAGGCCGGAGCGTGCTTCGACGGTGCTCAGACGTTCGTCGTGCAGCGTGACCGTGACGCCAAAGCGGCCATGAATACGGTTGGCAAACTTGCGCGCGCGCGCAGTAAGCGGCTGCTCGGTGCCGTCCATATTGAGCGGCAGACCGACAATGATTTCATCTGGTTGCCACTCTTTTAGCAGGCGTTCAATCACGTTCCAGTCTGGCGTGCCGTCCTGCGCTTTGATAGCAGGCAGCGGTCTGGCAGTACCTGTAATGCGCTGACCAATCGCCACGCCAATACTTTTGGTCCCAAAATCAAAGGAGAGTAATGTTTCGCTCATTATGCGTGTCCCGCCACGCCAGGCATGGTCAGGATATCGATCCCGATAAGTTTGGCCGCGTCGCGCCAGCGGTCGGCAATCGGCGTTTTAAACAGAATATTGAGATCCGCGGGGGCGGTGAGCCAGGCGTTATCCAGCAACTCTTGCTCCAGTTGGCCTTTTTCCCATGATGAATACCCCAGGGCGACCAGTACCTCGGAAGGTTGTTCCTGAGTGCCTAAGGTTTCCAGTACATCGCGGGAAGTAGTGATAATGGTGTTGTCCGAAATACGAATGCTGGAGGCGAAGCGTGAAGGAGGGGTATGCAAAATAAACCCACGCTCTTCTGCTAACGGGCCTCCGAGCATCACGGCTTTATCCAGGCGAATCGCCGGATCGCGTGTCTCAGGGGTAATCTTCAGCTTTTCCAGAATCCCTGCAATCTGTAAGTTTTCCAGGGGTTTATTGACAATAATCCCCATTGCGCCATTTTCATTATGTTCGCAAATGTAGACCACGGAACGGCGGAAAATCGGATCCTGGAGAGCAGGCATGGCAATAAGAAAGTGATGCTGTAAATTCATTGTCAGAGGTTCTGTTTCCTGGTTCAAAAAAGCAACAACGGTCAGTATGCGAGGAAAGCGTTAAGTTGTCACCCTCTGAAAATAACATTGCCGGATATCGGCTTCGCCTTATCCGGCCAACGGGGTGCAATTGTAGGCCGGATAAGACACCGTGGCGTCGTCATCCGGCGCAGGTTTACTTGGCTAAGCGAGCTTCAATGGCATCCATCAGCATACCGGTAATGGACACCGGGAACTCCGCCTCAATTTCGCGAATACAGGTTGGGCTGGTGACGTTAATTTCCGTCAGGCGATCGCCGATGATATCCAGACCGACAAAAATCAGTCCTTTGGCTTTCAGCGTTGGCCCGATACGACGTGCAATTTCCCAGTCGCTGTCGGTCAGCGGACGAGGTTCGCCACGGCCACCGGCCGCCAGATTACCACGGGTTTCACCGCCCTGTGGAATGCGTGCCAGGCAGTAGGGAACGGGTTCGCCATCGACCACCAGTACACGTTTGTCGCCGTCTTTAATCGCCGGCAGGTAGTTCTGCGCCATGCAGTAGCGGGTACCGTGTTCGGTCAGCGTTTCGGCAATTACACCGAGGTTCGGATCGCCTTCCTTCACGCGGAAGATCGATGCACCGCCCATGCCGTCCAGCGGCTTGAGAATGATATCGCTGTGTTTTTGCCAGAAGGCTTTCAGCTGCGCTTTGTTACGCGTGACCAGCGTTTCTGGCGTCAGGTCCGCGAACCAGGCGGTGAACAGCTTTTCGTTACAATCGCGCAGGCTCTGCGGTTTGTTCACGATCAGCGTCCCTTGCTCTTCTGCACGCTCCAGAATATAGGTGGCGTAGATGAACTCGGTATCAAACGGCGGATCCTTACGCATCAGAATGACGTCCAGGTCAGCCAGTGGTAGATCGTGTTCGCTGTTGAACTCATACCATTTGTCGTAGTTCTGCTCTACGCTCAGGGTACGCGTGCGGGCGCGGGCTTCACCGTTAATCAGATAAAGATCGGCCATCTCCATATAGTGAAGTTCGTAACCACGACGTTGTGCTTCCAGCAGCATAGCAAAGCTGGAATCTTTCTTGATGTTGATGCTTGCGATGGGATCCATCACGATGCCGAGCTTGATCATTGTTCTTCTCCGTTAGCCCAGATCGCCAAATCGCACCTGTAGCGCGGTAATGGCGGTGAGCGCAGTTGTCTCAGTACGCAGAACGCGAGGTCCTAACAGAATATCAGTAAACTGATAACGTGCAGTCATGGCAATTTCATCTGCCGACAGCCCGCCTTCAGGTCCAATCAGCAGCCGGATGCGCTCTACCGGCAGCGGAAGCGTGTTAATACTGGCGCTGGCGCGTGGGTGCAGGTTCAGTTTTAGCCCCTCGTCCTGCTCGGCACACCAGGCTTCCAGATCCATTGCCGGGCGAATTTCAGGCACCCGGTTACGACCGCATTGCTCGCAGGCGGCAATCGCAATTTTCTGCCACTGCTGGAGCTTCTTGTTCAAGCGTTCACTGTCCAGTTTAACGCCGCAGCGCTCAGAAAAAAGTGGCGTAATGAGGCTTACACCCAGTTCAATCGATTTCTGGATAGTAAATTCCATTTTTTCACCGCGCGACATCACCTGCCCAAGATGAATATGCAAGGGAGATTCGCGATCGTCGAGTTCGGCGCTCAGTATCTTCACATCCACGCTTTTCTTGCTGGCGTGGGTGATCTCGGCGTCAAACACCTGGTTGCTGCCGTCAAATAGTTGAAGAGCCTGGCCCGGTCCCATGCGCAGCACGCGACCGATATGGTTGGCGGCATCTTCACACAGTGAAATTTGACTGCCTGCCGTGAGTGGTTCAGGGTGATAAATGCGAGGAATGCGCATAGTTAACCATCCGCGTCATGGCCCTGACCGACAAAACGGCAGGGCATGGGTTAAAATATTGACGCTAGTGTAGGTTAGCTCTTTTGCGCCTGGCAAGCGCGTTGCACGTATGGGTTATGGTTGCCCTGTACCTTCGCAATACGTTCGTCGCGTTCGCACTCCCAGTCGGTCACCGGATACTGTTTATTCCAGGCGTTAAAAAGCTGGGTTTGCTGGCGGGAAAGCGTCAGGTTGTACTGGTCGCGCATGTAAAAATAGGTGCGCGCGATGGCGCCGCGAGCGCGCGCAGGCGGCTCAGCCACTTTTTCTTTGAAATCGACCTTCATGTCACACTGCCCATACTGGCCTTCACCGCCGTTCCACTGGCTGTACATAAAGTTCGCGCGATCGCCATTTACTTCACCCACTGCCGGTTGCAGGTTGTGCATATCGCTTTCCATCTTGCGATAGACCGGATCTTTGGCGCAATTTTTACGTCCACCGTCCTGCCAGCACTGGCGTTGATGACCAAATTGCCAGGCCGGAACCACGTGTTCCCATTCAATACGGCTGGCACGGTTTTCGTTTTTCCGCACTTTATAGCCGCAGGACTCAAGATCCACGACCCCTTTTTTGCCCTGCCAGTTAATTTTACAGCCGCAGTAGAAATCGCCGGGCGCATCGGCATTAACTTTTACACCAGCGGCTTTCGCCTGGGAGAAACTTTTGATACCTTCGGCGAATGCCGGGCCAGAGAGTGCAGTAGCCAATAACGCCACTGCCATAGAAAGATTACGGTACATCACACACTCCGTGTCAAAACGAGCCCGCAACGTAACGAAAGCGTCGGGCAGATGCAATCAGCTAAATCATATAAGTTCCAGAAATTACTTTTGAGTAACAAGGCGCTATCGGCGGATTATTGTTTGCTTGTTTAGCGTGCCAGCTCATACAGTAGCGTGTCACGAGCGCGAACCAGGGCGTTGCGCAGATTGCCCAGATAACAACCGTTTCTATCGAATTAATGACCGGGGAAAAAGATGAAGAAAGGGTTGAGCGCGTTTCCGCTTACGCCGCTGAGGGCGGGTGAGGTTGATGAAAATACATGGCTTTCTCTGATTGAGAATATTGCCGGTGCCGGCGTTGATTCCATCGGTGTACTGGGTTCTACCGGGAGCTATGCCTACCTGACGCGTGAGCAGCGCCTACGCGTTACCCGGCTTGCGTTTGAGGCGGCATCTGGTATCCCCGTTATTACCAGTATTGGCAGCGTACGAGTCGAAGAAATTCTGCACCTTATCGATGATGCGCAGCAGGCGGGTGTCAGCGGCGTTTTGATGGCCCCGGTCTCTTACCAGCGGCTGAACGTGGATGAAGTTTTTGATCTGTACGATCGAGTCACTCGTGAGCTGTCGGTGCCGCTATGTATTTATGACAATCCCGCCACCACCGGGTTTGAATTTAGCGATGACCTGCTTATCTCGCTGTCAAATTTACCGGCTATTGGTTCGATTAAACTGGCTTCATTCACCTCTGAACGGATCACCAGGCTAAAAAACAGTCTTCCGGCAGGCGTCTCTATTGGTGTCAGTGGCGACGGTCAGGCTGCCTCAGGGCTGTTAGCCGGAGGCGATGTCTGGTATTCCGTCCTGGCAGGCTTGTTCCCGCATTATTCACGTGCTTTAGCCAATGCCGCGTTGACGGGAGATCACGTCAAAACCCGGCAACTGGATAGCGCGCTCCAGCCTCTGTGGGCCTTTTATCAACGGCACGGTAGCCTGAGGGTGATCGCGACGGTGGCAGAAATGATGGGGAAAGTGTCTGCGCCTTGTCTCCCCTTTCCGCTGCAAACGCTGAAGGGGGAGGAAAGGCTCTTATTGCAGGAAACGTTGAGTTCATTATCTTTTTTGGATTGATGAACGAGGATGTCAGGTCTTCGCCGGGTTTTCCTGTGGCCCGGGAATCAACGGTTCGCCACAGTGGACACAGCGGTAGGTGGCCTCACCGCGCACAATGCGGTTATGTCGGCGGACGGTCAACTGATGCTCCTGGCACTTGCAGCGGTAAGTAAAGGTATTGCGCTGCACGGATTGCAGTTCGAACTGATGCGTACGCCGGGCCGGAACGCCCAGCACGCTTTCCATCATCCATTTCCACTCTTTCCCGTGAGGCGGTACGCGGCCAAAGTGCTTCCACACCAGCAAATGTGCCAGTTCATGCGGTACGACCTCGTTGATAAACGCCTCGACGTTTTCCATCAGCAGCACCGGGTTGAGGCGAATTTCATTGCTTTGCAGCCACGCTGTACCCGCAGCAGTGCCGCGCTGTTGGTACACAAGCTTAGGTTCCGGATAATTGCGTTCGAGCTTGAGATTGGCGAGGGCAAGTTTTTCCCGCAGGCTGCGCATAACGGCTTGCTGGATGGCGATGGGGAGACGAGAGGTTTTCATAACGCCAGAGGATAGTGCGACAGGAAAAGGACTGCAAGAGGCAGGCTTCCCCCCGCGAGGGGAGGAAGCCGCAGGTGATTAGTCGTGTGCGCCAATTTCGCGCAGTTTACGGCCTTTCATCAGGTTACGTTCAATGTGTTCCAGGGAGACGTTTTTGGTTTCCGGAATCAGCCACAAGGTCAGGAAGATGAACAGGACGTTCAGGCCGCCATAGACCCAGAAGGTGTTGGCGCTGCCCAGCGAGTTCAGCATCGTCAGGAAGGTTGCGCCGACGATCATGTTGGCAATCCAGTTGGTTGCGGTAGAGCAGGTGATACCGAAATCGCGGCCTTTCAGCGGCTGGATTTCAGAGCACAGTACCCAAATCAGCGGACCGGCACTCATCGCGAAGCCAACGATAAACATCAGCAGCATCAGGACGGCAAAGTACTGGGCGGCAGCGGAGTGGATACCAATGTGCATCATTGTGCCCAGCACGCCCATACCGATAGCCATCACGATAAAGCCGAGGATCAGCGTCGGTTTACGGCCCCAGCGGTCAACCAGGCCAATGGCGATAAAGGTCGCCAGCACGTTGGTCAAACCCACGATAACGGTGCCCCACATCTGCTCGGTGGTGTTGGTATAGCCCGCCAGTTCAAAGATTTTTGGTGCGTAGTACATGATGACGTTCATCCCGGTGAACTGCTGCATCACCTGTAACAGTACGCCAAGGAATACCGCGCGGCGGAAGTTGCTGTTTTCTTTAAACAGCGCCCAACCGCTTTGTTTTACCTGCAGGCTTTCACGAATTTCATCCAGCTCGCGTTTCGCTTCTGCACTGGTATCACGAAGACGCAACAGCACGCGTTCGGCATCGACGAAGCGACGTTTAGCGGCGAACCAGCGCGGGCTGTCCGGCAGGAAGAACACGCCAACCAGCAGCAGCAGGGCAGGAATGATGATCACGCCCAGCATCCAGCGCCATGCACCGCTATAGCTAAAGGCGGTATCGGATAGATAGGCCCCGAGGATCCCGATGGTAATCATCAGCTGATACATGGAAATCATACTGCCACGAATTTTTTCCGGTGCAATTTCAGACAGATACAGTGGCGCAGTGTAAGACGCAACGCCCACGGCCAGACCCAGCAGGATACGGGAGAGAAGCAGTACTTCCACGTTAGGCGCCGCGGCGGAGAACAGCGAGCCGGCGACAAACAGGATCGCGCCGATCATCAGGCTTTTTTTACGTCCCAGCTTGAAGGAGAGCCAGCCGCTGCCGACAGCACCTACAGCTGCGCCAAACATCATCGAGCTGACCACCCATTCCTGAGTGTGCGGGGTAATTTGAAACTCGTCGGTGATGAACGGTAATGCACCGGCAATCACGCCGATATCCAGGCCAAAAAGTAATCCTGCGAGGGCGGCAAGAAAGCAGACAAAAAATGTCATGGCTTTGTTGGAACGCCCCTGTTTTTTATTCCCAGGCATGATGCCCTCCAGGTTGGGTAACTTATTTTTGTTGATGTTAAGGGTAGGTGAGTACGGGGTGAAAAAATGAGATTAATATCACATTAGTGTAATCGCTTACACTGGCAGTCACGACTGTTATAGGTTAATTATTTGAAAAATATACAGTTTCATAAAAATGAAAAATGAGTGATTGCCTGGAATTAAGACGATACTGAAAAGTAATGTAACAATAATGAAAGTGCAGAAATTAAGGGATGTAAAATCAATTCATTATGATAATGACTGGATGTAATCGCTTTCATTTGCATTGAAGTCAGGGAGGAGAGGGACGTTAAGGTACAGCTAAAAAAAGACCAGCCTTAAGGCTGGTCCTGGTAAGCGGGGGGTATTCAGTAAATTACTTCAGTCCGGCAGCTTCGCGCAGCTGCTGCGCTTTGTCGGTTTTTTCCCATGGGAAATGTTCGCGACCAAAGTGGCCGTAGGCTGCGGTTTCTTTATAGATCGGGTGCAGCAGATCCAGCATCTGGATCAGGCCGTATGGACGCAGATCGAAGAACTCGCGTACCAGCAGGGTCAACTGCTCAGAAGGCACTTTTTCAGTACCGAAGGTTTCAACCATGATGGAGGTTGGTTCTGCCACGCCAATAGCGTAGGAAACCTGAATCTCACAGCGGTCAGCCAGACCGGCAGCCACGATGTTTTTCGCGACATAGCGGGCTGCGTAGGCTGCAGAACGGTCAACTTTAGACGGATCTTTACCTGAGAATGCGCCGCCACCGTGACGCGCCATGCCGCCGTAGGTATCAACGATGATCTTACGACCGGTCAGACCGCAGTCACCCATTGGGCCACCGATAACGAAACGGCCGGTTGGGTTGATGAAGAATTTGGTCGATGCGCTCAACCACTCGGTCGGCAGTACCGGCTTGATGATCTCTTCCATCACTGCTTCTTGCAGTGTTTTCTGGTCAACATCTTGAGAGTGCTGAGTAGACAGAACCACCGCATCAATACCGACAATTTTGCCATCGTCATACTGGAAGGTGACCTGGCTTTTCGCATCCGGGCGCAGCCACGGCAATGTGCCGTTTTTACGCACTTCAGCCTGACGCTGTACCAGACGGTGAGCGTAAGTGATTGGCGCCGGCATCAACACGTCGGTTTCGTTGGTCGCATAACCAAACATCAGGCCCTGATCGCCCGCGCCCTGTTCCAACGGATCGGCACGGTCAACGCCCTGGTTGATATCCGGGGACTGTTTACCGATAGCGCTCAGTACCGCGCAAGAGTTGGCGTCAAAGCCCATGTCGGAATGCACATAGCCAATTTCGCGAACTGTATTACGCGTGATCTCTTCGATATCGACCCATGCGCTGGTGGTGATTTCACCGCCAACTAAAACCATGCCGGTTTTGACATAGGTTTCGCAGGCGACGCGCGCTTTCGGATCCTGTTCGAGGATTGCATCCAGCACGGCATCAGAGATTTGGTCAGCGATTTTGTCAGGATGCCCTTCTGATACGGACTCGGACGTAAAAAGGTGTTTTGCCATATTTAATTTCACCTAAGGAGAATTTGGTTAGCTCAAACTGTCGAGTGGAATAGCTATGTGTAGAAGATTCTACCATGAGTCTGCAGATTTCGGACACTGGCAGTCTGAGTGTTAATCGGTATAGATGGATTAACATCTGGACGGCTATTTTAGGACAGTTCTTCGCCCGATTTCCAGCTTTTTTTGACTACAGTCGCATTGTACCGAAAATGTAACTGGAAATTTTTCCTGACGGTGCTGGCAATGCGCGTATTTATCTTTTGCTTTTTCGTACTCTTATCGGTATAAAACGCGGCGCGCGGCTTATACAAAAAGCACACGACGTTTTCATCGTGTCGCCACTTCCAGCCGGGTTAACACTTTAGCTTTGGCTTGTGGGTTCGTTCCGTCTGGAGCGACCGTGGAGGTGATACGAGATAATGAACCGTTGTATTCTGCTGAATCTGCCACACCGTTCAGGTGTGCATATGTCCCCCGCAATCTGCATCTCTGCTTTGCATACCTGTCGATGTTATATACATAAAATCATTCATGCTGCGTCGAGGCTGCATGAAGGATGAAGTGTATACCCATCTCGGCGTATCTCAGGACTCAAGAGCCGGTAACGGTCACTAAGGACTGAACAAGGGCGCTCTTGGTAAACAAGAGTTTTCTCGTGGTTTCGCCGAACTGTCAGTATTACGTTCGGTAACGTGTTTACAATGAAATGATAAAGAAACCGGTCGCACAGTCGGAGCGTCAGCACTATCTGCTGGAAAATCTGCCTGTTTATGGGTTGTTATCGCCTCTTCGGATTGCGATAGTAGTCAACTGTTTTACACTTGTTAATAAAATCTGAGGTTCGCTATGTCTGACGACATTTCTATGGGTTCGCCTTCGTCAGCAGGCGGACAGGGTGTACTACGCTCCATGCAGGAGGTTGCAATGAGTTCCCAGGAAGCCAGCAAGATGCTGCGTACCTACAATATTGCCTGGTGGGGTAATAACTACTATGACGTCAACGAACTCGGTCACATCAGCGTGTGTCCGGACCCTGACGTCCCGGAAGCACGTGTTGATCTTGCCGAGCTGGTAAAAGCTCGCGAAGCGCAGGGGCAACGTTTGCCTGCGCTGTTCTGTTTCCCACAGATCCTGCAACACCGTCTGCGTTCGATTAACGCCGCATTCAAACGCGCCCGCGAATCTTACGGCTACAAGGGGGATTATTTCCTCGTTTATCCGATCAAGGTTAATCAGCACCGTCGTGTGATTGAATCGCTGATTCACTCCGGTGAGCCGCTTGGACTGGAAGCCGGTTCTAAGGCCGAACTGATGGCGGTTCTGGCGCATGCGGGCATGACCCGCAGCGTGATTGTCTGTAATGGTTACAAAGACCGTGAATACATTCGTCTGGCGCTGATTGGCGAGAAGATGGGCCACAAGGTCTATCTGGTCATTGAGAAGATGTCTGAAATCGCGATCGTGCTGGATGAAGCCGAACGGCTGAATGTGGTCCCGCGTCTGGGCGTGCGTGCGCGTCTGGCCTCGCAAGGTTCCGGTAAATGGCAGTCCTCCGGTGGTGAAAAATCCAAGTTCGGCCTGGCGGCGAACCAGGTACTGCAACTGGTGGAAATTCTGCGCGAACGCGGTCGTCTGGACAGCATTCAATTGCTGCACTTCCATCTCGGTTCACAGATGGCGAACATTCGCGATATCGCCACCGGCGTACGTGAATCTGCGCGTTTCTACGTTGAGCTGCACAAACTGGGCGTAAACATCCAGTGCTTCGATGTGGGTGGTGGCCTCGGCGTGGACTATGAAGGGACACGCTCGCAGTCTGACTGTTCGGTCAACTACGGTCTGAACGAATACGCCAACAATATTATCTGGGCGATTGGCGATGCCTGTGAAGAACACGGCCTGCCGCATCCGACGGTAATTACCGAGTCCGGTCGTGCGGTAACCGCGCACCATACCGTGCTGGTGTCTAACATCATCGGCGTTGAGCGTAGCGAACACACCGAAGCTACGCCTCCGGCTGACGATGCGCCGCGTGCCCTGCAAAGCATGTGGGAAACCTGGCAGGAGATGCACGAACCGGGCACCCGCCGTTCGCTGCGTGAATGGCTGCACGACAGTCAGATGGATTTGCACGATGTTCACATTGGCTATTCATCCGGAACCTTCAGCCTGCAGGAGCGCGCGTGGGCAGAGCAGCTGTATCTGAACATGTGCCATGACGTGCAGAAACAACTCGACCCGAGCAACCGCGCGCACCGTCCGATCATCGACGAACTGCAGGAGCGTATGGCGGATAAGATTTACGTCAACTTCTCATTGTTCCAGTCGATGCCGGATGCGTGGGGGATCGATCAGCTGTTCCCGGTCATGCCGCTGGAAGGACTGAACCAGGTCCCTGAGCGCCGTGCGGTGCTGCTGGATATTACCTGCGACTCTGATGGCGCTATCGACCATTATGTTGACGGCGATGGTATTGCTACCACCATGCCGATGCCGGAGTACGATCCGGAGAACCCGCCGATGCTGGGCTTCTTTATGGTCGGCGCGTACCAGGAAATCCTTGGCAACATGCATAACCTGTTCGGTGATACCGAAGCGGTCGACGTGTTCGTCTTCCCTGACGGCAGCGTAGAAGTTGAGCTGTCTGATGAAGGGGATACTGTCGCAGACATGCTGCAGTACGTGCAGCTGGATCCAAAAACGTTGCTGACCCACTTCCGCGATCAGGTTAAACAGACCGATCTGGACGATGCGCTGCAACAGCAGTTCCTCGAAGAGTTCGAGGCTGGACTGTACGGCTATACCTATCTCGAAGACGAGTAAGGTTGTTCTGGGTCGCTTGAACCTGGACAAATTAACGGCGATAATTCGCCCATACACGTAGTCACGTAAATCAATCCCTTCCTCGTCGGGCTTAACGACGCGGAGGGGATTTTTTTTCACCGATTTTATAAGAGGTCAGTACATGAGCACCTTAGGTCATCAATACGACAACTCCCTGGTTTCTAACGCCTTTGGTTTTTTACGTCTGCCGATGAATTTCCAGCCCTACGACAGCGATGCCGACTGGGTTATTACCGGCGTACCGTTTGATATGGCGACGTCTGGTCGTGCGGGTGGACGTCATGGTCCGGCAGCGATCCGTCAGGTGTCGACTAATCTGGCCTGGGAGCACAACCGCTTCCCGTGGAATTTTGACATGCGTGAACGCCTGAACGTCGTGGACTGCGGCGATCTGGTGTATGCGTTTGGCGATGCGCGTGAAATGAGTGAAAAATTGCAGGCGCATGCTGAAAAGCTGCTTTCTGCCGGCAAGCGCATGCTCTCCTTCGGCGGTGACCACTTCGTTACGCTGCCGCTGCTGCGCGCACACGCTAAGCACTTTGGTAAAATGGCGCTGGTGCACTTTGATGCCCACACCGACACCTATGCTAACGGCTGTGAATTTGACCACGGCACCATGTTCTATACCGCGCCGAACGAAGGCCTGATCGATCCTAACCATTCCGTGCAGATCGGTATTCGGACCGAGTTTGACAAAGACAACGGCTTTACCGTACTGGATGCCTGCCAGGTGAACGATCGCAGCGTGGATGACATCATCGCGCAGGTGAAGCAGATTGTCGGTGACATGCCGGTTTACCTGACCTTTGATATCGACTGCCTGGATCCGGCGTTTGCTCCGGGTACGGGTACGCCAGTGATCGGCGGTCTGACGTCGGATCGTGCGATCAAACTGGTGCGTGGCCTGAAGGATCTGAATATTGTCGGGATGGATGTAGTCGAAGTGGCCCCGGCCTACGATCAGTCTGAGATCACCGCGCTGGCAGCAGCAACGCTGGCACTGGAGATGTTGTATATCCAGGCGGCGAAGAAAGGCGAATAAGTTGTTTTTGCCGGATGGCGCTGCGCTTATCCGGCCTACGTGTATAAACCAGCTGTAGGCCGGAAAGGCAACGCCGCATCCGGCACGATTAACGGTTATTTGATCCCGTCCGCGCTCATGCGATCGCGAATATGCTGCGCACGTTCTGCGGAGGCTGGATGGTCGTCAAACATTGAGCTTTGACGACCGGCTTCCAGTTTTGCCAGTTTCTCAAAGCTGGTGGCTAAGCCTGCCGGATTAATACCGCGTTTGCGCAACAAATCATACGAGTAATCATCCGCTTCGGATTCCTGACGTTGGGAGAACTGCGAGTTCACCAGTTTTTCTCCCAGATCGCCAAGCTGAGACTGCGACAAGCTGCCGACGATGCCGCCCGCAGAGGCCGCTGCGGCACGCACGGCGTTGGTTCCCAGCGCAACTTGCATTCCTTTCTTCACGTGACCCAGCGCAACGTGGCCCATTTCGTGACCAATAACCGCCTCAACTTCGTTATCGGTCATCATATCCATCAGGCCGCTGTACACGCGGATGCAGCCATTTGCCATCGCAAACGCGTTGACGTCTTTCGCCACATAGACTTTGTAATTCACCGGCTGTCCGTTGATGTTATCGCCTAGCGCAGCGGCGATTTTGCTCAGTCGTTTGGTATATTCACTGCTGGCAGGAGCAATGGTCGCTTTGCTGTCCATATCCTGACAGGCCTGGTTGCTCAGTGCGATGACTTGCGCATCGCTCAGGCTGTAGGCCTGGAAAGCGCCCGCGCCAGATGAAAGTAGTCCGTTGGAGTCCATATTCTGGCAGCCGGTCAATGCCGTTGCCATGCTCATAGCAAGCAGTAAAGCGCGAATTTTCATTTTTTCTCTTCCGCACGAAGTCAGGATTATTCTAAAAAATGCGTCGTTTGCAGGTAATGCGACGCTCAACCTAAGTATAAAGAAAAGAACAACAAGCGGGCGAGAAGATTGCGCAACATATACGCATTATCCAGAGATTTCTGAAGCGGCAAAAGGATGCTCCATGTACATGGCACGCGGCTTGGGTTACATTGTTGGCACTTTTTTCCGGCGTAGCCCAAAACGCTCTGTCGTCAAGTCGTTCCGGGCACAGCCTTCATTATCCGATCTGGAGTCAAAATGTCCTCACGTAAAGAGCTTGCCAATGCTATTCGTGCGCTGAGCATGGACGCAGTACAGAAAGCCAAATCCGGTCACCCGGGTGCCCCGATGGGTATGGCTGACATTGCCGAAGTCCTGTGGCGTGATTTCCTGAACCACAACCCAAATAACCCGTCCTGGGCTGACCGTGACCGCTTCGTGCTGTCAAACGGTCACGGCTCAATGCTGATTTATAGTTTGCTGCACCTCTCCGGCTACGACCTGCCGATGTCCGAGCTGCAGAACTTCCGTCAGCTGCACTCTAAAACGCCGGGTCACCCGGAAGTGGGTTATACCGCGGGTGTGGAAACGACTACCGGTCCGCTGGGTCAGGGTATCGCTAACGCGGTGGGTATGGCTATCGCTGAAAAAACGCTGGCGGCGCAGTTTAACCGTCCAGGTCACGACATTGTTGACCACTTCACCTACGCCTTCATGGGCGACGGCTGCATGATGGAAGGTATCTCTCACGAGGTATGTTCTCTGGCTGGTACGCTGAAGCTGGGCAAACTGATTGCGTTCTACGATGACAACGGTATTTCTATCGATGGTCACGTTGAAGGCTGGTTCACTGATGACACCGCGAAGCGTTTCGAAGCTTACGGCTGGCACGTGGTGCGTGGCGTTGATGGCCATGATGCTGATGCGATTAAGCGCGCAGTAGAAGAAGCCCGCGCAGTGACCGACAAACCGTCCCTGCTGATGTGCAAAACCATCATCGGTTTCGGTTCCCCGAACAAAGCTGGCACCCACGACTCTCACGGTGCACCGCTGGGCGACGCAGAAATTGCACTGACCCGCGAGCAGCTGGGCTGGAAATACGCGCCGTTTGAAATCCCGTCTGAAATCTACGCGCAGTGGGATGCGAAAGAAGCAGGTCAGGTTAAAGAAGCGGCGTGGAACGAGAAATTCGCTGCCTATGCGAAAGCCTTCCCGCAGGAAGCCGCTGAATTCACCCGTCGTATGAAAGGTGAAATGCCGTCTGACTTCGATGCGAAAGCGAATGAGTTCATTGCTAAACTGCAGGCCAATCCGTCCAAAATCGCCAGCCGTAAAGCATCCCAGAACGCTATTGAAGCGTTTGGTCCTTTACTGCCAGAATTCCTCGGTGGTTCCGCTGACCTCGCCCCATCTAACCTGACTATCTGGTCTGGTTCTAAAGCCATTAACGAAGACGCTGCTGGTAACTACATCCATTACGGTGTTCGTGAATTCGGTATGACCGCTATCGCTAACGGTATCGCGCTGCACGGTGGTTTCCTGCCGTACACCTCTACCTTCCTGATGTTCGTTGAATATGCCCGTAATGCGGTGCGTATGGCGGCACTCATGAAACAGCGTCAAGTGATGGTCTATACCCACGATTCCATCGGTTTGGGCGAAGATGGCCCGACTCACCAGCCGGTAGAGCAGGTTGCTTCCCTGCGCGTGACCCCGAACATGAGCACGTGGCGTCCATGTGACCAGGTTGAATCTGCGGTAGCGTGGAAATACGGCGTTGAGCGTCAGGACGGTCCGACCGCGCTGATCCTCTCCCGTCAGAACCTGGCACAGCAGGAACGTACTGAAGAGCAGCTGGCAAACATCGCACGCGGTGGTTACGTGCTGAAAGATTGCGCTGGCCAGCCTGAGCTGATCTTCATTGCTACCGGTTCTGAAGTTGAACTGGCGGTGGCTGCATGGGACAAACTGACGGCGGAAGGCGTTAAAGCGCGCGTGGTCTCCATGCCGTCTACCGATGCATTCGACAAGCAGGATGCCGCTTACCGCGAATCCGTGCTGCCGAAAGCTGTCTCTGCTCGCGTGGCAATTGAAGCGGGTATCGCGGACTACTGGTTCAAATACGTGGGCCTGAACGGCGCTATCATCGGTATGACCACCTTTGGTGAGTCTGCTCCGGCTGAGCTGCTGTTTGAAGAGTTTGGCTTCACCGTAGACAACGTGGTTGCGAAAGCCAAAGAACTGCTGTAATTACGATTACAACGGTATAACGGGTCGCTCAGGCGGCCCGTTTTTTTATCAAAAAGTGATTTATTTTTATCTGTGCAACCTCTTATTGTGGATCTGAGTCACAAATACAATATTTAGCTTCGGTTGTTATTTGCAGGGCGCATCACATTATTAACGTTGCTTTTTATAATTCATATCTCAATTTGTTGTTTTTAAAGGTTTTACAAAATCCTTTTTCTCACTATATGCGTATTCCCTCCAGTTTGATTTCATTTTGCCACGCGAGTATTTTATTTTTAACGATAACTCGTACCCTAAAAATAAAATAAGGAAAATTTATGCGACTGATTGATTACTTCCCTGAGTCGTCTATCTCAATTAAGAATTCAGCAAAGAATTGGCAGGAAGCAATTGATTTTTCTATGTCCTCCTTGCTGACTCATCATTATGTGAACTCCAATTATATTCAGGCTATTAAGGACTCAACCATCACTAATGGACCTTATTATATTTTGGCACCGGGTGTGGCGATGCCTCATGCTCGCCCAGAATGTGGTGCGTTAAAAACCGGAATGTCATTAACATTACTCAAACAGGAAGTTCAGTTTGCTGTTGATGATGAACCCGTAAAATTGTTAATTGGATTGTCTGCAGCAAATGCTGATTCACATATTGGCGCTATTCAGGCATTAAGTGAATTGTTATGTGAAGAGGAAGCTCTGTCTGCATTGTTAACCGCTAAGTCAGAAAAACAACTTGCGGATATTATTGCTAGCGCATAACTCTCACTCTCCTTTCAGGATAATATTATGGAAAACAAGTCTGCTCGAGCAAAGGTCCAGGCTTTTGGTGGGTTTTTGACTGCCATGGTCATTCCCAATATCGGGGCTTTTATTGCCTGGGGATTTATAACGGCACTATTCATTCCTACTGGCTGGATGCCGAATGAGCATTTTGCAAAAATTGTCGGTCCGATGATCACCTATTTACTGCCCGTCATGATTGGTTCCACTGGGGGACATCTGGTGGGAGGTAAGCGTGGTGCTGTTATGGGCGGGATTGGCTCTATTGGTGTGATTGTCGGCGCTGATATTCCCATGTTCCTGGGGGCCATGGTGATGGGGCCACTCGGTGGTTGGGTGATTAAACATATAGACCGTCTGCTTGAAAAACGTATTCCAGCCGGCTTTGAGATGGTTATTAATAACTTCTCTCTGGGGATCGCGGGGATGTTGTTATGCCTGTTGGGATTTGAAGTTATCGGTCCGGCCGTACTGATTGCCAACAACTTTGTAAAAGAGTGCATAGAATCTCTGGTCCATGCGGGTTATCTGCCGCTGTTATCGGTGATTAATGAGCCTGCAAAAATTCTCTTTCTGAATAACGCTATCGATCAGGGCGTGTATTACCCGCTGGGAATGCAACAGGCATCTGAAACCGGAAAATCTATTTTCTTTATGGTGGCATCTAACCCCGGTCCGGGATTGGGTCTGTTACTTGGTTTTGCCATCTTTGGTAAGGGAATGAGTAAGAAGTCAGCGCCAGGTGCCATGATCATCCACTTCCTGGGGGGGATTCATGAGCTGTATTTCCCTTATGTGCTGATGAAACCGTTAACTCTGGTTGGCATGATTGCAGGTGGGATGACCGGTACATGGGTATTCCATCTTTTAGACGGTGGGCTTGTTGCTGGACCGAGCCCAGGATCGATTTTCGCTTATCTGGCATTGACGCCAAAAGGTTCTTTCCTGGCAACCATTGCGGGAGTCACTGCGGGTACGCTTGTCACCTTTGTAATTACCGCCGTTATACTGAAAATGGAAAAGAACGTCGAAACAGAAAGTGAAGATGAATTCTCTGAGTCAGCCAGAACTGTGAAGGCGATGAAGCAGGAAGGTCAATTTTCTTATAAAAATATTAAACGAGTCGCTTTTGTGTGTGATGCGGGAATGGGGTCAAGCGCTATGGGGGCTACCACGTTCCGTAAGCGTCTGGAAAAAGCTGGGTTGAATATTAATGTAACGCATTATGCTATCGAAAACGTGCCACAAGATGCAGATATTATCGTTACCCATGCCAGCCTTGAAGGTCGTGTTAAACGAGTAAGTGAAAAACCTTTAATATTGATTAAAAACTATATTGGTGACCCATTGCTGGACGACTTATTTAAGAAAATTACTGCTTAGCATTGTTCAATTTTTGGAGTAAATATGAAAACGAAAGTAGCTGCTATATATGGCAAGCGGGATGTCCGCATCCGTGAGTTCGAATTGCCTGAAATTACAGATAATGAACTGTTAGTGAGTGTTATATCCGATAGTGTTTGTTTATCGACCTGGAAAGCGGCTGCACTAGGAAGTGAACATAAACGTGTACCAGACGATCTGGAAAATCATCCAGTTATAACTGGACATGAGTGTGCCGGAATTATTGTCGAAGTTGGAAAAAATCTGACCGATAAATACAAAAAAGACCAGCGCTTTGTTTTGCAACCCGCCATGGGATTGCCGAGCGGATATTCAGCGGGCTACAGCTATGAATTTTTTGGCGGCAATGCGACCTACATGATTATCCCTGAAGTGGCGGTTAATCTGGGATGCGTTTTACCGTATCACGGTTCCTATTTTGCCGCTGCATCGCTGGCGGAGCCGATGTGCTGCATTATTGGCGCGTATAACGCGAATTACCATACCACACCGTATGTTTATGAACACCGGATGGGGGTTAAACCCGGCGGCAATATCGCACTCTTAGCCTGTGCGGGTCCGATGGGTATTGGTGCGATCGATTATGCCATTAACGGTGCGATCCAGCCGTCGTGCGTGGTGGTGGTTGATATCGATGAAGCGCGTCTGGCACAGGCTAAAAAGCTGTTGCCGGTTGAACTGGCGGCACAAAAAGGAATTGAACTCATCTACGTGAACACTACGGGGATGAACGATCCTACTGCCGAGCTTCGGGCGTTAACCAATGATGCTGGATTTGATGACGTATTTGTCTATGCCGCTGTTCCGGCCGTAATTGAAATGGCGGATGATCTGCTGGCAGAAGATGGTTGCCTGAACTTCTTCGCCGGGCCAACGGATAGCAACTTTAAAGTACCGTTCAATTTTTACAACGTGCACTACAACAGTACGCATGTGGTGGGGACATCCGGAGGTTCAACGGATGATATGAAAGAGGCCATTGCGTTAAGCGCGACAGGCCAGCTTCAACCCTCTTTTATGGTCACCCATATTGGCGGGCTTGACGCAGTACCAGACGCAGTTTTGAACCTGCCAAATATTCCGGGCGGTAAAAAGCTCATCTATAACGGCGTGACGATGCCGCTGACGGCGATTAGCGATTTTGCCGAAAAAGGGAAAACTGACCCACTCTTCAAAGAGTTGGCGCATCTGGTTGAAGAGACTCACGGTATCTGGAATGAAAAAGCGGAGAGATACCTGCTGGCACAATTCGGTGTTGATACCGGCGAGGCTGCGTCATGATGTCTCTGGCATGGCCGCTATTTCGTATTACGGAACAGGCTGCTCTGGCAGCCTGGCCGCAAACCGGCTGCGGTGATAAGAACAGAATTGACGGGCTGGCTGTCACAGCGATGCGAACTGCCTTAAATGAAATTGCCATTCGGGGACGGATCGTCATCGGCGAGGGGGAGATCGATCACGCGCCAATGCTGTGGATTGGTGAGGAAGTCGGAAAGGGCGTTGGACCTGAGGTGGATATTGCGGTCGATCCTATTGAAGGCACCCGAATGGTCGCAATGGGGCAAAGTAATGCGCTGGCAGTGATGGCTTTTGCACCTCAGGGCAGCCTGTTGCATGCCCCCGATATGTATATGAAAAAACTGGTTGTTAACCGGTCTGCTGTGGGGGCGATTAACCTGGCGTTACCGTTGGCAGATAACCTACGCAATGTGGCGCAAGCGCTGGGTAAACCGCTGGATAAACTGCGTATGGTTACGCTGGATAAACCGCGAATGCATGAAGCGATTACGAAGGCGATACAGTTAGGTGTGAAGGTGTTCGCGCTTCCAGACGGTGATGTGGCGGCCAGTGTTCTGAGTTGTTTGCAAAACAATGCCTATGACCTGATGTATACCATTGGTGGGGCGCCGGAAGGCGTTATCTCGGCCTGCGCGGTAAAAGCGCTGGGTGGCGATATGCAGGCAGAACTGATCGATTTCTGTGAGGCAAAAGGTGACACCACCGAAAACCGTCAGGTCGCTATGCGAGAACGTGAGCGCTGCGCTGAGATGGGGGTTGAGGTGAATCGTGTCTACTGCCTCGACGAGTTGGTAGGGGGAAATGACATCCTGTTTAGTGCGACGGGTGTTACGGGCGGCGATCTTGTTAATGGCATCCAACAGGTTACGAATGGTGTGCGTACGCAAACTTTACTGATCGGCGGCGCAGATCGAACGTGTAATATAATAGACTCTCTGCATTCATGGTGATTGATCGGAAAACGAATGACGACGCTGACAGAAGACGATGTGCTTGAGCAACTGGATGCTCAAAATAACTTACTCTCGTTTATGACGACGGCACATAACATTTTGCTACTTGGCATTAAGCGCTTTCTGCCGTCGCTGTTTGTCGATAACGATGAAGAGATCGTGGAATATGCAGTGAAGCCGTTACTCGCACAGAGCGGGCCGCTGGATGATATCGATGTTGCGCTACGCCTGATTTATGCGCTGGGGAAAATGGATAAATGGCTGTATGCCGATATCACTCACTTTTCCCAGTTTTATCAGTACTTAAATGAACAGGGTAACATCCCCGGCTTCGCCGATGATATGACCTGGGATTTTATCAGCAATCTGAATAGCATTACGTGTAATACCACCCTGTACGGCGCACTTGAATCAATGAAATTTGCTGACTTTGCTACGTGGTCAGAGGTGCGTTTTACGACAATGGTCAAGACGGCGTTAACGCTGGCGGTAACGACAATATTAAAGGAATTAACGCCGTGAAAATCGGGCTAATGGTTAATGGGCTTCATGTTGAAGCGCATTATGATGAAGATGAAGTAGAAAACGTTCACAAACCCTTATTACAACGACTGGCGAGACTACATTCTGCGAACCCGCAACGTCGCACGATTGTTTTTCTTAGCGCCCCCCCCGGTACGGGAAAATCCACGCTCACCACTTTCTGGGAATATCTCACCCGTCAGGATCCTGCGCTACCGGAGATCCAGACGCTGCCAATGGATGGCTTCCATCATTACAATGCCTGGCTGGATGCCCATAATCTGCGGGCATATAAAGGTGCGCCGGAAACGTTTGATGTCGATAAACTGGCACAGAATCTGCGGCAGGTGAGAGAGGGGGAAAGCACCTGGCCACAGTACGATCGGCAAAAACATGACCCGGTTGAAAATGCTGTTGTGATAACCGCCCCGATCGTGATTGTTGAAGGCAACTGGTTATTGCGGGATGACGACAGATGGCGAGGATTAGCAGAATTCTGTGATTTTTCGCTGTTCATCCGCGCTCCAGCTGATGCTCTGCGTGCGCGGCTGGTAGGTCGTAAACTGGCTGGCGGGCTTTCACAAGCTGACGCCGAGGCATTTTATGATCGCACCGACGGACCGAATGTTCTCCGGGTACTGGAAGGTAGCCTGCCCGCTGATCTCATACTGGAAATGACGGCCGATGGAGAGTATCGGACTGTGTGAGTGTTCCGTTATGTAGGCGAGCGATTCGCGAGAAATGGCGCTGCGTAAATGCAACGTCATGGCTGATAGCGACCACGCTGGTGCCCCGTGCGCGGCACACCGAAAGCCAGTTCTCAAATACCGCCAGCCAGTGCGCGTCAAAATCTCGGCTCGGCTCATCAAGCAGAAGAAGGGCCGGTGCCATGGCTTCAAGGCTGGCGACGGCGACCATACGTCGTTGCGCGGTATGCAGATCCAGCGGATGGGCGTCGGCGACATCCGCTAACTGACATAATTGCAGGGCTGCCGCGGTGCGTTGCGCAACCTCTGTTGCCGGGCGTTTTTGTAACCGTAAACCAAAGGCCACTTCCTCTGCGACCTTGCTGTGAAAAATTTGGTTTTCGGCTTCCTGAAACAATACGCCGAGCACTGTCGCTCTTTCGCGGTTTTTCAGTTGCGCAATCGATCGACCATTTAGTGTTACCGTGCCAGAGGAGGGGGGCAGAAGGCCCGCCATGATGCGCAGCAGCGTGGATTTTCCCGCGCCATTATCGCCCGTCAGCGCCAGCCATTCACCGGCGTTAAGATTAAGCGAGATGTTGTGCAGGCAGTTATAAGAGGCATTCGGCCAGCGATACGTCACCTGGTTAAGCGTTAGCATTGTGGGGATAGCGCTCCGTCACGCAGTTGCCATGCCTGCTGACAATGGCTGATAAAAGGGGTGTGGTCGCGTTCGAAAAGCACAATCAACGCCTGTTGTTCCTGCGCCCATTGATGCAACCGATCCAGCAACATACTGGTGGCCTGCGCCGTCAGACGACTGAATGCTTCATCCAGAATCAATATTCTGGGTTGCATGGCTAGCGCGCTGGCAATGACCACTCGCTGTGTTTCTCCGCCGGAAAGCGTTCCTGGATGGCGATGGCGCAACGACTGGCATTCCGTCAGTGTGAGTGCCGCGTCAATTCGACGCATAATTTCAGCCTCCTGCAGGCAGAGGTTCTCCGGGCCGAATGCCACTTCTTCCTCCACGCTGAATGTGCAGCCAGAAAGCTGCAGATAAGGCGATTGCTGCACCAGCTGGATGGTACACGACTGCTCGACGAGTGACAGGTGTCCGACAGGATTTCCCAGCAGCTTTCCTTTCCCTTCAATCTCTCCGGGAAGAAAATCGGGGTACCAGCCTGCCATCAGCTGTGCCAGCGTACTTTTTCCGCTGCCGTTATCACCGAAAATCGCCACCATTCCGGGTTCTGCATAGTGGAAGTCAAAGCAGGCTGGTGGGCGCGTAGCGTGCGTCGGGAGATAGCGAAACTGCTCTAGCGTAACCATATCCACACTCCTGTTTCGACCAGCATGGCGAGTACCATCGTGTAGCGGGCAATGCGTTGTAAGGTGCTGTCCTCCGGTGCCCATAACGTTGTGCGTCTGCGATGCAAACGAAAGGCCCGCATGTCCAGGGCCGCCCCGCGAACCACCAGATCGTTAAGCGCATTATGCGTGAGTGGCACGATCAGCGCTGGCATGGCGCGCAGCCGTTGATACCAGTGCTCGTCCAACGGCACGCCGCGCGCGCGCTGGGCTTCGTGAATAATCGCCAACTGGCGTTTGAGTTGCTCAACAACCAGCAGCGGGCCTGCAAACAGGTAGGCAACGCCGGGCGGCAGGCGGGAGGCAAACAGGGCGCGAATAAACCGCGATACCGGCACGTACTGCATCCACAGCTGTGACGTTGACACAATTGCCAGGATCCGCAGCCACAGCGTGACGGCATCGGCCCACCGTTGTGGCGTGCGCGGTTGTCCGCTTATCCATTCGGTCAACCAGCCACCGTGGACCAGCCACAATCCAACGCCCAGGGGCACCATCAACCAGACGACATATTTCGCCCGGGGACGCGTGGCTGGTATACACAGTAAGAACAGGAATACGACCGTGCTATAAACGGTAAGCGGTATTCCCGCGGGTAGCAGCAATGTGGAACATGCGGCCAGCGCCCACAGGGTTAACGAGGTAAACGGGTGCATTTAGCGCACAGCGGACATCGTTGGAAAATGACGTGTGGTGCGCAATGGAAGCTGGCGCAACAGTACCCAAACAATCACGGCGGTGAGAATTTTATCTACCAGATTGGCGCCAATCACCGTGACAGCCACCGACTCAACCAGACCCTCGCCAACCGAGTGCATCCAGGCAACAAATAAATCAGCGCCGCTGCCGGTCACGCCGCCAAACAAGGTGGTGCGGATAGGCACGGCAACGACAGTGACGGCCAGGGTAATAATCACGCCGCTGATCACCACTTTCGGTAAGGTACGAAACCATCCTGCTCGTGCCAGCCATCCTGCGACCAGCCCGATAACCATGGCTACCGGCGCGAAGGCGGCAGCGATCGGATCGGTGAGTAACCCCCACAGCAGGTTGGTGAGTAATCCCGTTAACATTCCCACAATCGGGCCTAATAGCACCGCGCTGATAATGGTGCCGATGGAGTCGAGAAAAATAGGCAGTTTCACCATGCTGATGAGCTGTCCACCGACCATATTGATGGCGATGGCAATAACAATCAGTACCAGTGACTGGCTGGAAAATTGGCGACGCGCCATAGAAAACCTCTTTAAAGTGAAGCGTTAACGGGATGTGATAACCAGTTCGTCATAGCCGGAAACGACACAAGGTTGGCGGCTAAACGCCAGCTCTGTAAGTTCGCCAATCACCAGTTCCAGCGTGGTGCGCACGGTACAGCCCGGCATCATGTGGCCTCCCAACATCGCGCCCTGTGGGTCAGAAACCGCAAGATGCAGGTGCTCGCCGGTCAGTTCCAGCGTGCCGTTCAGGGAGATAATTTCCCAGGTGCCGGTGAGCAATGTGGTTTCTTCCTGACCCGCGAAGCGTAAGGCAACGTGGGCTAAACTTCCGGTACAACCGGCAATCCAGGCGGCATGTAATTGATGCTGTTGGATAAAATCGTGCAGTCGGGAAAAGACTTCCTGGCCAGGGAGTAAACGCAGCGCATGAAAGCGAGCTGCAGAGGCGTGAGGAGAGTATGTGACCATAGGTTGAGGGACTCCGAGACTCGGACGTAGCGCTGATAATATAGACGCTGGCTAGGGTGCTTTCTGATATAAATCAGGATTTGTGACACGGCAACGAAATAATCTTGCTACGCTTATTCGCAATTCAGGAATATGGAATAAATTTAGCGGGGTAGAGCGTTAAAATGTGATGTAAGTCAGATAACGGTGTTCTGTTGCTGGACAATCATTCCTTTTATTCCTTGTTTCGCTTATTCTAGCTGAAGCGTTTCAGTCGATTAAATGTTCGACAATTAATCAAACAGTCGCAGTTTGCGACAGGTAAGGTTTCCCTGAGCGATTTGCTGCATTACTCTGTCAGCCACATCGTTTCTGAGAAATCCTTGCAGGAGACCTATGACCGTACGCGTAGCGATTAATGGTTTCGGTCGCATCGGGCGCAACGTGGTTCGTGCTTTGTATGAATCCGGGCGTCGGGCGGAAATCACCGTGGTGGCCATCAACGAATTGGCGAGTGCTGAAGGCATGGCGCATTTGTTGAAATATGACACCAGCCATGGACGTTTTGCCTGGGATGTTCGCCAGGAACGCGACCAGCTCATTGTTGGCGACGACGCGATTCGCATTCTGCATGAGCGAACACTCGATGCGCTTCCGTGGCGCGAACTGGGTGTTGACGTCGTGCTGGACTGTACGGGGGTCTTCGGTAGCCGCGAACACGGCGAAGCGCATATTGCCGCAGGTGCAAAAAAAGTGCTCTTTTCACATCCTGGTAGTCACGACATCGACGCAACCGTTGTGTTTGGCGTTAATCAGGATCAGCTGCGCGCTGAAGACCGGATCGTTTCCAACGCCTCCTGCACCACGAATTGCATCATTCCCGTTATTAAATTGTTGGATGATGCTTACGGCATCGAGTCCGGCACCGTTACGACGATCCACTCCGCGATGCACGATCAACAGGTTATTGATGCCTATCATCCCGACCTGCGTCGTACGCGAGCAGCCAGTCAGTCGATTATTCCCGTTGATACCAAACTGGCGGCGGGGATCACACGAATTTTTCCACAATTTAACGATCGTTTTGAAGCGATTGCGGTGCGTGTACCGACCATAAATGTGACGGCGATCGACTTAAGCGTGACGGTGAAAAAACCAGTAAAAGCGAGTGAAGTCAACCAGTTGCTGCAAAAAGCAGCACAAGGTGCATTTCATGGTATAGTTGACTATACGGAATTACCGTTGGTCTCTGTAGATTTTAACCACGACCCGCACAGCGCCATCGTTGATGGTACGCAAACGCGCGTAAGTGGTGCTCACCTGATCAAAACATTGGTCTGGTGCGATAATGAATGGGGCTTTGCTAACCGCATGCTCGACACAACGTTAGCGATGGCTGCTATTGGTTTCAGGTAAGGCGCGTGAGCGCTTGCAAAACTTTAAGAATCAACGAGAGGATTCACCATGTCTGTAATTAAGATGACCGATCTGGATCTTGCTGGTAAACGTGTTTTTATCCGTGCGGATCTGAACGTACCAGTTAAAGAAGGGAAAGTAACCAGCGATGCGCGTATCCGTGCGTCTCTGCCAACCATCGAACTGGCCCTGAAACAGGGTGCAAAAGTGATGGTAACTTCCCACCTGGGTCGTCCTACCGAAGGCGAGTACAACGAAGAATTCTCTCTGCTGCCGGTTGTTAACTACCTGAAAGACAAACTGTCTAACCCGGTTCGCCTGGTAAAAGATTACCTCGACGGCGTTGACGTTGCAGCCGGTGAACTGGTGGTTCTGGAAAACGTTCGCTTTAACAAAGGCGAGAAGAAAGACGACGAAGCACTGTCTAAAAAATACGCTGCACTGTGCGACGTATTCGTCATGGATGCTTTCGGTACGGCTCACCGTGCGCAGGCTTCTACTCACGGTATCGCGAAATTCGCTGACGTTGCTTGCGCGGGTCCGCTGCTGGCCGCTGAGCTGGACGCACTGGGTAAAGCTCTGAAAGAACCGGCTCGTCCGATGGTTGCTATCGTTGGTGGTTCTAAAGTTTCTACCAAACTGACCGTTCTGGACTCTCTGTCTAAAATTGCTGACCAGCTGATCGTCGGCGGTGGTATCGCCAACACCTTCGTTGCCGCGCAAGGCCACAACGTGGGTAAATCCCTGTACGAAGCAGACCTGGTTGATGAAGCCAAGCGCCTGCTGACTCTCTGCGACATCCCGGTACCGGCTGACGTTCGCGTAGCAACTGAGTTCTCTGAAACTGCGCCTGCAACGCTGAAATCTGTTAACGACGTGAAAGAAGACGAGCAGATCCTGGATATCGGTGACGCATCTGCACAGCAGCTGGCTGAAATCCTGAAGAATGCAAAAACCATTCTGTGGAACGGCCCGGTTGGCGTGTTTGAATTCCCGAACTTCCGCAAAGGGACTGAAATCGTGGCTAACGCCATTGCCGACAGCGAAGCATTCTCTATTGCTGGCGGCGGCGACACCCTGGCGGCTATCGACCTGTTCGGTATCGCTGACAAAATCTCCTACATCTCCACTGGTGGCGGCGCATTCCTCGAGTTCGTGGAAGGCAAAGTTCTGCCAGCAGTAGCCATGCTCGAAGAGCGTGCTAAGAAGTAATTCAGTTCAGGCGGGGTGACCCACCTGTTTTTCAGCGCGCTTAAACGCTCGCGAACCTTCTTCAACGGTCGAAGATACAGATACAGGACTACGTAACATGTCTAAAATTTTTGATTTCGTAAAACCGGGCGTCATCACTGGCGACGACGTACAGAAAGTTTTCCAGGTAGCAAAAGAAAACAACTTTGCACTGCCAGCCGTTAACTGCGTCGGTACCGACTCCATCAACGCCGTTCTGGAAACCGCTGCAAAAGTTAAAGCACCGGTAATCGTTCAGTTCTCTAACGGCGGCGCTGCATTCATCGCGGGTAAAGGCGTGAAGTCTGACGTTCCTCAGGGCGCGGCAATCCTCGGTGCTATCTCTGGTGCGCATCACGTTCACCAGATGGCTGAACACTACGGTGTTCCGGTTATCCTGCACACTGACCACTGCGCGAAGAAACTGCTGCCGTGGATCGACGGTCTGCTGGACGCGGGTGAAAAACACTTCGCAGCAACCGGCAAACCGCTGTTCTCTTCTCACATGATCGACCTGTCTGAAGAGTCTCTGGAAGAGAACATCGAAATCTGCTCCAAATACCTGGCGCGCATGTCCAAAATGGACATGACTCTGGAAATCGAACTGGGTTGCACCGGTGGCGAAGAAGACGGCGTGGACAACAGCCACATGGACGCTTCTGCACTGTACACCCAGCCGGAAGACGTTGATTACGCGTTCACCGAGCTGAGCAAAATCAGCCCGCGTTTCACTATCGCGGCATCCTTCGGTAACGTACACGGCGTGTACAAACCAGGTAACGTGGTTCTGACCCCGACTATCCTGCGCGACTCTCAGGACTATGTTTCTAAGAAACATAACCTGCCGCACAACAGCCTGAACTTCGTCTTCCACGGCGGTTCCGGTTCTACTGCTCAGGAAATCAAAGACTCCGTAAGCTACGGCGTAGTGAAAATGAACATCGATACCGATACCCAATGGGCGACCTGGGAAGGTGTTCTGAACTACTACAAAGCAAACGAAGCTTACCTGCAGGGGCAGTTGGGTAACCCGAAAGGCGAAGATCAGCCGAACAAGAAATACTACGATCCGCGCGTATGGCTGCGTGCTGGTCAGGCAACCATGATCACCCGTCTGGAACAGGCTTTCAAAGAACTGAACGCGGTCGACGTTCTGTAATTTACGCCGTTCAACGTGACATCAGGCCCGCAAATGCGGGCCTTTTTTATTGTCATTTCTCGCGGTAGTCGACAGAGAATTATGTGATCTATTTGGCAAAAATGGCGTTTATTGTTTACCCTTGTCAAATTGCCCGTCCCGGTGGGGCGGCTTTCTTTCTCCCGCTTGGGTAAGCAAAAAAGGAATAGTGAATGGAAGATTTGAATGTTGTCGACAGCATAAACGGTGCGGGTACCTGGCTGGTGCGTAACCAGGAGCTGCTGTTGAGCTATGCCGTCAACATCGTTGCGGCTATCGCTATTGTCATCATCGGGATGATTGTGGCTCGGGTTGTGTCCAACACCATTAACCGTGTGATGGTGGCGCGTCAAATTGATGCGACCGTGGCTGATTTTCTCTCTGCGCTGGTGCGTTACGGTATTATTGCCTTTACGTTGATTGCTGCGCTGGGCCGCGTGGGCGTGCAGACCGCCTCTGTTATCGCCGTGCTCGGTGCCGCCGGTTTAGCCGTTGGTCTGGCGTTGCAAGGCTCGCTGTCTAACCTCGCCGCAGGCGTTCTGCTGGTGATGTTCCGTCCGTTCCGCGCAGGCGAATATGTCGATCTTGGCGGCGTAGCGGGTACCGTGCTCAATGTGCAGATTTTCTCAACCACCATGCGTACCGTAGACGGCAAAATTGTGGTGATCCCCAACGGGAAAATCATTGCCGGTAATATCATTAACTTCTCTCGCGAACCGGTTCGTCGCAACGAATTTATTATCGGGGTGGCGTATGACTCTGATATCGACCAGGTTAAACAAATCCTCACCGATATCATTCAGTCTGACGAGCGTATCCTGAAAGACCGTGAAATGACGGTGCGCCTGAATGAGCTCGGGGCGTCCTCGATTAATTTCGTGGTGCGCGTCTGGAGCAACAGCAGCGATCTGCAAAGCGTCTACTGGGACGTACTGGAACGCATTAAGCGTGAGTTTGATGCTCACGGCATCAGCTTCCCGTATCCGCAAATGGATGTGAATTTCAAGCGCGTGAAAGCAAACGCGGCAGAATAATCGCGAGCCCGGTGGCGCTACCGCTTACCGGGCCTACAAAACCTGTAGGCCGGATAAGGCGTCAGCCGCCATCCGGCGTTTTCCCTCCGGGTATTAATTCCTCTTATACCTGATTAATATTATCAATTTCCGCTAATGATTATCCCGCGCTATAGTCTGCGCTTAAGAGAAACAGTTCGGGATATTCAACGTGTTATCATACTATTTTCAAGGACTTGCGCTTGGCGCAGCGATGATACTTCCGCTCGGTCCGCAAAATGCTTTCGTGATGAATCAGGGTATTCGTCGCCAGTATCACATTATGATCGCCTTACTTTGTGCCATCAGCGATTTACTGCTGATCTGCGCGGGGATCTTTGGCGGCAGCGCCTTGCTGATGCAATCGCCATGGCTGATGGCGCTGGTAACCTGGGGCGGCGTGGCGTTCTTACTCTGGTACGGTTTCGGCGCGTTAAAAACGGCGATGAGCAGTAATCTGGAGCTGGCCAGTGCCGAGGTGATGAAGCAGGGGCGCTGGAAAATTATCGCTACGATGCTGGCGGTGACGTGGCTTAACCCGCATGTCTATCTCGATACCTTCGTGGTGCTGGGCAGCCTTGGCGGTCAACTGGACGTCGAGCCGAAGCGCTGGTTTGCTCTGGGTACTGTTAGCGCATCGTTCCTGTGGTTCTTTGGCCTGGCGCTGCTGGCGGCCTGGCTGGCGCCGCGTCTACGCACCGCCAAAGCACAACGAATCATCAATACGCTGGTGGGACTCGTGATGTGGTTTATTGCTTTTCAACTGGCAAAAGAAGGCGTTGCGCACGTAGATGCGCTGTTCAACTAAGTGTTGTCTGATGGACAACAGGCTGAGATCCGCTAAGCTTGCCTGCATGCGCCCTGAGTTTCGGGGTAAATAATGAAACATGGAGGAACGACAGTGAAGTTCAAAATAATGGCCCTGGCGGCATTAGTCGGATTCAGTGCACTCTCAGTACAGGCAAATGAATTGCCGAATGGACCGCACATCGTGACTTCCGGAACGGCAAGCGTGGACGCGACACCTGATATTGCGACGCTGGCAATTGAAGTCAACGTGGCGGCAAAGGATGCGGCCTCAGCAAAGAAACAGGCTGACGAACGCGTCGCGCAATACCTTTCCTTCCTGGAACAAAACCAGATAGCGAAAAAAGACATCAGCTCTGCAAACCTGCGTACCCAGCCGGATTACGATTACCAGAATGGTAAAAGCGTACTCAAAGGCTATCGTGCGGTGCGCACCGTTGAGGTGACTCTGCGTCAACTGGACAAACTCAACGCGCTGCTGGATGGCGCGCTGAAAGCGGGTCTGAACGAGATTCGTTCAGTGTCGCTGGGTGTTGCCCAGCCGGATGCCTACAAAGATAAAGCGCGTAAAGCGGCCATTGATGATGCGATTCATCAGGCTGAACAACTGGCGGCGGGCTTTAACAGCAAACTCGGCCCGGTTTACAGCGTGCGCTACCACGTGTCGAATTATCAGCCAAGCCCAATGGTACGGATGATGAAAGCCGACGCAGCGCCTGCAGCATCGGCGCAGGAAACCTACGAGCAGCCGGTCATTCAGTTTGACGATCAGGTCGATGTGGTCTTCCAGATAGAGCCTGCGGCAAGTCAGCCAGCGACAACACCTGCCAAAACGCAGTAATCTTTTCAGACCCGGCTTTTCAGCCGGGCTTTTTATGTGATCAACTGTAAAAATGCGACCGCGTCGTGCGTCTTTTTTGGGGCTGCATGAGGATATGCCATAGTGATTTTATGAGGTGACTATGGATATTTTTATCTCGAAAAAGATGCGTAATTTTATTCTGCTGGCGCAAACCAATAACATCGCCAGAGCGGCAGAAAAAATCCACATGACCGCATCGCCCTTTGGCAAAAGCATTGCTGCACTGGAAGATCAAATCGGCTATACGCTGTTTACCCGTAAAGACAACAACATCAGTCTCAACAAAGCCGGGCAGGAGCTGTATCAAAAACTGTTTCCCGTCTATCAGCGTTTGTCCGCCATTGATAACGAAATCCATACTTCCTCGCGTCGTTCGCGTGAAATCGTTATTGGCATCGACAATACCTATCCGACCATCATTTTCGACCAGTTGATAAGCCTTGGTGATAAATATGAAGGCGTGACGGCTCAGGCCGTTGAATTCAGTGAGAATGGGGTGATTGATAATCTGTTCGACCGACAGCTGGATTTTATTATTTCACCGCAGCATGTTTCTTCGCGCGTTCAGGAGCTGGAAAATCTGGCGGTGAGCGAACTGCCTCCCCTGCGCCTGGGGTTCCTGGTGTCCCGCCGTTACGAAGAAAAGCAGCCTCAGGATCTGCTGCGGGAATTACCCTGGCTGCAAATGCGCTTCCAGAACCGCGCCAATTTTGAAGCCATGCTGGATGCCTACATGCGGCCCTGTGGGATCCATCCAACCATTATCTATCGTCCATATAGCTTTATGGCTAAGGTGAGTGCGGTAGAGCGCGGACATTTTCTGACGGTGATCCCCCATTTTGCCTGGCGGCTGGTGAATCCGGCAACGCTGAAATATTTTGATGCGCCCGGCAGCCCGATGTACATGCAGGAGTTTCTCTATTCGCTGAAAAATCATCGTTATACCGTCACGATGCTCCAGCACATTGCGGAAGATCGTGACGGTACGGCAGATTAACCCAGCATTGATCCTGTTTCGAGCAGGTTGCGGTGCAGATCAAACGCGTGGCTGAGATCGTGATGAATATGCCCGCCGGGCGCTTGTTCCAGGTAGCGATGCAGATAGTCGCGGTACAGCGGGTGTGCGCAGTTGTCGATAATAGTGTGCGCCCGTTGCAGCGGTGATAACCCGCGCAGATCGGCAATCCCTTGTTCGGTAACGATCACTTTGACGCTGTGTTCGCTGTGATCGACGTGGCTGCACATCGGGACGATCGTCGAGATCTTACCGTCTTTGGCAATCGACGGGGCCATAAAAATAGACAAATAGGCGTTGCGCTCGAAATCCCCGCTGCCGCCGATGCCGTTCATCAGGTTTACCCCTGCAACATGCGTGGAGTTGGCATGGCCATAGATATCAAACTCCAGACCGACATTCAGCGCAATCACCCCCAGCCGGCGGATGATCTCCGGGTTATTGGAGATCTCCTGCGGGCGCAGCACAATGCGGCTGGCGAAGAAATCCATATTGGCATAAATCTTCTGTAGCGAGGCGGCGGAAATCGTCAGGCTGGAGGCGCTGGCACCGGTTATCTTGCCCGTTTCCAGCAGATGCACCACCGACTCCTGCAGTACCTCGGAGTACATCATAAAGGGGGGAATATCCGGGTTCTCGCCCAGTCGTGCCATCACCGCGTTATTAATATTGCCGACGCCGCTTTGCAAGGGCAGAAACTCAGGTGGAATACGTTTGTGCGCCATTTCCGCCAGCAGAAAGCTCACCACGTTATCGGCAATTTGCTGGCAGAGCGGATTGGTTTTATCCGCCGTACTGCCGGCATCGGGCAGGTTCGTTTCCACCAGAGCGACGATTTTTTTCGGGTCTATTTGGACGCACTGGCTGCCGATGCGATCCATAGTATGAAAAATGGGGACGCTGTTACGCCGCGGCGGCGCGCCTGGTATCACAATGTCGGCCAGTTCCGCTACGCGCGGACTGTGATAATGATTCAGCTCAATAATGACTTTTTTCGCCCGTAGCAGCCAGGTTGGCGCGTTGCCGATCCCGCTGGTCAGCCAGATCCTGCCGTCAGGCGCAATGGCTGAGGCCTCTATAACAGCAACATCAATGTCGCCAAAAAAGCCGTAATTGACCATCTGCGCGACTTCACTGAGATGGAGATCGACAAACCGCACCTGGCCTTGATTAATTTTCTGACGCAGGCCAGATGAGGTTTGATAAGGCGCGCGCCAGGAAACGGCATCCGCCTCCGAGAGCGCGTCATCTGCGGCAGCGCTAATTGACGCGCCGGTCAGCAGGCGGATCTGAAAAGGCTGCCCGACCTGATGCAGTTCGCTGGCTTGCCGGGCAATCGCTGCGGGCAACGCCTTTGGTGAACCCGCAGGTGTAAAGCCGCTGAACGCCACCATATCATCATGCTGAATAATTTCTGCCGCCTGTTCGGCGCTCATCTGTTTCATGGCTTTTCCTTTAGCTGACCGCGATTAATGGCCGACGAAGTTCGGTTTCCGTTTTTCTAAAAACGCATTCATTCCTTCCTGATAGTCATTGCTGTCGTAAACCGCGCGGCGCATGCCCTGGATGCGTTCAAATTCATCGGAATTCATGGTGTGCGCTTCGCCCAGCACGCGCAGTTCTTCTTTGATCACGGCAATCGCCAGCGGCGCTTTTTCTGAGATGTGATGCGCCATTTGCAGAGTAAAATCTTCCAGCTCGTCGACGGCGACCACATGGTTGAGAATACCTACCGCCAGCGCGCGCTGAGCGGTAATCGGTAGGGCGGTGAAAATCAGCTCTTTGACGATATGAAAACCCGCATCACGGGTCAGGTTGTGAATACCCACCAGGTTATACGGCACGCCGAGATTGACCGGCGTCATCGAGAACGTCGAGGTCTCGGCAGAGATGATGAGATCGGAACTCATGATCATCTCGAATGCACCGCCCCAGACGCTGCCTTCAACCATCGAGATAATAGGTTTCGGGTACTTTTGGATCATGCGGGTGATCTGGCGCAGCGGATCGTCATAGGACAGCGGATCGCGACGTCCGGTAGGGAGTTCATGAATATCATGTCCGGCAGAGAACACCTTGGCCCCGCTCGGTGCGCGCAGAATAATGCAGCGAATTTCTGGACGATTGAGATCGTTCAGCGCCAGCATAAGATCGTCAATAAACACTTTGCTCAGGGCGTTAAGCTTGCGGGCATAGTTGAATTCAATGACCGCGACTTTCTGGATGATGACGACGTTGACGTATTGATAGGACATAATGTTCTCTTTAATCAAAGTAATGATGTTGGATAAATTCGCTGATGTGTCGCAGGCCGGTACGTGGCGAAAGGTCATTGTTTCTGACCGAGCGCAGCGTTTGCTGGAAATAGCGATCGAAATCAGTGCGGGAAAATAACAGGTGCAGCGCCTCTTCTTCGGCCTGTTTCTGTAACCAGTCCACCGCCTGCTGCTGGCGGACTTTTTCCAGCCGACCGCTGGCTGTAAGGCATGTTTTAAAATCGATGATGGCCTGCCAGATTTCTTCAATGCCGCGTTTTTCCAGCGCGCTGCAGGCCAGAGCCTGCGGCTGCCACTCGTCATACTTGCGGCGCAGAATGTGCAGGGCGGAATCATACATATGGCGGGTGATGGCGACGTTGGCGCGGTTGTCCCCGTCATCCTTGTTGATGATGACCAGATCCGCCATCTCCATGATGCCTTTTTTGATACCCTGCAGATCGTCACCGCCGCCGGCTATTTGCAGCGAGAGAAAGCAATCAACCATGCTGGCGACTTCTGTTTCGGACTGCCCAACGCCGACGGTTTCGACGATCACTACGTCGAAGCCTGCCGCTTCGCACAGCAGCATTAATTCCCGGGCGCGCTGGCTGGTACCGCCCAAATGCCCGCTGGAAGGAACCGGTCGAATAAACGCGGCATCCGCACGCGCCAGTTCCGTCATACGGGTTTTATCGCCCAGAATGCTACCGCCGCTGACCGGACTGCTGGGATCGACAGCGATCACGGCCACCCGCAATCCCTTACGGATCAGTAGCATGCCAAAGGCTTCCAGAAAGGTGCTTTTCCCCGCGCCCGGCGTGCCGGTAATGCCCAGACGCAGGGCGTTACCGGTAAACGGTATAATGGCGTCCAGCAGCTGTGTGCTGAGTAGCTGATGACGCGGATGCTGGCTCTCGACCAGCGTCATGGCCTGGGCGAGCGTGGCGCGCTCCCCCAGACGTAGACGCTGGATGCTATCAGCCAGCGTGGCGCTGCTAATCATGGTGCTGACCAATGCGGGTTAATACATCGCGTACGCTGTCGAGCATCGGCGTACCGGGACCATAAATAGCGGCGACACCGCGCGCTTGCAGGAAGGCGTAATCCTGCGGTGGGATGACGCCGCCGGCTACCACGCAAATGTCCTCGCGCCCCCAGCTTTTGAGCGCCGCCACCAGTTCAGGAATCAACGTTTTATGACCCGCCGCCAGTGAAGAGGCGCCAACCACGTGCACATCGTTTTCTACCGCCAGGCGAGCGATCTCTTCCGGCGTGGAGAACATCGGGCTGAGGTCAACATCGAAACCGAGATCGGAATAGGCGCTGGCGATCACTTTGGCGCCGCGATCGTGACCGTCCTGACCCATCTTAGCGACCAGAATGCGCGGGCGGCGGCCGTTATCGGCGAGAAATTTTTCAGTTTGCGCAACAATGGCGTCAAACTCGTCGGCGGATTTTTCAGACTGGTGGTAGCTTTGCGCAATCACTCCGGTGACACACTGGCTGGGTACCAGGTAACGGTCAAAAGCGGACTCCAGTGCGTCAGAGATTTCACCCAGCGTGGCGCGAACGCGCGCGGCATCTATTGCGGCGGCGAGCAGGTTTTCATTGTGCCGCGCCGCGTGGGTCAAAGCTTTCAGCGTGGCTTTCACCGCAATATCGTCACGGGTCGCGCGGATGTGTTGTAGCGAGGCTATCTGCTCGTTGCGCACCTTGACGTTGTCGATTTCCAATACCGACGTGGCGTCTTCTTTATCCAGCTTGTATTTGTTCACGCCAACGATAACGCGCTGGCCCTGGTCGATGAGTGATTGTTCGCGGGCGGAAGCTTCTTCGATCATCCGTTTTGGTAACCCCGCTTCTATCGCTTTCGCCATTCCACCCGCTTCATCGATCTGTTCGATGATCGCCCGTGCTTGCTTAACGATCTGATCGGTCAGCGACTCCACATAATACGATCCGGCCAGCGGATCGACGGTGCGGCAGATCTCCGACTCCTCCTGAATGATGATCTGCGTATTGCGCGCGATGCGGGCGGAAAAGTCAGTCGGCAGGCCGAGCGCTTCATCAAAGGCGTTGGTGTGCAAAGACTGAGTACCGCCCAGGGTTGCACCCAGCGCTTCGATGGTGGTGCGCACCACGTTGTTGTACGGATCCTGCTCGGTCAGGCTCCAGCCGGAGGTTTGGCAGTGGGTGCGCAGCGCTAAGGATTTTGGGTTAGTGGCGCCAAAACCGCTGACCGCCTCGCTCCACAGATAGCGCGCGGCGCGCAGCATGGCGACGTTCATAAACAGATCCATGCCAATGCCGAAGAAGAATGACAGGCGCGGGGCGAAATCATCTATCTTCAGCCCGGCGGACAGCGCGGCCTTGATGTACTCAATCCCGTCAGCCAGGGTAAACGCCACCTGCTGTACGCAGTTGGCACCGGCTTCACCCATGTGATACCCGCTGATGCTGATGGTATTAAAGCGCGGCATATTGTCAGAACACCAGGCGATGATGTCGGCGATAATGCGCATTGAGGGTTTGGGCGGGTAAATATAGGTGTTGCGGCACAGGTACTCTTTCAGAATATCGTTTTGTATCGTGCCAGTGAGCAGTTCCGGCGCGACGCCTTGCTCCTGCGCTGCCACGATATAAAACGCCATCACCGGGAGTACCGCGCCGTTCATGGTCATGGATACCGACATTTTATCCAGCGGGATCTGGTCGAACAGCACCTTCATGTCTTCAACGGTATCAATTGCCACGCCCGCTTTGCCGACGTCACCCGCCACGCGCGGATTATCTGAGTCGTAGCCGCGATGGGTGGCAAGGTCAAAGGCGACGGAAAGCCCTTTTTGTCCGGCGGCGAGATTGCGGCGATAAAACGCGTTAGATTCTTTGGCGGTAGAGAACCCGGCGTACTGGCGAATAGTCCATGGCTGTGCGGTATACATGGTGGCGCGTGGGCCGCGAACGTAAGGCGCCAGGCCGGGAAGGGTGCCCGTCACCTCCAGGTTATCGAGGTCAGCTTCAGTGTACAGCGGCTTGATGGCAATCCCTTCTGCTGTCTGTTTTACCAGCGAGTCGACGGTTTTTTCCCGCCGGCTGAGTTCTTTGTTGGCGAGCGTTTGCCACGCCTGCATATTGGCCATTTTTTGCTCCGTATTACGCAATAAGTTGAATCTTTACGAATACGGTGAGCTTTTTCATCTGGCTTGTCGCCAGCAAAAAATAGCCAATAGGGCGTCGTTTTTTGCCGCGTGGTATATTTTATTTTGTGATGGATTTCAAAGACGTGGCGGGAATAGCATGAAAAGAGGGTATAAGGTTGTAGGCCGGATAAGGCGTTATGCCGCCATCCGGCACTCAGGGGCAATAAATGCTTTAATCCTGACGCAGCACATTGTGTCCGTAGGCCAGCAGCGCATCGGTGACGTTGCGCATCATGCGGCTTTCCGGTGCAAAGCGATGCCAGTAGAGCATCCGACGCTGGAACAGGCCTGGCGTTAAGTCAATAAGCTCGCCGCTTTCCAGCTCTTTCTCGATCTGCAGGTGTGGGATCATGCAGCAGGTTGTCCCCTGGCGCGCCAGCTGCACAAAGGCTTCCGACGAGTTAACGATGTGGCACGGCACGCTGCCCGGTGGCAGATCGAAGTTTTGTTGCAGAAAAGCCTGATGCATGTCGTCGAGATGGTCAAACGCAACCGCCGGCGCTTTTAGCAGGGCAGAACGGGTGACGCCATTCGGAAAGTAGCGCTCGGCAAAAGGTTTTGAGCCGACAAACAGGTAGTCCAGCGCGCCGAGTTTATCCACCAGACAGCTTGGTAGCGCCTGATGTTGAATACTCACCGCGCCCACCACTTCACCGCGACGCAGGCGTTCCTGAGTGCGTGTTTCATCTTCAACCTGCAGGTTCAGACGAATCGGTGAGTTTGCCAGCACAGGGGCCAGCGCCGGGAGTAGCCAGGTGGCCAGACTGTCGGCGTTGACGGCCAGGGAGAGCAGCAGCGGCGTCGAGCCGGTTTGTTCATCTCCCAGCCACTCGTCTTCCAGCAGTTCAACCTGACGCAACAGTGCCAGCAACTTTTGCCCTTGCTCGGTTGGGCGAGGCGGTACGGTACGCACCAGCAGCGGTTGTCCGAACATATTCTCAAGCTGCTTTATGCGTTGTGAAACCGCGGATTGTGTGATGCATAGCTTTTGCGCAGCGCGCTCAAATCCCCGTTCACGAATAACCGCATCCAGTGCTTGTAGTGTTCTGTAGTCCGGACGTTTCATTGCTCTGACGTACTCCTGATATTTTTGCGTGTTCTGCACTATGACACAATTTTAGGTTGGGTACAGACGAAATCCGCCGTCTGCGAGCGGGTGTGGGGACATTTTTCTACGCAATGTTCTATAATGCGCGTGAATTTCCACACCACATTCACACCACAGGCGAAACGATCATGACGCAGGATGAACTGAAAAAAGCAGTAGGATGGGCGGCACTTCAGTATGTACAGCCCGGCACCATTGTGGGCGTAGGTACCGGTTCAACAGCCGCACACTTTATTGATGCGCTGGGCACCATGAAAGGTCAGATTGAAGGTGCGGTGTCCAGTTCGGACGCTTCCACTGAAAAACTCAAAAGCCTCGGTATCCACGTGTTCGATCTTAACGAAGTGGACAGCCTTGGCGTGTACGTTGATGGCGCGGACGAAATCAACGGTCACATGCAAATGATCAAAGGCGGCGGCGCAGCGCTGACCCGCGAAAAGATCATTGCCTCCGTCGCTAAGAAATTTATCTGCATCGCCGACGCGTCCAAAGAAGTCGATATTCTGGGTAACTTCCCGCTGCCGGTAGAAGTGATCCCGATGGCGCGTAGTGCGGTTGCTCGTCAGTTGGTGAAGCTGGGCGGTCGTCCTGAATACCGTCAGGGTGTGGTTACTGATAACGGCAACGTCATCCTTGACGTGCACGGTCTGGAGATCCTCGACGCTGTGGCGATGGAAAACGCCATCAACGCAATCCCGGGCGTTGTGACTGTGGGTCTGTTTGCCAACCGTGGGGCGGACGTTGCGCTGATCGGCACAGCAGATGGCGTGAAAACTATCGTAAAATGATCTGACGACCGGGATCTTCTGTCGTTAAAAAAATTTTGGCAGGGCAAATTTGGTGACTTGTGTCACGTTTACAATATTGTCCTGCCGATCCCTCCAAAGAAAAAGTTATCACCAGAATTTTACTCTGACATTTCCCGCTGAATGACACTTCTTCAGCACGACGACGCAAACGTTCATATTGCCGCAATATTTTTTTTTGATATGTTGAAGAGGCGGATGAAAATCCCACACACAACACATCAGATTGAACTAAAAAAAGACAGGGTCGGGGAAATGGCAAAGGTATCACTGGAGAAAGAAAAGATTAAGTTTCTGCTGGTTGAAGGTGTGCATCAAAAAGCACTGGAAAGCCTTCGTGCGGCAGGTTACACCAACATCGAGTTTCACAAAGGCGCTCTGGACACTGAACAGCTGAAAGAGTCCATCCGTGATGCCCATTTTATTGGCCTGCGATCCCGTACTCATCTGACTGAAGATGTGATTGACGCCGCAGAGAAACTGGTCGCGATAGGCTGCTTCTGTATCGGCACCAATCAGGTTGATCTGGGTGCGGCGGCAAAACGCGGGATCCCCGTGTTTAACGCACCATTCTCTAACACCCGCTCCGTTGCCGAACTGGTAATTGGCGAACTGCTGTTGCTGCTGCGCGGCGTGCCGGAAGCGAACGCTAAGGCGCACCGTGGCGTGTGGAACAAACTGGCTACCGGTTCTTTTGAAGCGCGTGGCAAAAAACTGGGGATTATCGGTTACGGCCACATTGGTACCCAGTTGGGCATTCTGGCGGAATCGCTGGGGATGCACGTCTATTTCTATGATATTGAAAACAAACTTCCGCTGGGTAACGCCACCCAGGTACAGCATCTTTCCGACCTGCTCAATATGAGCGATGTGGTCAGCCTTCACGTACCGGAAAATGCCTCCACCAAGAATATGATGGGCGCACAAGAGATTGCCCTGATGAAGCCGGGTGCGCTGCTGATCAACGCCGCGCGCGGCACGGTTGTTGATATTCCGGCGCTGTGCGATGCGTTAGCCACTAAGCACCTGGCTGGCGCAGCAATCGACGTCTTCCCGACGGAGCCGGCGAGCAACAGCGATCCGTTTACGTCTCCGCTGTGTGATTTTGACAACGTGATCCTGACGCCGCACATCGGTGGTTCAACGCTGGAAGCGCAGGAAAACATTGGTCTGGAAGTGGCAGGTAAGCTGACGAAGTATTCCGATAACGGCTCTACGCTGTCGGCGGTTAACTTCCCGGAAGTGTCGCTGCCGCTGCACGGCGGTCGTCGTCTGATGCACATTCACGAAAACCGACCAGGCGTGCTGACCGCGCTGAACCAAATCTTTGCCGAGCAGGGCGTTAACATTGCCGCGCAGTATCTGCAAACTTCCGCGCAGGTGGGGTATGTGGTTATTGATATCGAGGCAGATGAGGATGTGGCGGAGAAAGCGCTGCTGGCGATGAAAGCCATTCCGGGAACGATTCGCGCGCGTATGCTGTACTAATTTGTCTAAATGGGCAGGCGATGACCTGCCCATTCTTCCTTTTGTCTTCCTGCCTCAGTTCTCTTTCTGTAACGCATACACTCTGTTTTCGAGCCTTGCCGCAATTGGCAACTAAAGGCTGTGTGGCGTGTTGTACGGCACTAAAAGGAATTTACGATAGGGGCTCAGCAGCGTGCTGAAACGGAAAAGCCCCTACCGAAGCAGGGGCTCTGAAAAGGAAAGGGACGATGATGAGATACGTCATCATGCTGCTGATCCTGTTAATCATCGCTTGGCCAGCATATTAACAGAGAGTACGCAGGAGGGAGGTTCGCCTCCCTCACCCTTCACCGAGGAATTTAGGTCAAAAAAACGACGCTGTCAATCGACAAAAAACGGCTACCACTCCCATATTTTTGACGGTGTTACCACCGCGGGCAGCGGAATATCCCACTCTTCGACCGGTAATTTCTCCACTCGCTGGCAATCATGTGCGTAGCCCACCGGCTGGATCTGATGCTGCTGCCAGTTTTGCAACGTGCGATCGTAAAAACCACCGCCCATGCCTAAGCGCTGTCCGTCTTCATCAAACGCCACGAGCGGCGTAATCAATACATCCAGCTTTGATAACGGCAAAACGTCGCGCACATCGAGTCGCGGCTCCTGGATTTTGAGTCGGTTAGTTACCAGATCACTGTGCGGATGATAGTGCAGAAACAGTAAATTACCGCGGCTAAACGGATGTAGAACCGGGAGATAGACACGCTTGCCCGCACGCCACAGCTGTTCGATCAGCGGTTGAGTATCAAGTTCGCCATCAAAAGAGAGAAATACCGCCACGGTGTGGGCGAGTACAACAGGGGGGAAGCTCAGCATTCTGCTCGCGGCCTGCTGACCGAAATGACGTTGTTGCTCAGGCGTTAGCGCACGGCGACGTTGCCGAATCAGTTGACGAATTTCTTGCCGGGATAAAGGAAGTTCAGAAAGTAGTGTCATGGCTGTTGCCAGATAGAAGGGAATCTCCGAGATGCCGCCGCAGGCTGTAACCCTTGAACCCTTGGTTCAAGGTGAATGTGTCGTCACAGTTTTAAGGCTTCTCGGACGAACCGAGCATGCTCACCAACCGTGGAGCGCCACATTCTTGTGGTATGAAATATCGGCTCAGGGGACTGGCCCGCTTGCAAACATCTCAGAGAAATTTTGTCTTCACGGTCACTCTACCACAGTAAACCGAAAAGTGTTATTCAAAGTTTTGGCCCGTTTTTTCGGTTATGCGACCCTGATCAAGCAACGCCTGTTCAATGGTTTGTTGTAGCATCCGAATACGTTGTTCCATGCTCGCCGCGTAGTCACGCGTCTTCGCTTTTTCCTGAGTTAATTCATAGCTGATGTTCAACGCGGCGATGAAAACCAACTGCTCAGTATTTGTGACTCTAGTGCGAACTTTCAGATCTTGCAATCGCTGATTCAGATCGTCCGCAGCCTGATTCAACGCATCTTGTTGTTCAGGCGGGCAATTCACTCGCAGTGAACGGCCAAAAATTTGGATATCGACGGGTTGTGCAGACATGCCACCTTCCTGCTGATTGACTGCGCTGCCTTCGTCTCCAGACCTTGGGTCCGCGAAGGGGCGACACTATAGCTACCCTGGTATGAACATACAAGCCCTTTTCTGGTCCACCAGGGCCCAAAGTGGTAGCATAACATGAATATCCTCCCTTTGATGACGAATGCTTATGTCCATACAGAACGAAATGCCTGGTTACACCGATGTTAGCCAGTTTTTGAACCAACAAGGGGCTGGATTAACCCCGGCCGAAATGCACGGTTTGATCAGCGGGATGATTTGCGGCGGCAACAACGACAGCTCATGGCAGCCGCTGTTGCACGACCTGACCAACGAAGGTTTGGCCTTTGGCCATGAGCTGGCTCAGGCACTGATCAAAATGCACGCGGCGACCAGCGACGCCCTGGAAGACGACGGCTTCCTTTTTCAGCTTTATCTGCCTGAAGGCGACGGCGTCAGCGTGTTCGATCGTGCCGACGCGCTGGCGGGCTGGGTCAATCACTTTTTGCTGGGCCTCGGGGTTACGCAGCCCAAGCTCGACAAAGTGACCGGCGAAACCGGCGAAGCGATTGACGACCTGCGCAATATCGCCCAGTTGGGATATGACGAAGACGAAGATCAGGAAGAGCTGGAAATGTCGCTTGAAGAGATCATCGAGTACGTGCGTGTTGCTGCGCTGTTGTGCCATGACACGTTTACGCGTCAGCAACCGACCG
The DNA here is from genome assembly GCF_005281055.1 of Citrobacter sp. wls711. NCBI lineage: Bacteria > Pseudomonadati > Pseudomonadota > Gammaproteobacteria > Enterobacterales > Enterobacteriaceae > Citrobacter > Citrobacter sp. wls711. The sequence goes on along the minus strand of NZ_SZXC01000006.1, from coordinate 253,248 downwards.
CGCCGGAAGTACGTAAACCGACACTGCACTAAGTAACGAGAACGCCAGGGAGAGTGTTATGACTCAGCAAGAATACTTACGCCGTCGCCAGGCATTACTGGCGCACATGCAGCCAGGCAGCGCTGCGCTGATTTTCTCGGCCCCAGAAGCGACGCGCAGTGCGGACAGTGAATATCCGTACCGCCAGAGCAGCGACTTTTGGTACTTCACCGGTTTTAACGAACCTGAAGCCGTGCTGGTGCTGATTAAAAGTAATGACACTCATAACCATAGCGTTTTGTTCAACCGGGTACGTGACCTGACGGCGGAGATCTGGTTTGGTCGCCGTCTGGGACAAGATGCTGCCCCCGAGAAACTGGGTGTTGATCGGGCGTTAGCGTTCAGCGAAATCAACCAACAGCTGCATCAGTTGCTTAACGGTCTGGACACGGTGTACCACGCCCAGGGCGAATATGCCTGGGCGGATGAGATTGTGTTTACGGCGATGGATAAGCTGCGCAAAGGCGCCAGACAAAATATGAAAGCCCCTGCGGCGATTATCGACTGGCGTCCGATGGTGCACGAGATGCGCCTGTTCAAATCGCCGGAAGAGATAGCAATCATGCGTCGCGCCGGTGAAATCAGCGCGCTGGCGCATACCCGCGCGATGGAAAAATGTCGTCCGGGAATGTTCGAGTATCAGTTGGAAGGGGAGATCCATCATGAGTTTACCCGTCATGGTGCGCGTTATCCTTCCTATAACACCATTGTCGGCAGCGGTGTAAACGGCTGCATCCTGCATTACACCGAAAACGAAAGTGAAATGCGCGATGGCGATTTGGTGCTGATTGACGCCGGATGCGAATACAAAGGCTACGCTGGCGACATTACCCGCACCTTCCCGGTCAACGGGAAGTTCACTCCCGCCCAGCGCGAGATCTATGACATCGTGCTGGAGTCACTGGAAACCAGCCTGCGTTTGTATCGTCCGGGGACGTCCATCCAGGAGGTGACGGGAGAGGTGGTGCGCATCATGATTACCGGTCTGGTAAAACTGGGTATTCTGCACGGCGATGTCGATCAACTGATTGCCGACAACGCGCAGCGTCCTTTCTTTATGCATGGCCTGAGCCATTGGCTGGGGCTGGATGTCCACGACGTTGGCGTTTATGGCCAGGATCGCTCGCGTATCCTCGAACCGGGGATGGTGCTTACCGTCGAGCCAGGACTGTATATCGCGCCGGACGCCGACGTACCACCGGCTTATCGCGGAATTGGCATTCGTATTGAAGATGACATCCTGATTACCGAAGACGGTAATGAAAACCTCACCGCCAGCGTAGTGAAAAAGGCGGATGATATTGAAGCCCTGATGGCTGCGGCGCGACTGAAATGAGCGTGATTATTGTCGGTGGTGGTATGGTTGGAGCGACTCTGGCGCTGGCTATTTCAGAGCTGAGTCATGGGACGCTGCCGGTCCATCTTATTGAAGCGAGCGAGCCGGATACTGACCGCCATCCGGGATTTGACGCTCGGGCGATTGCGTTGGCCGCAGGCACCTGCCAGCAGTTGGCGCGAATTGGCGTCTGGCAGGCCATTGCCGATTGCGCAACCCCGATCAAAACGGTGCACGTCAGCGACCGTGGACATGCCGGGTGTGTGACGCTTGATGCACAGGAATACCGTATTCCTGCGCTGGGTCAGGTGGTGGAACTGCATGACGTCGGGCTGCGTCTGTTTGCGCTGTTGCGCAAAGCGCGCGGCGTCACGCTACATTGCCCTGACCGGGTGGCCAGCGTGTCGCGCACCCAGCAGCACGTTGAGGTCACGCTGGAGAATGGCGAGGTGATTACCGGTCGTGTACTGGTAGCCGCTGACGGCACACGCTCTGCGCTGGCGACCGCCTGCGGCGTTGACTGGCAGCAGCAGCCTTACGAACAACTGGCGGTGATTGCCAACGTTACCACCTCCGTCCCGCATAACGGACGAGCGTTTGAACGTTTCACGCAGCATGGCCCGCTGGCCATGTTACCGATGTCAGAAGGGCGCTGCTCGCTGGTGTGGTGTCATCCGCTGGAAAAGCGAGATGAGATCATGGCCTGGTCCGACGAACAGTTTTGTCGCGAACTGCAAACGACGTTTGGCTGGCGGCTTGGGCGCATTACGCAAGCCGGTAAACGTAGCGCCTATCCGCTGTCTTTAACCACCGCGGTGAAGGCGATTAGCCATCGCACCGTGCTGGTGGGCAATGCGGCGCAGACCCTGCATCCTATTGCCGGCCAAGGTTTTAATCTCGGCCTGCGCGATGTCATGAGCCTTGCCGAAACGTTGACGCAGGCACAGTTTGCAGCCGAAGACGTGGGTGATTATGCGGTGCTGTCGCGCTATCAGCAGCGTCGTGAGACCGATCGCGAAACAACGATTGGCGTGACCAACAGCCTGGTGTATCTGTTTGCCAATCGCTGGGCACCGCTGGTTGTTGGACGTAACGTGGGTCTTATGGCGATGGAATTATTGACGCCAGCCCGCGATGCGTTGGCGGAGCGGACCCTGGGCTGGGTCGCGCGATAAATATAGCCAGTAGGCCTGATAAGCGTAGCGCCATCAGGAAAATGCAATGGCAATCATGCCGGATGGCGGCTTCGCCTGATCCGGCCTACGGTATTTGATAGTCCCGTTTTCAGGAGCAAACAGTGCAAAGTGTTGATGTAGCAATTGTTGGTGGCGGCATGGTGGGACTGGCGGTTGCCTGCGGCTTGCAGGGCAGCGGGTTACGCGTTGCCGTATTAGAACAACATGTTCCGCAGCCTCTGGCGGCGGATGCACCTCCTCAGCTTCGCGTGTCGGCCATTAACGCCGCCAGCGAAAAACTACTGACCCGTCTTGGCGTATGGTCAGACATTGTCGCCCGCCGGGCTTGCTGCTACCACGGGATGGAAGTCTGGGACAAAGACAGCTTTGGGCGCATCGAATTTGATGACCAAAGCATGGGCTACAGCCATTTAGGACATATTGTTGAAAATTCGGTGGTCCACTACGCGCTGTGGCAAAAGGCGCAGCAGTCGGCGGATATTACGCTAATGGCTCCGGCAGAACTTCAGCAAGTGGCCTGGGGGGAGAACGAAGCTTTTCTGACCCTGAAGGATGGCTCGATGCTGACTGCGCGCCTGGTCATTGGCGCGGACGGCGCAAACTCCTGGTTGCGTAACAAAGCGGATATCCCGCTGACCTTCTGGGATTATCGCCATCATGCGCTGGTGGCAACCATTCGCACCGAGGACGCGCACGGTGCAGTTGCCCGCCAGGCGTTCCATGGCGAAGGCATTCTGGCGTTCTTACCGCTCAGCGATCCGCATTTGTGCTCTATCGTCTGGTCACTCTCGCCGCAGGAAGCAGAGCGCATGCAACTGGCAAGTGTTGACGCGTTTAATCAGGCGCTGAATATCGCCTTTGATAATCGGCTGGGACTATGTCGCGTTGAGAGTGAACGTCAGGTGTTTCCGCTAACGGGGCGCTATGCCCGCCAGTTTGCCGCGCACCGCCTGGCGCTGGTCGGTGATGCGGCACATACCATCCATCCGCTGGCAGGACAGGGGGTTAACCTCGGTTTTATGGATGCTGCGGAGCTGATTGATGAGCTAAAACGTCTGCAACGCCAGGGGAAAGACATCGGTCAGTACCTCTATCTGCGTCGCTACGAGCGTAGCCGTAAGCACAGTGCCGCGGTGATGCTGGCCGGTATGCAGGGGTTCCGTGAACTGTTTGCTGGCGCGAATCCAGCGAAGAAACTGCTGCGTGATATTGGTCTGAAACTGGCCGATACCCTGCCAGGCGTAAAACCACAACTCATCCGTCAGGCGATGGGATTAAACGATCTTCCTGAGTGGTTGCGCTAACGTCCGTCAGGACAATTTTAAGAGTTTGAGACCCATCACACTTTCCTCTCCCGGCCTGCGCGCCGGGATGCTTCTCTCATTTGAAATAATCTAATTTCACGCCTCTTTTCGCATTAGTTTTTTTAATATTACTATTTTCTCATAACGCCATTTTTGACAATTTTTCCACATTTAATATTGGTTGAAGGCGATTTGTTCCGTTGTATTTATCTGTTGCTCTGATTTTATGGCGGTTAATTGGTTTTTTATTCTGTCGGTGATATGGCCATTTTTAGCCATAAGCTAATGTGATGGTTAATTTTGCCTTATGGTTTAGCGTCTGTTTCAGTGGTAAGTTCAAGACAAAGAGAACGTTTGCGTCGCAGCCCCCGGAGCGGCTGCGGTGCTGGGTTTCGTGGTGAAAATTTCACCGCGAAAGAGTTGATAGCCCCGCTTATTCAACGAGGAAAAGATGGCTCAACAGACTCCTTTGTACGAACAACACACGCTATGCGGCGCGCGCATGGTTGATTTCCATGGCTGGATGATGCCTCTGCATTACGGTTCTCAGCTCGACGAGCACCACGCTGTTCGCACCGATGCCGGTATGTTTGATGTGTCGCACATGACCATCGTCGACCTGCGCGGCAGTCGCACCCGGGAGTTCTTGCGTTATCTGCTGGCAAACGACGTCGCGAAGCTAACGAAAACCGGTAAAGCCCTTTACTCCGGTATGCTCAACGCGTCAGGCGGCGTGATAGATGACCTGATTGTTTACTACTTCACTGAAGATTTCTTCCGCCTCGTTGTTAACTCCGCCACCCGCGAAAAAGACCTCTCCTGGATAACCCAACACGCTGAACCTTACTCTATCGACATCACCGTTCGTGATGACTTGTCGATGATTGCGGTGCAGGGACCGAATGCTCAGGCTAAAGCAGCCACGCTGTTTACTGAAGAACAGCGCCATGCGGTAGAAGGCATGAAGCCGTTCTTTGGCGTGCAGGCGGGTGATTTGTTTATCGCCACCACTGGCTATACCGGTGAAGCAGGCTATGAAATTGCCCTGCCTAATGAAAAAGCCGCGGATTTCTGGCGTGCGCTGGTCGACGCAGGCGTACAGCCATGTGGTCTGGGCGCGCGCGATACGCTGCGTCTGGAAGCCGGTATGAACCTGTACAGTCAGGAAATGGACGAGGGTATTTCTCCGCTGGCCGCCAACATGGGCTGGACCATCGCGTGGGAACCGGCTGACCGCGACTTCATTGGTCGCGAAGCGCTGGAAATGCAGCGTGAAAAAGGTCACCAGCAGCTGGTTGGCCTGGTAATGACCGAGAAAGGCGTATTGCGTAATGAACTGCCGGTGCGTTTCACCGATGCGGCGGGCAATGCGCATGAAGGCATTATCACCAGCGGTACGTTCTCTCCGACGCTGGGCTACAGCATTGCACTGGCGCGCGTACCTGCGGGTATTGGCGAGACGGCAATCGTGCAGATCCGTAACCGTGAAATGCCGGTAAAAGTGACTAAACCTGTTTTTGTGCGTAACGGCAAAGCCGTCGCGTGATTCATCCTTTTTGGAGATTGATTGATGAGCAACGTACCAGCAGAACTGAAATACAGTAAAGAACACGAATGGCTGCGCAAAGAAGCTGACGGCTCTTACACCGTAGGGATCACCGAACAGGCTCAGGAACTGCTGGGTGACATGGTGTTCGTTGACCTGCCAGAAGTGGGTGCCACTGTCAGCGCGGGCGACGACTGCGCGGTTGCGGAATCCGTAAAAGCGGCTTCCGATATCTATGCGCCGGTGGGCGGTGAGATTGTGGCGGTGAATGACGCGCTCAGCGACTCCCCGGAACTGGTGAACAGCGAGCCGTACACCGGCGGCTGGATCTTCAAGATCAAAGCCAGCGACGAAAGCGAAATCGAATCACTGCTGGATGCCACTGCGTACGAGGCATTACTGGAAGACGAATAAGATTGTGCCGGATGGCACTGCGTTTATCCGGCCTACGGTTTTATGTAGGCCCGGTAAGCGTCAGCGCCACCGGGCAATTGAGTTAGAGACAATCACGATTCACTGCACGTTTCAGGAACCATCGCCCATGACACAGACGTTAAGCCAGCTTGAAAACAGCGGCGCTTTCATTGAACGCCACATCGGACCGGACGCCGCGCAGCAGCAAGAAATGCTGAATGCGGTTGGCGCCGAGTCGTTAAACGCGCTGATCGGCCAGATTGTGCCGAAAGACATTCAGCTCGCAACCCCGCCACAGGTGGGCGAGGCGGCGACCGAATACGCTGCGCTGGCAGAGTTAAAAGCCATCGCCGGGCGTAACAAGCGCTTCACGTCCTACATTGGCATGGGTTATACCGCCGTGCAGTTACCGCCGGTTATCCTGCGTAATATGCTGGAAAACCCAGGTTGGTACACCGCATATACGCCGTATCAGCCAGAAGTCTCCCAGGGCCGTCTGGAAGCACTGCTTAACTTCCAGCAGGTGACGTTGGATCTGACCGGTCTGGATATGGCTTCCGCTTCTCTGCTGGATGAAGCCACCGCGGCTGCCGAAGCCATGGCGATGGCAAAACGCGTCAGTAAACTGAAAAACGCCAACCGCTTCTTTGTGGCGTCTGATGTTCATCCGCAAACGCTGGATGTTGTCCGTACCCGTGCGGAAACCTTCGGCTTTGATGTCATCGTTGACGACGCAGCAAAAGCGCTGGATCACCAGGATGTCTTCGGGGTGCTGCTGCAACAAGTGGGCACTACCGGTGAAGTTCACGACTACAGCGCGCTGATTGCTGAACTGAAAGCGCGTAAGGTGGTGGTCAGCGTAGCGGCCGATTTTATGGCGCTGGTTCTGCTGACTGCGCCGGGCAAACAGGGCGCGGACATTGTTTTCGGCTCCGCTCAGCGCTTTGGCGTACCGATGGGTTACGGCGGCCCGCACGCGGCATTCTTTGCAGCCAAAGACGAATTCAAACGCTCCATGCCAGGCCGTATTATCGGCGTCTCCAAAGATGCTGCAGGTAATACTGCACTGCGCATGGCGATGCAGACTCGCGAGCAGCATATCCGCCGTGAGAAAGCGAACTCCAATATTTGTACCTCGCAGGTACTGCTGGCAAACATCGCCAGCCTGTATGCCGTTTACCACGGTCCAGTCGGACTGAAGCGCATTGCGAACCGCATCCACCGCCTGACCGATATTCTGGCCGCGGGTCTGCAACAGAAAGGGTTGAAGCTGCGTCATGCGCACTACTTTGACACCCTGTGTGTCGAAGTGGCTGATAAAGCGGCCGTGCTGGCGCGTGCCGAAGCGGCAGAAATCAACCTGCGCAGCGATATTCATAACGCGGTAGGCATTACGCTCGACGAAACCACCACCCGTGAAAATGTGGTGCAGTTGTTTAATGTTCTGCTGGGCGACAGCCACGGCCTGAACATCGATACGCTGGATAAAGACGTGGCGCTCGACAGCCGTTCTATTCAGGACAGCATGCTGCGTGATGATGCGATCCTGAGTCATCCGGTGTTCAATCGCTACCACAGCGAAACCGAGATGATGCGCTACATGCACTCGCTGGAACGTAAAGATCTGGCGCTGAACCAGGCAATGATCCCACTGGGTTCCTGCACCATGAAGCTGAACGCGGCCGCCGAGATGATCCCTATCACCTGGCCTGAATTTGCTGAACTGCACCCGTTCTGCCCACCAGAGCAGGCGGAAGGGTATCAGCAGATGATTGGTCAGCTTTCTGAGTGGCTGGTAAAACTGACCGGTTATGACGCCGTCTGCATGCAACCGAACTCCGGCGCACAGGGTGAATATGCGGGCCTGCTGGCGATTCGTCACTATCACGAAAGCCGTAACGAAGGTCATCGCGATATCTGCCTGATCCCGGCCTCTGCTCACGGTACCAACCCGGCTTCCGCCCAAATGGCGGGTATGCAGGTGGTAGTGGTGGCCTGTGATAAAAACGGCAACATCGATCTTGGCGATCTGCGCGAAAAAGCGGCGCAGGCGGGTGAAAACCTGTCCTGCATTATGGTGACCTATCCATCCACCCACGGCGTGTACGAAGAAACGATCCGTGAAGTATGCGAAGTCGTGCATCAGTTTGGCGGCCAGGTTTACCTCGATGGCGCGAACATGAACGCTCAGGTCGGTATCACCACGCCGGGCTTTATCGGCGCGGATGTATCACACCTCAACCTGCATAAAACCTTCTGCATTCCGCACGGCGGCGGCGGCCCGGGTATGGGGCCGATCGGCGTTAAATCGCACCTCGCACCGTTTGTGCCGGGTCACAGTGTGGTACAGATTGAAGGCATGCTCACCCGTCAGGGCGCAGTATCTGCCGCACCGTTCGGTAGCGCCTCCATTCTGCCAATCAGCTGGATGTACATCCGCATGATGGGCGCTGAAGGTCTGAAGCAGGCAAGCCAGGTGGCAATTCTTAATGCCAACTACATTGCCAGCCGTCTGAAAGATGCCTACCCGGTTCTGTATACCGGTCGCGATGGCCGTGTGGCGCACGAGTGTATTCTCGACATTCGCCCACTGAAAGAAGAGACCGGCATCAGCGAGCTGGATATTGCCAAGCGCCTGATCGACTACGGTTTCCATGCGCCAACCATGTCGTTCCCGGTAGCGGGTACGCTGATGGTGGAGCCGACGGAATCTGAAGGTAAAGTGGAATTAGATCGCTTTATTGATGCGATGCTGGCAATCCGCACAGAGATCGATCGTGTGAAAGCAGGCGAGTGGCCACTGGAAGATAACCCGCTGGTTAACGCGCCGCACACCCAGAACGAGCTGGTGGCGGAGTGGAATCACGGTTACAGCCGTGAAATTGCGGTGTTCCCGGCTGGCGTGGCAAATAAATACTGGCCAACGGTGAAACGTCTTGATGACGTTTACGGTGACCGTAATCTGTTCTGCTCCTGCGTGCCGATGAGCGAATATCAGTAACTTTTCCGCGTAGTAAAGCAGTGTATAGGCCGGGTAAGGCGAAGCCGCCTCCCGGCTTTTTCATATCTGGAGGTATCCATGGGAATCGCACTTGTTACTGGCGGCAGTCGCGGTATTGGGCGCGCAACCGCGCTACAGCTGGCAGAAGAGGGTTACACCGTTGCGGTTAACTTCCATCACAATATTCGTGCCGCAACCGAGGTGGTGAATCACATTGCGTCAGTAGGCGGCAAAGCATTTGCCCTGCGGGCGGATATCAGCGATGAAAGCCAGGTTGTGGCAATGTTTGAGGCGATCGACCGGGAAGGTGAACCACTGGCTGCGCTGGTGAACAATGCCGGGATTTTGTTCGAGCAGAGCACGGTAGAAAACTTTACTGCCGAACGCATCAACCGTGTACTGGCAACCAACGTTACCGGCTATTTCCTGTGTTGTCGGGAAGCGGTTAAGCGGATGTCGTTGAAGCATGGCGGTAAGGGCGGGGCGATTGTTAACGTCTCGTCAGCAGCATCAAGGCTGGGCGCACCGTTTGAATATATCGACTATGCAGCGTCGAAAGGGGCGGTAGATACGTTGACGACGGGGTTAGCGCTGGAGGTGGCGGCGCAGGGGATCCGTGTAAATTGTGTACGTCCGGGCCTGATCTACACCGACATGCATGCGTCTGGTGGGGAGCCCGGACGGGTTGATCGCGTAAAGTCGATGTTACCGATGCAGCGTGGCGGGCAGCCGGAAGAGGTGGCGCAGGCTATCACCTGGCTACTGAGTGAGAAGGCGTCTTACGTAACGGGCAGTTTTCTGGAGCTGGCGGGTGGGAAGTAGCGCGTTGATTGCCGGATGGCGCATCTCTTATCGGCCTACGGGAAATTAATGTGTAGGCCGGATAAGGCGTTTACGCCGCCATCCGGCAAAAATTACAGATTTTCGCCGTTGCTGGCGATCACCTCTTTGTACCAGTTGAAGCTTTTCTTGCGTGAACGCGACATATCTCCGGTGCCATCGTCGTGCTTGTTCACGTAAATAAAGCCGTAGCGTTTACTGTACTGACCGGTTGTGAACGACACGCAGTCAATGCAGCCCCACGGTGTGTAGCCCATCAAATCTACGCCATCGTACGCTACTGCTTTCATCATCTCTTCAACGTGGGCGCGTAGATAGTCGATGCGATAGTCATCGTTGATGCTGCCATCTTCTTCTACTTTGTCGTACGCACCAAAGCCGTTTTCAACGATAAACAGCGGCTTCTGATAGCGTTCGTACAGCTCACATAAGGCATAGCGCAGGCCGATGGGATCTATCTGCCAGCCCCAGTCGGAGGCTTTAACGTGTGGGTTGGGGACGCTGCCTTCGAAGCCGGAAATCGCGTCACCGCTGCCACCTTCCGCTTTTACGGCGTTGGTCATGTAGTAGCTGAATCCGAGATAGTCGCAGGTGCCTTCACGCAGGATCTGTTTGTCGCCTGCTTCCATTTTGATATTGAATTCACGACGCTCCCATTCGTTCAGCACATAAGAGGGGTAATAACCGCGTAGCTGGACGTCGGTGAAGACGTAGCGTTCACGCATCGACTCCTGCGCAAACATCATATCCTCGGGTTTACAGGAGAAGGGGTACAGCGGCACCATCGCCAGCATGCAGCCGACTTTCATTTCAGGATTAATGCGCCGTGCCGCCTTCACCGCCAGCGCGCTGGCAACAAACTGGTGATGCAGCACCTGATACAGCGTTTCTTCCGGATCCTCATGCTCGGTGTACACCACGCCGGAACAGCAATAGCCAAACAGCGGCGCGCGCCAGTTACGCTGGTTGTTGATCTCATTAAAGGTCATCCAATATTTGACCTTGTGCTTGTAGCGCTCAAAGACCACTTCGGCAAAACGAACGAAGAAATCGACCACTTTGCGGTTGGTCCAGCTACCGTACTGCTGTACCAGATGTAGCGGCATTTCGAAGTGGGAGAGGGTAATAACCGGCTCAATGTTGTACTTGAGCAGCTCGTCGAACATGTCGTCGTAAAACTTCAGCCCTTCTTCATTTGGCTGAGTTTCGTCACCTCGCGGGAAGATTCGGGTCCAGGCAATAGACGTACGGAAGCATTTGAAGCCCATTTCAGCAAACAGCTTTATGTCTTCTTTGTAATGACTGTAAAAATCGACGGCTTCGTGGTTTGGATAGTACTTGCCTGGAATGACGCTCTGGGTGATTTCGCGTGGAACACCGTGCGCGCCGCCGGTCAGCACGTCACAAATGCTTGGCCCTTTGCCGCCTTTGTTCCAGCCGCCTTCAACCTGATGCGCCGCAACCGCGCCACCCCATAAAAAATCTTTCGGTAAAGTCAGTTTTTTCATTTGCGCTCAGTCTCAAATTAATACCATTTGATTTTGAGTCTAACAAAGGAAAGTTAAATGTCACGATATAACAAAATAGGCTTAATGTGATTTGTTACATCAAAAAAACAGTTTGTTTTTTTATGCCAATTTTTTCGCCAGTTTGCGACCCAGTGACTCCAGAATATAAATTACGGGGATTTGTGTTGTTATATCATAGACCCCCGCGATGCGGGTTTGCGGCACATGCCAGGAGAGGTTAAAGTCGGCCAGTTTCGCCAGGCGTGAGTGCTCATGGCTGGTAACCGACAACACTTTGCAGTTGTGGAGGCTAAACTGGCTGGCGAAACGCAGGATTTCCTCGGTTTCGCCGGAGACGGATAGGACAATTGCCAGCGCGTTTCGGGCCATATCATTGGTCACCGGGAAATAGGGGTCGTCAATATGGTTGCTGAATTTCCCGACATTTGAGAAAAATCGCGCACCATATTTAGCTAAGGCGCCGGATGTTCCCGCGCCAACGAATATAATACGCTCGGAGGACAATATAATATCAACAGCCTGATCGAGTAATGTGTCGAATTCGTCGTTATTCACGCCCTTAAAGAAGCTGATTATTTCGCTGGCACCGAAATTAGCCTGTTGCGGTTCATTCTGCTCTAAATATAATTTAAAACGTACGCGAAACTCAGAGTAGCCCTCACAGTTAAGTTTGCGGCAAAAGCGCAGCACGGTGGTGGTTGAAACCCCTACGGCATCAGCCAGTTCGCGAATGGTCATGTACATGACTTTGTCACGGTTCTTGATGACATAGTTGTAGACCAACATCTCAAGATTGTTGAGACTGGCGATGGCGGTGTGGGAGAACATACTCACAATGGCAATACTCACTCATCAGACTTCATCTACAGGGAATAATAACATGCAGCCAAATGACATCACTTTTTTTCAGCGTTTCCAGGATGACATTCTGGCCGGACGCAAGACCATTACTATTCGTGATGAGTCTGAGTCCCACTTCAAAACCGGAGACATTCTGCGGGTTGGACGCTTCGAAGATGACGGTTACTTCTGCACTATAGAAGTGGTAGGCACCTCGACCGTGACGTTGGATACGCTGAGTGAAAAACATGCTCAGCAGGAAAATATGACCCTTGATGAGCTTAAACGCGTGATTACAGAGATCTATCCAAATCAGACGCAGTTTTATGTGATTGATTTTAAATGTGTTTAGTTTAAGAGGTACACTTGTTAGCTGAAAAATAAAATATAATTAATTGATTTTTATATGTTATTTATTAATCGATATTTATTTTAGCTAACATGTGTTCACTGGAACCATTCTCAGTTACGCTAGAAGCGCAATCACGAAAGTGTTCGTTTTTTGGGAGTAAGCTATGGTTCAGAAGCCATTAATTGCACAGGGGTATTCTCTGGCAGAGGAAATCGCCAACAGTATCAGCCACGGTATTGGGCTGGTGTTTGGGATTATCGGACTGGTGCTGTTGCTGGTTCAGGCAGTAGATACCAATGCCAGTGCTATGGCCATTACCAGCTATAGCCTGTACGGCGGCAGCATGATTTTGCTGTTCCTGGCTTCAACCCTGTATCACGCGATACCCCATCAGCGAGCGAAACTCTGGCTGAAGAAATTCGACCATTGCGCTATTTATCTGCTGATTGCCGGAACCTATACGCCATTTCTGCTGGTGGGGCTGGACTCACCGTTGGCGCGTGGCCTGATGGTGGTGATCTGGAGCCTGGCGCTGCTCGGTATTCTGTTCAAATTGACCATTGCCCACCGCTTTAAAATTTTGTCGCTGGTGACCTACCTGACCATGGGCTGGCTGTCATTGATTGTGGTGTATCAACTGGCGGTTAAACTGGCTGCTGGGGGCGTAACGCTGCTGGCGGTAGGTGGCGTGGTCTATTCACTGGGCGTCATTTTCTACGTCTGCAAGCGTATTCCTTACAACCATGCAATCTGGCATGGATTCGTGCTGGGTGGCAGCGTGTGCCATTTTCTGGCCATCTATCTGTACGTGGGGCAGGCGTAATCATCATTGCCCGGTGGCGCTGCGCTTACCGGGCCTACAAAACCCTCGACCCGGTAAGGTGAAGTCGCTACCTGGCGATTTACTCTTCCAGCGAATACGGCAGCGGTACTATATGCAGCGTTTTCGCGTCGTCGCGCACGCGGAATACGCTGTCGGCTTCCATGTCGTTATTCATCACCACCTGCACCAGTACCTGACCGTCCGCCAGTTGTACTGCAGCAAGTACGGTGCCGGTTCGGCGCCAGTTCTCTCCCATTTTCAGTTCCAGGTCTTCACCCGCTTCCGGCACCCGGCTGGCTGAACCTGCCAGTGTCCACAGCGCTCGTTTGTTAGCGCCGCGGAATTTCGCCCGTGCGACCATTTCCTGACCGGTATAGCAGCCTTTTTTGAAGCTGATCCCACCCAAGGCCTGCAGGTTGGTGGCCTGTGGAATGAACTGCCCGCTGTTGGCGGTATCAATTACTGCGATACCGGCTTCGATATCCAGTGCCAGCCACTGTTGGCTGTTGTTCAACTCTGCTTCACCACGCAGTTTTTCTACCAGCGTTTCCGCCGTGGCTGCATCGGTAATCAGCAGGAAGCGTTCGGCCGGGTGTTCAAGCCACAATATCGTGGAAGAGCCTTCGGTAATCACCTGCTTATCGCGGGTTGGCAGTTCGCTAAAGAGATTGTCCAGCGCGGCACGCGCCTGGAATCCGGCAACGCCCAGCAGCACGCGTTCGTCGTCCGGCGCAATCACCACTTTTGAGAAGACGGCATATTTTTTCAGTTCGGTAAGCTGGGCATCGCGCAGGCTACGGCGCTCAAGCCACGCGAAGCCTTCACCCAGGCGGAAGAGGCGCAGGTTGCTCCACATTTTGCCTTTGGCATCACAGTGGGCAGCCAGCACATGCTGATGTTCGGTCAGCTGACTGACATCAGCAGTAACCTGGCCCTGAATATACTTCTCACTGTCGGTGCCGGTAATGGTCGCGAGTGCCCAGTCATCAAGCGTCATCAGCGTCAGAGGCAAACGTGTTGACGCACAAGGCTGACGAGGAGGAAAAGATGTAAAAGCCATAATAATGTCCTGATTTGCTTAACGCAGTAATAATGACTAATGGTAAAAGAGCTATGGCCCATTGCAAGCGGTTTAAACATCCTATTTGTGCCATATTTTAAGCTTTGCGAGGAGACATCCATAATTGATGAACCCTTTGACTTAATGTGGTTTTATTTAGCGATCGTGCTTCCGTTTACTGATATTCCCGTAAAAGAGCGTGAAAAACACGTTACAATAGCCGGGTACTTCGTTTTCGCGAGACAGGAAGAAGAACATGGATATTAACAACAAAGCACGTATTCATTGGGCATGCCGTCGCGGTATGCGTGAGCTGGACATTTCGATCATGCCGTTTTTCGAACATGAGTATGACAACTTAAGTGATGACGAAAAGCGCATTTTTATCCGTTTGCTGGAATGTGATGACCCTGATTTATTTAACTGGTTGATGAATCACGGGAAGCCGGCTGATGCACAGCTGGAGCAAATGGTACGGCTTATCCAGACACGGAATCGGGAACGTGGTCCAGTGGCAATCTGATTTACGCGTCTCCTGGCGCGCACAGTGGATTTCGTTGCTCATTCATGGGCTAGTGGCGGTGCTTATTTTATTGATGCCATGGCCACTGAGTTACACCCCTTTATGGTTGATTTTGCTCTCTCTGGTGGTGTTCGATTGCGTGCGTAGTCAGCGCCGTATCAACGCTTGTCAGGGAGAGATTAGACTATTGATGGATGGCCGCCTGCGTTGGCAAGGGCAAGAGTGGTCGATTGTTAGCGCACCCTGGATGATAAAAACGGGCATGATGTTGCGTTTGCGGTCAAGTACAGGAAAGCGTCAGCATCTGTGGCTGGCGGCGGACAGTATGGATGATGCCGAATGGCGGGATTTGCGTCGGTTGATATTACAACCGTCAATGCAGAAATAGCGCTGACGGTAAGGTTACAGACCTTCACCGTCAGTCAGCAGATGCTCAGGACCAGTGTTCGGCCATTTCGCCAAGAATTTGCTCACACCATGCCTGGATGCGTTCATCGCTAAGATCGTACTGGTTGGTTTCATCCAGGGCAAGGCCGACAAACAGTTGCCCATCGGCAATAACAGGTTTATCGCTGGTAAATTCGTAGCCTTCTGTTGGCCAGTAACCGACAAACTTCACCCCTTTCGTGACCAGCTTGTCGTGCAGCATTCCCAGCGCATCCAGGAACCATTCACCGTAACCCAACTGATCGCCCATGCCGTAGAGAGCAACAATTTTGCCTTCCAGGTTGAGGTCATCCAACTGATCCCAGACGGCTTCCCAGTCCTCCTGGATTTCGCCGAAATCCCAGGTTGGGATACCTAAAATGAGCACGTCGTACTGCTCCATTAAGGTCGGAGAATCATCCTTGAGGTTGTGTAATGTCACCAGCTCGGGACCAAGAATATCGCGGATTTTCTCTGCTGCCATCTCGGTGTAGCACGTGCTGGAACCGTAAAAAAGACCCATGTTCATTACTAAACGTCTCAATTCTGCTGTAGCGTTGCGCGTAGTGTATCAGAATCGCCGCAATCACGGCACAATGAGGCATAATGTATCAAAAATGAGAATGAAATAAGGGGCGCGAGTGGAACAAGATCTGGCGCGCATCGAGCAATTTCTTGATGCCCTGTGGCTGGAACGCAATCTGGCGGAAAACACATTAAGTGCGTATCGTCGCGATCTAACCATGCTTGTTGAATGGCTACACCATCGCGGTGTTTCTCTGACGACGGTACAGAGCGATGACCTGCAAGCACTGCTGGCCGAGCGAATGGAGGGGGGGTATAAAGCCACCAGTTCCGCGCGTTTGTTAAGTGCAATGCGGCGATTTTTTCAACATCTCTATCGCGAGAAATTCCGCGATGATGATCCCAGCGCTTCGCTGGCTTCACCTAAGCTACCACAGCGTTTGCCAAAAGATCTCAGTGAGGCGCAGGTCGAGCGACTGCTGCAGACCCCGCTGATTGACCAGCCGCTGGAACTCCGGGACAAAGCCATGCTCGAAGTCTTATATGCCACCGGTTTGCGCGTTTCTGAGCTGGTGGGGCTGACGATGAGTGATGTCAGCCTGCGTCAGGGCGTTGTGCGGGTCATTGGTAAAGGTAATAAAGAGCGGCTGGTACCGTTGGGTGAAGAAGCCGTGTACTGGCTGGAAACCTATCTGGAGCACGGACGACCATGGTTGCTCAATGGCGTCTCCATTGATGTGCTGTTTCCCAGCCAGCGTGCGCAGCAGATGACACGCCAGACCTTCTGGCATCGAATTAAACACTATGCTGTGTTAGCGGGAATCGACAGCGAGAAGCTGTCGCCGCACGTACTGCGGCATGCTTTTGCCACGCATTTGCTTAACCATGGCGCTGATTTGCGCGTGGTGCAGATGCTGCTTGGTCATAGCGATCTCTCTACCACACAAATTTATACCCATGTCGCAACGGAGCGCTTGCGTCAATTACATCAACAGCATCACCCGCGTGCGTGAGTGCTGACAGGAAAGGATAGGTTATGAAAAAAAGTTTTATGATGCTCACCCTGCTGGCGACGGCGTTTTCAGGCATGGTGCAGGCAGACGACGCGGCGATTCGTCAGTCATTAACGAAGCTGGGTGTACAAAGCACAGAAATTCAACCAGCTCCGATTGCGGGAATGAAAACTGTACTGACCAACAGCGGCGTGCTGTACGTCACCGAAGACGGCAAGCACATTATTCAGGGACCGATGTATGACGTGAGCGGTGCAAGTCCGGTTAACGTCACCAATCAACTGCTGATGAAGCAGCTGAACGCGCTGGAAAAAGAGATGATCATCTATAAAGCGCCGCAGGAAAAACACGTTATTACCATTTTCACCGACATCACCTGCGGCTATTGCCACAAGCTGCATGAAGAGATGAAAGACTACAACGCACTGGGAATTACCGTGCGTTATCTGGCCTTCCCTCGCCAGGGACTGGAAAGCCAGGCCGAGCAGGACATGAAATCCATCTGGTGTGCGTCAGACAAAAACAAAGCGTTTGATGATGCCATGGCTGGTAAAAGCGTGAAGCCGGCAACTTGTAATGTGGATATTGCTGACCACTACGCGCTGGGCGTGCAGTTTGGTGTAAGCGGCACGCCGGCGATCGTTCTGAGCAATGGCTATGTTGTTCCTGGCTATCAGGGACCGAAAGAGATGAAAGCGTTCCTCGACGCGCACCAAAAACAGACCAGCGGTAAATAATTCGCGTGAAACAACAGATACAACTTCGTCGCCGTGAAGCCGACGAGACTAGCGACCTGCCTGCCGATCTGCCGCCGCTGTTGCGTCGTTTGTATGCCAGTCGCGGTGTGCGTAGCGCGCAGGAGCTTGAGCGTAGCGTCAAAGGCATGTTGCCGTGGCAGCAATTGAGCGGTGTCGAAAAGGCGGTGGAGATCCTCTATAACGCTTTTCGTGAAGGCACCCGCATTATCGTGGTGGGGGATTTTGACGCCGATGGCGCAACCAGCACGGCGCTGAGCATTCTGGCGATGCGAGCATTGGGATGTAGCAACATTGACTACCTGGTGCCCAACCGTTTTGAAGACGGTTATGGTTTGAGCCCGGAGGTGGTGGATCAGGCACATGCCCGCGGCGCTCAGCTGATCGTCACCGTCGACAACGGCATCTCTTCCCATGCCGGCGTTGAGCATGCCAGAACGCTGGGGATCCCGGTAGTGGTTACCGATCACCACCTGCCCGGTGATACCCTGCCGGGCGCAGTGGCGATTATTAATCCTAACCTGCACGACTGTACGTTCCCGTCGAAATCACTGGCGGGCGTCGGCGTGGCTTTTTATCTGATGCTGGCTCTGCGTACTTTTCTTCGTGATAAGGGCTGGTTTGATGAGCAAGGTATCACCCCGCCAAACCTCGCAGATCTGCTTGATCTGGTTGCGCTAGGTACGGTGGCCGATGTTGTCCCGCTGGACGCTAATAACCGCATCCTGACGTGGCAAGGCTTGAGCCGTATTCGCGCAGGGAAATGTCGTCCTGGCATTAAAGCGCTGCTTGAGATTTCAAATCGCGACCCGCAGAAATTGGCCGCCAGTGATTTAGGCTTTGCGCTGGGGCCACGCCTGAATGCGGCAGGCCGCCTGGATGATATGTCTGTTGGCGTGGCGCTGTTGCTGTGCGACAACATTGGCGACGCGCGGGTGCTTGCCAGTGAACTGGACGCGCTCAACCAGACGCGGAAAGAGATAGAGCAGGGCATGCAGACGGAAGCGCTGACCCTGTGCGAGAAGCTTGAGCGCAGCAGCGAGACGCTGCCTGGCGGGCTGGCGATGTATCACCCCGAGTGGCATCAGGGCGTGGTAGGGATCCTGGCGTCACGCATTAAAGAGCGTTTTCACCGTCCGGTGATCGCCTTTGCACCGGCTGGAGACGGCACCCTTAAAGGGTCGGGGCGCTCGATTCAGGGCCTGCACATGCGAGATGCGCTGGAGCGACTGGATACCCTTTACCCGGGCATGATCCTTAAGTTCGGCGGCCACGCCATGGCGGCAGGATTATCGCTGGAAGAAGCGCAGTTTGAGTGCTTCCAGCAGCGTTTTGGCGAGCTGGTGACCGAGTGGCTCGATCCCGCCTTACTGCAGGGCGAAGTGGTCTCCGATGGCCCGCTAAGTGCGGCGGAGATGACCATGGAAGTCGCACAAATGCTGCGTGATGCAGGGCCGTGGGGGCAAATGTTCCCGGAGCCGCTGTTTGACGGGCGCTTTCGCCTGCTTCAGCAGCGTCTGGTTGGCGAGCGTCATCTGAAGGTGATGGTTGAGCCCGTCGACGGCGGACCGCTGCTGGACGGTATTGCGTTTAACGTTGATACCGCTATCTGGCCGGATAACGGCGTTCGTGAAGTCACGCTGGCCTATAAGCTGGATATTAACGAGTTTCGCGGCAACCGCTCATTGCAAATTATTATCGATAATATCTGGCCACTTTAGCGTCACTATATCTATAAAAAAGAGCGTGGATTGGTTACAATCCCGCTCTTATAACCGCATTTTGACTCGTCCAATAAAAGAAAACAGACCATGTTTGAAATTAATCCGGTAAATAACCGCATTCAGGACCTCACGGAACGCTCTGACGTTCTTAGGGGGTATCTTTGACTATGATGCCAAGAAAGAGCGTCTGGAAGAAGTAAACGCCGAGCTGGAACAGCCGGATGTCTGGAACGAACCCGAACGCGCTCAGGCGCTGGGCAAAGAGCGTTCTTCCCTTGAGGCCATTGTCGACACGCTCGACCAAATGAGCCAGGGCCTGGAAGATGTCTCCGGCCTGTTAGAACTGGCTATAGAAGCCGACGACGAAGAAACCTTTAACGAAGCCGTTGTCGAACTCGATACGCTGGAAGAAAAGCTGGCGCAGCTGGAGTTCCGTCGTATGTTCTCCGGTGAATATGACAGCGCAGATTGCTATCTCGATATTCAGGCCGGTTCTGGCGGCACCGAAGCGCAGGACTGGGCCAGCATGCTGATGCGCATGTATCTGCGTTGGGCTGAAGCACGCGGCTTTAAGACTGAAATTATTGAAGAATCTGAAGGTGAAGTGGCGGGTATTAAATCCGTGACCATCAGAATCGCTGGCGAATATGCTTACGGCTGGCTGCGTACTGAAACCGGCGTACACCGCCTGGTACGTAAGAGCCCGTTTGACTCCGGCGGTCGCCGCCATACGTCGTTCAGCTCTGCGTTTGTCTACCCGGAAGTTGACGATGACATTGATATCGAAATCAACCCGGCAGACCTGCGCATCGATGTTTACCGCGCTTCAGGTGCGGGTGGTCAGCACGTTAACCGTACAGAATCTGCGGTGCGTATTACCCACATCCCGACCGGGATTGTGACACAGTGCCAGAACGACCGTTCCCAGCACAAGAACAAAGACCAGGCCATGAAGCAGATGAAGGCGAAGCTTTATGAACTGGAAATGCAGAAGAAGAATGCCGAGAAGCAGGCGATGGAAGACACCAAGTCCGACATCGGCTGGGGTAGCCAGATTCGTTCTTATGTCCTGGATGACTCCCGCATCAAAGATCTGCGTACCGGGGTTGAAACCCGTAACACGCAGGCGGTGCTGGATGGCAGCCTGGATCAATTTATCGAAGCAAGTTTGAAAGCAGGGTTATGAGGAACCAACATGTCTGAACAACACGCACAGGGCGCTGACGCGGTAGCCGACCTTAACAATGAACTGAAAACGCGCCGTGAGAAGCTGGCTAACCTGCGCGAGCAGGGGATCCCGTTCCCGAACGATTTCCGTCGCGATCACACCTCAGACCAACTGCACGCTGACTTCGACGCGAAAGAAAACGAAGAGCTGGAAGCGCTGAACATTGAGGTATCCGTTGCCGGTCGTATGATGACCCGCCGCATTATGGGGAAAGCCTCATTCGTTACGCTGCAGGACGTTGGTGGCCGCATTCAGCTGTACGTTGCGCGTGACGATCTGCCGGAAGGCATTTACAACGAGCAGTTCAAAAAATGGGATCTGGGCGATATCCTCGGCGCGAAAGGTAAGTTGTTTAAGACCAAAACCGGCGAGCTGTCCATCCATTGCACCGAGCTGCGTCTGCTGACTAAAGCGCTGCGTCCGCTGCCGGACAAATTCCACGGCCTGCAGGATCAGGAAGCGCGTTACCGTCAGCGCTACCTGGATCTCATCTCTAACGATGAATCTCGCAACACCTTTAAAGTGCGCTCACAGATCATGGCGGGTATTCGTCAGTTCATGGTTGGCCGTGGCTTTATGGAAGTGGAAACCCCGATGATGCAGGTGATCCCTGGTGGTGCCGCTGCACGCCCGTTCATCACCCATCATAACGCGCTGGATCTGGACATGTACCTGCGTATTGCGCCGGAACTGTACCTCAAGCGTCTGGTGGTTGGCGGCTTCGAACGTGTGTTCGAAATTAACCGTAACTTCCGTAACGAAGGCATCTCCGTTCGTCATAACCCAGAGTTCACCATGATGGAACTCTATATGGCTTATGCGGACTACAAAGACCTGATCGAACTGACCGAATCGCTGTTCCGCACGCTGGCGCAGGACGTTCTGGGAACTACCGAAGTGCCTTACGGCGAAGAAGTCTTCGACTTTGGTAAACCGTTCGAAAAACTGACCATGCGTGAAGCCATTCAGAAATACCGTCCGGAAACCAACATGGCGGATCTGGACAACTTCGACTCTGCTAAAGCGATTGCTGAATCTATCGGCATCAAGGTTGAGAAGAGCTGGGGTCTGGGTCGTATCGTGACGGAGATCTTTGAAGAAGTGGCGGAAGCGCACCTGATTCAGCCGACCTTCATTACCGAGTACCCGGCAGAGGTTTCTCCGTTGGCTCGTCGTAACGATGACAACCCGGAAATTACTGACCGCTTCGAATTCTTCATTGGTGGACGCGAAATCGGTAACGGTTTCAGCGAGCTGAACGATGCAGAAGATCAGGCGCAGCGTTTCCAGGATCAGGTTAACGCCAAAGATGCGGGCGATGACGAAGCGATGTTCTACGACGAAGACTACGTTACCGCGCTGGAACACGGTCTGCCGCCGACAGCCGGTCTGGGGATTGGTATCGACCGTATGGTTATGCTGTTCACCAACAGCCATACCATCCGTGACGTGATCCTGTTCCCGGCGATGCGTCCGGTTAAATAAGATGTGAAATGCCGGATCGCGCCACGCTTTTCCGGCCTACGAGAAGCATGATTTGTAGGCCGGATAAAACGCTTTCGCGTTGCCATCCGGCAATCAATTACGGTTAGCAAACTCGCGTAATAATTCGCGCGCTTTATCGTTAGATGCCTGCATTACCATCCATGGGCTGAAGGCCCACGGTGTGGCATCCAGCGCACGTAAGACATCCTCAAGTTCACTCCACTGCTCATCCATTACTTCATCCGCGTTTGGCCGTCGCGCACTGATAACTCGTGCGGCATAGACCGGGCAAACTTCGTTTTCCACAATCCCACTGGGGTCTGCAGCGCGGTAACGAAAATCAGGATACACGGGCGTGAGTTCGGCTACCTCCACACCCAGTTCGAAACGAGCGCGACGGATGATGGCGTCTGCAGTAGTTTCACCGGACTGCGGATGGCCGCAGACCGAGTTAGTCCAGACGCCTGGCCAGGCTTTTTTGTGTAGCGAACGCCGGGTCACCAACAGTTGGCCCTGGTCGTTAAAGAGCCAGCAGGAGAAGGCAGAGTGTAGGGGCGTTGTAGCGGTATGCGCCGCATACTTTTCCAGTGTTCCGCAGGGCTGGTCCTGCTCATTCAACAAAATGACATGTTCCTGTCGCATCGCATCCACCATTAATCTTGAGCATCACTATTATATGCCTAATTGTGGCCGATTGATTATCCGTCGGTGTGAAATGCCTGAACGGACGATTCGTGCCGCGATATGATTTGGCATCCGGCATCGGACTGCTATGATAAAGCGTCTTAAAATGTTGCGAGGAATTGTTTTGAGTGCGGGACGCCTGATGAGAAAACGCTTTGTTATCACAATAATGTTGCTGAGCAGCCTGATCGTCGCGGGATGTTCAAGCTCATCTGATTCCGGTTCTGGTTCTACCTATACCGTTAAGCGGGGAGATACGCTGTATGGTATTTCACGTGCGACAGGGACCAGCGTCAAAGAGATCGCGCGCCTGAACAACATTTCTCCCCCCTATACCATAGAAGTTGGGCAAAAGCTTAAGGTCAGCGGTGGCGCGAAAACCAGCACGGCATCGGCGAAAACAAAATCTAAATCGAAATCCTCCACCAAAACGGCAGCAGTCAGGCCGTCTTCTTCTGTGCCACAGTCATCCTGGCCACCGGTAGGGCAACGCTGTTGGCAGTGGCCAGCGAGCGGGAAGGTGATACTGCCATACTCCACGGCCGAAGGTGGCAACAAGGGGATTGATATCTCTGCCGCGCGCGGCACGCCTGTTTATGCGGCTGGAGCCGGGAAGGTGGTCTATGTCGGCAATCAGCTGCGCGGTTACGGCAACCTCGTGATGATAAAACATGGCGAAGATTACATTACCGCCTACGCCCATAACGATACGCTGTTGGTTAACAACGGGCAAACAGTGAAAGCCGGGCAGAAAATTGCCACCATGGGCAGCTCTGATGCGGCTTCGGTGCGCCTGCATTTCCAGATCCGTTATCGCGCTACGGCTATCGATCCGCAGCGCTATTTGCCGCCGCAGGGCAGCAAGCCAAAATGCTGACGGTGAATTAATCGCCAGTCAGTCGATCAGCCTCTTGCCAGGAAGTGTGTAAGGTTTATAATCCCTTACGCACTTCAATGCGGGCGTAGTTCAATGGTAGAACGAGAGCTTCCCAAGCTCTATACGAGGGTTCGATTCCCTTCGCCCGCTCCAACGCTTTTCTTTTGTTAGTAGTCTACTCAAAACCCTTCATAATGTTGCATGTGGATTTTTAATCGTGGCTAGCGAAATTAGCTGCATGATCGTTACGGCCAGCATTTGGCAATTCACTTCACATAATTTTTAACTGCACCGTAGAATATTGATTACTGCACAGCATCTGCAGTGATTTCTCTGAGTGAATATATAAAAAGGGTTCGCACTTAATCGAATGAATTTTATATATAAACTCAAACATAAAGAAAGAAGGGGAGATAGCCACTGCGAACGTGACTATCTCCAGTTATATCCCGAATCAGGAATTCGGTTTATGGTTTTCAACTACCCAGACGGTGAGTTCTTTTTCCAGCGTTTTATCTCCCGTCGTTGCCTTCACCTTCACCCAACTTTCACCAGCGGTATCCGTTCTCAGCTGTGAGTAGGCATTACCTAGCGTAAGGTTGGTTTTATCCGGCGTCATCGTAAAGGTTCCGCTGCTGGGTTGGGCTTTGCTGCCCGCGCTAAATTCGACACTGCCGTTTAACGGGTTACCGAACTTATCCTGCAATCGGGCCATAAAGCCTACTGGTTCAAGGTTGGCAACGGCATAGCCAGGATCCTGCTCCAGAGTGAGTACCGGATTCTGGGCATCGGCATTCAGCATCAGCGAAGCATTTGCCGAGACGTTGCTACCGTGTTCAGCCAATGTGGCGGTCAGCGTGTAACGACCCACCTTATGGCCGTGGACATTCACGGTCGCAGTACCGGAGCCATTGGTGGTGACAAGCGTATTATCAATCTGCAGAGGATCGCGTGACGATGGGCCTGTGGCCGTAATTTTCAGCTTACGGTTGCTGACGCTGTTACCCGATGTATCGCTCAGATGCAGGGTAAACGCCACGTTATCCACATCACTCACTATGGCTGATGTGGTTGACGGTTCGATCGTCAAGACTGCATTTTGCAGATCCGATACCACCTCCACTACCTTACTCGCCGTAACGCGTTTACCCTCTTTGATGAAGGTTGCCTGCAATTGATAGCGCCCGGCCTCTGCGGCAACAAAGGTTGTTGATGCCATTCCTTTCTCATCCAATGTCAGTTCGGACTGGTCCAGTTTTAATCCACTGGCGGGTTCGCTGGTCAGGCGCACGTCACCGCTAAATGGGTTGTTTTCACCGTCGACAACCTGTACCTGAATTTCGTGCTTAGCTGATGCGTTTGCCGCGATGCTCTCTGCTGGTGCGGTCAAATTCAGCACCGCGCTGTTAATATCAGGTACAAAGCCCAGTTCAACGTTCGAGGACTCAATACTCTGTTGCCCGTCTGTAGCCATGGCTTTCACGGTGTAATTACCCGCCTTAACCGTGGTTAACGTCACCGTTGCGTAACCGTCTTTATTGGTGGTGATTTTGTCCGGGTATACGAGCCCTTGCGGCGTTACGATAAGCTCCACTTTCTGTCCTTCAACCGACGCGGCGGTATTGTTGAGCCTTACCTCAAGCGTGGCGCCATCGCGACCGTTTGCAGCAATATTGGTGATTGCGCCATTGTCTTTGGCTGCCAGAGACAATGTTGCGCCCGTCATTGAAGAGGCAAATGTTACGCGCAGTGATGAGCTGATGTTCCCCGCGCTTAGCGTAATCTCATATGTTCCCGGTGTTGAACTGATCAGTGAGAATGTTGCTTCACCTTTGGCATCGGTCTTCACAACGTTCTCCCCATTCGCGATCTTGACCTGTGGCGGTAACGCCAGGGTAACCGTGTATCCGGACAGCGCGTTGCCATAACGGTCGGTCAGGGTAACGACTGCGACATTACTCTGTTTGCCATCCGCCAGCGCATTGTCCCTGGTCAGGTTAAAAGCCTGAACCACCGGCTGCGTTTTGTCGGCAATCCAGGTGGCTTGTTTTTCCAGTCCGGAGAAATCATGTTTTTGTGATGCCACACCAATGCGTGTCGCCTGAGCCAGTTCAGACGTTGCCTTAGCGCGGTACACGCCGTCTTTCTCTTCTACGGCAGTAAAACGAACCTCGCCGCTGGCTGAAACAGCATAAAAACGTAAGCTGTCGTCGCCGGTAATGGCATTCCCGTCTTTATCTTTTGCCTCTAACGTCAGGCTAATCGGATGCCCAACGATCTGTTCCATGGGCATTACCGTCAACGTCGATTTTGCCGCCTCGGCGGAAACCGCTTTTAGTTTTACCGTCAGAGTTTCTGTTTTGCCCAGGACTTTAGCGGTGATGCGTGCCGTACCCGCCGTTAAACCCGGCGTCAGCGTCGCGGTATACACCCCGGAACGGGTTTCCTGTAGTTCACCGAGCTTGGGTGCCTGTGCCGAACGCTCACGGTTTTGCTGTGCGTCAGGCATAAATGCCAGTGACAACTCAATGTCATGGGCAAGCCCTGTTAACGGTTTACCATTGGCATCTTTTAGCACCAACGTAACCGGATGCTGCGACTGCCCGTCAGCCGCGATGATTGGTTGATGCTCGCCGTTTAATGTAAAATCCATTGTGCCGATTGAGGCTGAACTCCCCGTCACTGTCACGTTCATCACCGCATAGTTAGAGACGTTTCCTTTAACATCTCGCGCCGTTGCGCCGATCTGCCAGTGATTGGTACCGCCTGGTGTATACGCTGGCAACGTCAGTTGCCATGACGTGCTGCTACCGGAAATACGCCCGCCAGCGGCGGTAAATGCGCTATCGTTCCACTCTACCGACTGAATGCCCCATTGGGATTTATCCAGCGAAATAGTCACCGGAATAACGGCGCCACCTTCCCCCTGCACGCTTTCAGGCAGGCGGATCTTCAGAACCGATTTTTTGCGGTATTCCAGAACAATGTTGTTATTACGTTCGACAAAATCGTAGCGCCCGTGCTGAACTTCGCGCATCACCGCAACGTTATCGCCGTCCAGTTGCTTCGCCAGCGGGATGCCGGGGCGATAGTTAATTTCAATGCCGAAGCGTGAATCATGAGTATTACTCTGCCCCTGCTTGTGTTCAGCAGAAAGCGTAACCAGCGGAACCGGCGTGTAGCTGACCCCGCCCGTAAAGGCGTACGGATTTTCCTGCAGATGATCGCTGCCAAAGAGGCCGACATTCTTGCCGTAATACTTTTCATATTTAAGCGATGCACCCAGTTGCGGATATGACGGCAACCAACCTTTGGTATAGATATCCCAGCCATCAGCCGGACGTTCCTGATAATCGCCCAGATCGTGGGAATCCTTCCATTTTGACAATCTTAAATAAGCATTCGCGCCTGCATGTAAATAATCTCGCCAGTACTCAACGCCTGCACCCATACGTGCGTGATGCCGACTTAAATCGTAGTCATAAAATAAGTTCGCGCCCAGCATTGAATTATCTGGCGTGAAGTAGCGATAACCCATACCGATATTGGTTTGGGTTCTGTCATCGGTACGGTGAAGCGATGTCTGGGTAAATAAAACATGCTGCTTTGTATCAACCCACGGATAAAGGAAATCGAACGCAGAATCTTTCAACGAGAAAGCGTCATCGACGTTGAGTTGAATACGCGCATTACCGTATTGCTGCAGCCATTCTACCACCTCCTTCGTTGCCTGTGCCGAGACGGTATTAGCAGCAAAACTGCCCGCATGGCCGTTTTCAATGCTTCTGCCAGCCTGTGCGGCGAGGGAAGACAGGCCGCGCAGTTCTTGCTGCTCAGCTGCGGCCTGCGATGCCTTAACGGCTGAAGCATGGCTGATGGTCGGCGTGAAGCTGAGAAGGGCTGGATACAGAGCCTGTAAAGCGATTGTTGACCATGCGACAACCTTATTAACGGAGCCTGTTGCTCCATTGTTCCGCGAAATTTTCTTATTTGACATTCGTAACTCCAATATCAATTAAAAAAATTAAAGGTTATTCCATGTACTGAATGGGATGCGTAATATATGTATTTAGTGGGGAAATTCAAGACCTGTTCATCGCGCAGTTAACAGGATACTTTTACATTATGTGGTTCCTGAGTAGCTATGATGTCGAACCTTTAAATAACGGGTGCTGTAAAAATGCTTTTCTTTTTATAGTGGCGATTTTAATATTGGCGTCTGTATTTTAACCATGAGCGTACACTGCAAATAAAAATTATCAGGAAATTAATCTGCCTGTTCGTATTCTACCGTCATTCATAATACGCCGCGTTGACCTGACCGACGTCGGCGCATTCGTAGGATGTGCATGCTGACCGGTAGAGACATCTCAGAGATCTCTCTGTCTACCGCCCAAGTTAGTTAACAGGCAAACAGTTACGTAACGTTCTTATATTTTTTTGAAATATTATCCGCAATGGCATGGTTTTGCCGCCAAAATTAACCGAACGCAGTGTTCAATCCCAGGAGTATTAGGAGAACATGGTCTAAAATACTTTTTTTGCTTAAGAGTTTTCTTATCGCGTAGCAACCGTGTTCGCGTAGTGTTAAAATTTATGAGTTTTTGATCTCCTCCTTGTACTAGTGGATGAGGTGCTGGTCGTCAATAAGACGAAAGAATTAAATGGGTTACAACCACATTGCTAAATAAGCGGCACTGTTTCTTTACATGGTCGGCAACCGTCAGGGAGTGACGATAACCTATTGATAACGCTTATTTTTACTCTGGTGTAAGATATAAGGGAAGATATGTTCAGTATACGTCGACATGCCAAATTCATTACACGCTTTAAGTCTGTAAGTTGTTTATTTACGGCCAGCGTTCTTTTCCCCCTACAAATCTCTGCGGCAGTATCAGATTATGATGCGTTGATTATTGAAGCGCGAGGGGGTAATAGCGCGCCACTATTGCGCTACCTTGAAAATCAGGGAAAGAAAAGCGCGCTCACGCCCAATCAGGTTGCCGACTGGCTGCAAGTCTCCAGTTGGGTTGATAACAACGACAAAACAACGATTGCTATCTGGCAGCAGTATCGCGGGAAGATGGATGTGCCTGCGCGCGGTAAAGTTGCCGCTGCGCGTGCGTATCGCAATCAGAAAAGCTGGAATGATTCCTTAGCTATCTGGGAAAGCGTGTTGCAGGAAGAGCCTGATAACGCGGATGTTCGTACTGGCTGGATAATGACGCTGGCCGATGCCCGTTATAATCAACAAGCGCTGACCGAGGCGAATAAATGGGCGCGAGCGCATCCAGGAGCCGATTCCGATGCCCTGCTTGCCTACGTGTATCATTCGCAGAATAAAAACTGGGATGCATTGCTTGTCGCCAGTCAGGCGGTTGACGTTGATCCGGGCAACAAAAATGCAAAATCAACGTTGTTGTCCGCGCTGGCTGCCAACCGCATAGCCGAACCTGCGTTGGGACTGGCGGAAGAGGTTCCCACATCCGATCCCGTGAAGCGTCGCCTTGCGCTTGATGCCGCGGCCGAAAAGGTGCGCTCTTCGTATACGACCGCGCGCAATGAAGAAGAACGTTTTATCGTGGCGGACAAAGCCCTTGCCCGCTATGACCAACTGCTTGCTGCCTGGAAAGATGATCCCGCAGCCCAGGGCGATGTGCGTCGGGCGAGAATAGACCGTATGGGGGCCTTGCTGGTCCGCAAGCGTACCGCTGACGTTATTACCGAATACGAATCACTGTCTGCCGAAGGCGAAGTCCCCAACTATGCAAAACGTTGGGTGGCTTCTGCGTGGTTAAGTGAACGTCAGCCGGAAAAAACCGAAGCGATGCTGATGAGCATCTACTATCCGAACGGGCCGATACCCGTTACGCCGCTTAGCCCTGAAGATCAACAGGATCTGTTCTACGCGCATATCGATAATGAAAACTTTGTTGATGCCAAAAAACAGGTCGATGCGTTAATCAAAGACAGCCCGTACCTGCGACGGATCTATGGTTCGCCTACGCCGCAGCCTAACGATAACTGGCTGCTTGGTCAGACGCTACTCGCGCAATATCACATTGCCGCTAATGAGCTGCCCGAAGCCGAAAAGCTGACGGAACATCTGGCGCGTACTGGTTCGGGTAACCAGGGGCTACGTATCCTCTATTCTTCCGTACTCGAAGCCCGCGGTTTGCCGCATGCCGCCGAAAAAGAACTGAAGCTTGCGGAAGTGATCGAGCCAAGCAACCTGGAACTGGAGCGTCAGCAGGCTTATGTGGCGCTGGATCTCCAGGAATGGAAGCAGGCCGATGAACTGACTGATGATGTCATCGCTCGTAGCCCGGATGATGAGGCAACGCTGCGTCTCGCGCGCATTCGCGATGTGCATAAAATGTCTGAACTGCGGATCAGCGGCACGCAGGGGATCTCCTCTGATAGCCCGGTCAGCGGTAAGAATGACTTCAATATCAATACCGCCATTTACAGCCCACCGATCAATGACAACTGGCGACTGTTTACTGGATTCAACTTCGCTACTGGTGAATTTGAAGAAGGTAAGGGCATCAGCCGCGATCTGGCTGCCGGTGCGGAATGGACCTCCCGTGACTACTGGGCTGAAATGGAAGTTTCAGGTCGTAATTATGGCGATGGTCAGAAAATAGGTGGCCGTCTTTCTGGCTGGCATGATTTCAATGATAACTGGCGCGTCGGCGGTTCGGCGGAGCGTCTTTCGCGTAATACGCCCCTACGTGCATTGCGTAGCGGCGTGTACGCCAACGGTGGAGATGTGTTTGTCCGCTGGTATCAAAACGAAAGACGAGAATATCAGTTGTCGTTTGCCGCATCACATTTCTCGGATGGTAACGATCGCATTGAGTACGGACTGAGTGGAAAAGAGCGCCTGTGGACGACGCCGCGCTTTACGCTGGACTTCACGCCGGGTATCGGTGGCAGTACCAACACCAAAGAAAATGTGCCGTATTACAACCCCAAAAGCGATTTCTCTGTGGTACCCGGCTTGAGCGCGGAGCAGGTCCTTTACCGACACTATGACACGGTCTGGACCCAGCAAGGCGTGGGCGGTGTGGGTAACTACTGGCAGCAAGGCGCAGATGGCGGTGCGATAGTTCAGTTAGGTTACGGACAGCGGCTTAAATGGAATAACGTCGTGGATGGCGGGGTGATGCTGATGTGGGATAAACGCCCCTACGACGGTAAACGTGAGCGGAATATCTCCCTCGCTTTCGATTTGAATGTTAGGTTTTAAGGATAGAACATGCTGAAAAGATGCCTGTGGCTTAGCGCACTCATCGCTGGCTGGTTGATGATCACCGCGTGTAGTAGCGCGCACAATACGACACCTCGCTATGTTCCTCCAGGAGAGAGAACCGAGCTGACGGCGGACCATCCGTGGCCAAAAAATAGTTTCCTGGTGTTGGGTTATCACGATGTTGAGGATGGCGCAGCGGATCAACGCTATCTTTCTGTACGTACCAGTGCGCTGAGCGATCAGATCGGCTGGCTGCGTGACAACGGCTATAACCCGATCAGCGTGCAGCAAATTCTCGATGCCCATGACGGCAAAATCGTGCTGCCTGAAAAAGCCGTCTTACTTACCTTTGATGACGGCTATAGCAGCTTTTATACCCGCGTCTGGCCGCTGCTGAAAGCCTACAACTGGCCTGCGCTATGGGCGCCGGTGGGAAGCTGGGTGGATGCCCCTGCCAACAAAAAAGTGGATTTTGGTGGCCTGATGACGGCCCGAGACAAGTTCGCTACCTGGAAGATGGTTGAGGAAATGGGCAAATCGCCGCTGGTGGAAGTCGGGGCGCATACCTGGAACTCACACTTCGGCGCAGAGGCGAACCCGCAGGGCAGTAAAGAACCGGCGGTGGCGAACCGTCTGTATGACAAGAAAACCGGTACGTATGAAACGGATGAGCAGTACACTCGCCGCATTAATACCGATATCTCGTTGATCACCAACAAAATTAAGTCTGTAACCGGGAAATCGCCCCGCGCGTGGGTGTGGCCGTACGGTGCTGCTAACGGTACGACGTTGAATTTGGCCAAAGAGCACGGCTATAAAATGGCGTTTACGCTCAACGAAGGGCTGGCGAACGCGGCGTTTCTTGATGATATTCCGCGTGTACTGATCTCGGATAACCCGTCACTGAAACGTTTTGCCAGTCAAATTGCTCAGGTGCGCGAACCGCAGACCATGCGCGTGATGCATGTCGATCTGGATTACGTGTATGACAAAGATCCTGCCCAGCAGAAGCGAAACATTGATAAGCTGATCCAGCGTGTTTACGACATGCGCATTTCACATGTCTTCCTGCAGGCGTATGCCGACCCCAAAGGCGACGGGAATATTCGCGAACTCTATTTCCCTAACCGTTGGCTGCCGATGCGTGCCGATCTCTTTAACTACATCTCCTGGCAATTACAAACGCGTGCTGGCGTGACGGTTTATGCCTGGATGCCAGTGCTGGCGTTCGATCTCGACGCGTCCATTCCGCGCGTCACCGCATGGGATCCGAAAACCGGACGCAGTGCGATTAACCACGAACAGTATGTGCGTCTGTCTCCCTGGAGTAGCGAAGCGCGTCAGCGCATTACCGAGATCTATGAAGACCTGGCGAAGCACGCCAGCTTCAAAGGCATATTGTTCCATGATGATGCATTCCTGACGGACTTCGAAGATGCCTCACCGGATGCGTTAGCCGCCTACCGCGCTGCGGGCCTTCCGGACAGCATTGAGAAAATCCGTAACGATCCGCAGGCGTTTGAGCGCTGGACTCGCCTGAAAAGTAAGATGCTGATCGACTTTACCCAGCAACTGACACGTTCGGTGCGTAATATTCGCGGCCCGCAGGTACAAACGGCGCGCAATATTTATGCCATGCCGGTACTGGAGCCAGAAAGTGAAGCCTGGTTTGCACAAAACCTGAATGACTTCCTCAATACCTATGACTGGACGGCACCGATGGCGATGCCATTGATGGAGAATATTCCAGCCAATGATGCCAATGCCTGGCTCGACAGATTGGTGAATGCCGTTGCACAAACCCCAGGTGCGCTGGATAAAACCGTGTTTGAGCTGCAGGCACGCGACTGGCGTAAATCCGGCGAACAGGCCGAAATCAGCGGTAAACAGATAGCCGAATGGATGCGCCAGCTTAAATTAAGCGGTGCAGGTAACTACGGTTATTACCCGGATGATTTCATCAGCGACAAACCCGAGATGTCAGAGATTCGCTCGACGTTCTCATCATATTGGTACCCGCAAAAATGACCGATCGCATTATTGCTTTCCTGATACTTTGCCTGATGTTCAGCCTGCCGTTTGGCGTGGCTGTCATCTTTACGGGTGAAGTGATGCTGAACTTTGTCTTCTTCTGGCCCTTGTTCATGTCTGCTTTGTGGATAAGCGGTGGGGTGTACTTCTGGTTTTACCGTGAGCGCCACTGGAAATGGGGAGACGACACGCCGCCACCGACGCTGGAGGGAAATCCGCTGGTTTCGATTTTGATCCCCTGCTTTAACGAAGGGATCAACGCCCGCGAAACCATCAGTGCCGCGATGGCACAGCGCTATAAGAACATTGAAGTTATTGCCATTAACGACGGTTCAACGGACGACACGCACGACGTGCTGGAACAGTTGGCAATTGAGTACCCCAGCCTGCGGGTGATTCATTTAGCCGAAAACCAGGGCAAAGCGCTGGCGCTCAAGACCGGTGCAGCCGCTGCGCGTAGCGATTATCTGGTGTGCATCGACGGTGATGCGCTACTGGATCGCGATGCGGTAGCCTATATTGTGGCCCCGCTGATCCAGTTCCCGCGCGTGGGTGCGGTAACCGGGAACCCGCGTATCCGTACCCGTTCCACGTTGATTGGCCGCGTGCAGGTCGGCGAGTTCTCGTCAATCATTGGTCTTATCAAGCGTACCCAGCGAGTCTATGGGCAAATCTTTACCGTCTCCGGCGTGATTGCGGCGTTTCGTCGTCGTGCGCTGGCTGAGGTGGGATACTGGAGTCCCGACATGATCACCGAAGATATCGACATCAGTTGGAAGCTGCAGTTGCGCCACTGGTCGGTATTCTTTGAACCGCGGGCGCTGTGTTGGATCCTGATGCCTGAAACCTTAAAAGGGTTGTGGAAACAGCGTCTGCGCTGGGCGCAGGGTGGGGCCGAGGTGTTTATTGTTAACATGCGCCGCCTGTGGTCGTGGGAATTCCGCCGCATGTGGCCGCTGTTCCTCGAGTTCTGTTTTTCGACCGCGTGGTCGTTTGCCTATGCGGTCAGCATCCTGCTGTTCGTGTTAGGGCTGATCATGCCGATGCCTGACTCGTTATATGTGCAGCATCTGTTCCCGCCAGCCTTTACCGGACTCATCCTCGGCGTGGTCTGTTTACTGCAGTTTGCCGTGAGCCTGATGATCGAACGACGCTATGAAAAAGGCATTGGTGCCTCGTTGTTCTGGATTATCTGGTTCCCGGTGGTGTACTGGATGCTGAGCCTGTTTACCACGCTGGTGGCGTTCCCCAAAGTGATGCTCAAACGCAAACGCGGGCGGGCGCGCTGGGTGAGCCCTGACCGTGGAATAGGGAGGATCGAACCATGAACCAGCCACTGATCTTTACCGAGCGGCGTCTCCTGCCACGCATAATTGACGTGCTGTTGACTCTGATTGCGTGGATTGGGTTTGCGTACCTGATTTATAAAGGGCTGATTACCGCGCTGGCACACTCACCGTATATGGGCGTGCGGCCGTTTTTCACCACCCTGGATACGGTGACTTTTTACATGCTGGTCGCCTTAATCAACGGACTGGTGCTGATTGGCTGGGCGAAGTACAACCAGTACCGTTTTCGGGTGGAACGACGCAACCGCAGACCTGGGCTTGAACATCATGAGCTGGCAGAAAGCATGCGTATTACTCCGGAACTGGTAACAGAGCTCAACAAAGCCAGGGTGCTGACGGTGCATCACCATGAGAATGGTGAAATCAGTCACGTCGATGTGGACAAGCACATTGCCGATAACCGGTTGCCGCCGCCCACGCCGGCCATGCTGACGATGCTGCCGGAAAGAACGCTCGAGTCTGAAGACGCAAAATAATGACCCTCAGGCGGCATGAGACAATTTGTGCCGCCTGTTACATCCTTCAACTCTGCATCGGACTATGATTAGACTCGGTACAATAAAAATAACTGAGGCAATGTCATGGATAAGGAACTACTGGATGCAGGCTACCGGGCCTATACCGGTGAGAAGATCGACGTCTATTTCAATGCGACAATGTGCCAGCACTCGGGAAACTGTGTGCGCGGTAGCGCGAAGCTGTTCAACCTCAAGCGTAAACCGTGGATTATTCCTGATGAAGTTGATGTTGCCACGGTTATCAGGGTTATCGATACCTGCCCAAGCGGTGCGCTGAAATACCGTCAGAAATAAGTGAGGGAACCATGGAAATTCTTGCAGGCCATAACAAATTTTATGTGAATGATGCGCAGGGCAACCAGGTCGCTGAAATCGTCTTTGTGCCGACTGGCGAGCATCTGAGCATTATTGAACATACTGATGTCGACCCGAGTCTGAAAGGTCAGGGCGTGGGTAAACTGCTGGTGGCAAAGGTGGTGGAGAAAATGCGTGCCGAAAACCGCAAGGTTATTCCACTGTGCCCATTTGCCAAACATGAGTTTGATAAAACCCGCGAGTATGACGATATCCGCGCCTGATATGCACAGTTGTAGGCCGGATCGGCGCCGCCGTCATCCGGCATCTCATTCCCGATGCAGCAGATCCTGATAAATCCCCGTCAGAACCCCGTGTGGGCCAAACTCCTTTTTAATCCACTGAGTGACCCGGCCGGTTGCCGAGTGCTGGGTTGCCAGCAGCATGCGTGAATCCTGACGCGGATTATGGATCTGACGCGTCACCAGCAGCGACTTCTCCATTGCCTCACGCACCATGTAGTCCGGCAAAAAGCCAATACCTTCGCCGAGGATCTGGCACTGACATTTGGTATTAAAATCGGGGACCAGAATGGACTCCTGCCCGTGCAGCAGCCAGCCGACCTTCTTGTTAATGGTATGCGCGGTGTCTTCGACCATGATGTTTGGGTACAACCGTAGCTGACTTTCTGAAATAGGTTCAGGCATAAACGCCAGCGGGTGATCCGGGGCAATGGCAAACGACCAACGAATCGCCCCTATCTCGGTGTAATCAATCCCGCCGCCGTCCAGTAATGTGTCCGGCGCGCCAATGGCGATGTTGGCCTGGTTATTAATTATGGAATCCCAGACGCCGTTATACACTTCGGTGGTCACGGTTATCTGGCAGGTTGGAAACTGCTTTTTGAGGGCCTGCAACAGCCGCGCGGTATGCTGCGGGGTGTAGAGCAACTGGTTAATGCAGATGCGCACCCGCGCCTCAATACCCTGAGCGATGGTATCAATACTGCGCTTGATGGCGTGGAAGTCGTTTAGCAGGTCGGTCGCCTTACGGAAGAAATAACGCCCGGACTCGGTTAGCTCAATGCTGCGGGTATTGCGGGTAAACAGCACCACGTCGAGCCCCGTTTCCATTCGCTTGATGGTATAGCTGATGGCGGAGGTGGTTAAACCCAGCTCTTCGGCGGCCTTGCTAAAACTGCTGTAGCGCGCAGCCATGGTGAACGCCAGCAGGTTCTCCTCGGTAAAAATTGAATTCATCCTCTCTCCCCTCGGGCTCGTCTACCCCCTGCCATACGATGATTGTTGAATGTATTTGTAATCCTTATGCAGAGCAACCAGTTTTGAACAGAATTTAACACTAGGTTCACATTTGATTTGAAGGCAATCACACTTCTGTCTTTTAGTTGCAGGCCGCTATCCGTGCAGCATCCCGCTTTATTTCCCGGATGTCTGAATAATGTCTAAAAGAGCAGCGGCCATAAGAGAAAGATTGCACTACAGCACGTTTTTGCTCTCATTATTAAATACTATTCAATAATCAACTCGCTAACGATGAATGAAATTTAAGCGGATGTTATTCCCCTCTCTCTGTTGCTATTCTCAGGTTATCGGAATTTTAAAAAGCCTTAAAAACTGCAGGAGAAGGATTATGTCAGAGAAAGAACTTATTACTGAATTTCTGCTGGCGGCAGAGCAGGGTAATGCGCAGGGATTAACATCCTGTCTGGCAAAAAATGTGGATATTAATGCGACCAATCGCCAGGGACGTACCGCCATTATTATTGCCAGCCTGAATAAACATTATGACTGCGTGTCTTTATTGATTGAGGCCGGCGCTGATATTAATAAACAAGATCAAACCTGTTTCAATCCCTTCCTGATTAGCTGCCTGACCAATGATTTAACGCTGCTGCGTTTGGTGTTACCGGCTAACCCTGATCTCAATGTTCTCAGCCGTTTTGGTGGCGTTGGCATTACGCCTGCCAGCGAAAAAGGCCACGTGGAGATCGTGCGTGAGTTGCTGCTGCGTACCGACATCAACGTTAACCACACCAACTTTGTCGGCTGGACGCCGCTGCTGGAAGCCATCGTACTCAACGACGGCGGCGCAAAGCAGCAGGAAATCGTCAAGCTGCTGCTCGACAATGGTGCGAATCCGCACATGACGGACAAGTACGGCAAAACCCCGCTGGAACTGGCGCGGGAGAAAGGGTATCACCAAATTGCCGAGCTGCTGATTGCCGCCGGAGCTTGACCGAGGAGCGCCACTATCGCCACGTCATCACGGCGATGCGTAACGGCGCTAACCGCCGACGGCGCGTTTCTTGAATTTCGGGGAACGGGGCGTGTAGAACAGGTTTTTTCCCGCGCGGTAAACCTGTTCATACCCGAGCTGCAGCGCTTGTTCACCTTACTGAGCGAGAGCGGCGATAACGCGCCTAACAGCTGTCGGCTGGCGCTGACGCATTGTGAAGATCTGTTTCATCCCGGCGAGCCGGTGAGTTTTACCGAGACGGGGATAGCCGTTGGCACGGATAAATGGATAGCAACCTCCGGGTGCCAGACCTGGCAAATGCCGCGCTGGTCGCCAGATGCAGACCGCTTCGCAGCAATTTCCTGGCGTTGCTGGGCAGAGGTTATCCGCCAACAGCTGAATCACCGCGACACATTATTTTTGTACCAGGGCGATAACCCGTTTTATCAGGAAATCGCCCGTGAATTACAGAACCGCCGCCGGGCATTAATCGCCGCCCTGAATAATGGTGAAAATATTTCTTTCGCAGTTGGCCAGTTAATCGGTCTGGGAATTGGTTTAACGCCATCATCCGATGATTATTTAGTGGGTCTGAGTACGGTTTTATTTATTAACGGTCACCCGTTAAAAAAACATCAGCACGATTTTTTAGCAGCATTACGGATTGCCGGAAATAACACGACGCTGCTCAGTAAAATAACGCTGGAAGAGGCTTTTCATCAGCGTTATCGGGAAAACGTTGCACGACTGGTAACCCATATTATTACGCGGCAACACCACGTTGCTACGCCATTTATTACTGATATTAAAAATATCGGCTCAAGTTCTGGCTGCGACATGCTGTATGGCATGGCAGACGCCTGCACCCTGAGCCATCGGTCCGGAGGGAATTATGTCGATCAGGATAGTTGTTAAAAAGAACACGTATTTTGATTCTGTGTCACTGATGTCTATCTCAACGCGCGCTAACAAGCTCGATGGCGTGGAGCAGGCGTTTGTGGCGATGGCAACGGAAATGAACAAAGGCGTGCTGAAGAATCTCGGCCTGCTGACGCCTGAACTGGAAGAGGCGAAGAGTGGCGATCTGATGATTGTCATCAAGGGTGCGAGCGAGGCGGCGAACGCGCAAACGCTGGTGGCTATCGATGAGCTGTTCACGCACAAGGAGCAGGGCGGCCAGCATGAAGCACGCTATGCCACGCTTGCCAGTGCGAAGAAGCACGTTCCCGACAGCAACCTGGCGGTGATTTCGGTCAACGGCCTGTTCGCGGCCCGTGAAGCGCGTCAGGCGCTGCAAAATAACCTCAACGTGATGTTGTTCTCTGACAACGTGTCCCTCGACGATGAGCTGGCGCTGAAACAACTGGCGCACGAAAAAGGGCTGTTGATGATGGGGCCGGACTGCGGAACCGCCATTATTAACGGTGCGGCGCTGTGTTTTGGTAACGCAGTGCGTCGCGGCAATATCGGCATTGTCGGCGCATCCGGCACCGGTAGCCAGGAACTCAGCGTACGTATTCATGAATTTGGCGGCGGTATTTCCCAGCTGATTGGTACCGGTGGACGTGACTTGAGCGAAAAGATTGGCGGCCTGATGATGCTCGACGCGATTGCCATGCTGGAGGCCGATCCGCAAACCGAGATTATTGCGCTGATCTCCAAACCGCCTGCGCCTGCGGTGGCCCGAAAAGTGCTGGATCGCGCGCGCGCTTGTCACAAACCGGTGGTGGTGTGCTTCCTCGGACGTGACGCCGCGCTGGCGGATGAAGACGGATTGCAGTTCGCCCGAGGCACCAAAGATGCGGCGCTGCGCGCGGTCCTGCTCAGCGGCGTGAAAAAAGAGAGCCTGGATCTGCATCCGCTCAACTGGCCGCTGATTGAAGAAGTGCGCGCCCGTCTGACACCGCAGCAAAAATATATCCGTGGGCTGTTCTGTGGCGGCACGCTGTGCGATGAGGCGATGTTTGCCGCGATGGAAAAACATGCCGAGGTGTACAGCAACATTCACCCGGACCCGGCGTTCCGCCTGCCGGATATTAACCGCAGCGTGGCGCATACCTTCCTCGATTTTGGTGATGACGACTTCACCAACGGCAAGCCGCACCCGATGATCGACCCGACCAACCGCATCAGCCGTTTGTTGCAGGAAGCGCGGGATCCTGAAGTCGGCGTGATCGTGATGGATTTCGTCCTCGGCTTTGGATCGCATGAAGATCCGGTGGGCGTGATGATCGAGGCGATCGCTGAGGCGAAAGCGATCGCTGCCGCAGACGGACGTCCTCTGGAGATCCTCGGTTATGTACTGGGAACCGACCAGGATACGCCATCACTGGAAAAACAGTGCCAGATGCTGACCGATGCCGGGGTTATCTGGGCGAGCAGCAGCACCAACACCGGATTGCTGGCGCGTGAATTTATCTGTAAAGGGGAGGAAGCCTGATGAGCCAGACGCTGTTTACCCAGCCGCTGAACGTGATTAACGTCGGCATCGCGATGTTCAGTGATGACCTGAAAAAGCAAAATGTACCGGTGACCCAGCTCGACTGGACGCCGCCGGGCCAGGGCAATATGCAGGTGGTTGCCGCGCTGGACGAGATTGCCGATTCGCCGCTGGCAGACAAAATTGCTGCCGCAAACCAGCAGGCGCTGGAACGTATTATCCAGTCGCACCCGGTGCTGATTGGTTTTGATCAGGCCATCAACGTGGTACCGGGCATGACCCGCAACACCATCCTGCACGCTGGGCCGCCGACCCGTTGGCAAAACATGTGCGGCGCTATGAAAGGGGCCGTGACCGGGGCGCTGGTGTTTGAAGGACTGGCGAAAGACCTCGATGCCGCCGCCGAGCTTGCCGCCTCCGGTGAAATCATCTTCTCGCCGTGCCACGAGCACGACTGCGTCGGATCGATGGCGGGCGTCACGTCTGCCTCGATGTTTATGCACATCGTGGAAAACAAAACCTACGGCAACCGCGCATATACCAATATGAGCGAGCAGATGGCGAAGATCCTGCGTATGGGGGCGAACGATCAGAGCGTCATCGATCGCCTGAACTGGATGCGCGACGTGCTGGGACCGATGCTGCGCGACGCCATGAAGTTGGCGGGGGAAATCGATCTGCGCCTGATGCTTGCGCAGGCGCTGCACATGGGCGATGAATGCCACAACCGCAATAACGCCGGGACGGCGCTGCTGATTCAGGCGCTGACCCCGTGGATTATCCAGACCGGCTATCCGGTGGCGCAGCAGCGCGAGGTCTTTGAGTTTGTCCTTAGCAGCGACTATTTCTCCGGACCGACGTGGATGGCGATGTGCAAAGCCGCGATGGATGCTGCGCACGGTATTGAATACAGCACCGTGGTGACGACGATGGCGCGCAACGGCGTTGAGTTTGGTCTGCGCGTCAGTGGGTTACCAGGCCAGTGGTTTACCGGCCCGGCTCAGCAGGTGATTGGCCCGATGTTTGCGGGCTATAAGCCGGAAGATTCCGGGCGTGATATCGGCGACAGTGCGATTACCGAAACCTACGGCATTGGCGGTTTTGCCATGGCGACGGCGCCGGCCATCGTGGCGCTGGTCGGCGGTACGGTTGAGGAAGCGGTCGACTTCTCTCGCCAGATGCGTGAAATCACCCTTGGCGAAAACCCGAACGTCACCATTCCGCTGCTCGGTTTTATGGGCGTACCTACCGCTATCGACATTACGCGCGTCGGCAGCACCGGCATTCTGCCGGTCATCAACACCGCGATTGCCCACAAAGATGCGGGGATCGGCATGATCGGCGCGGGAATTGTCCATCCGCCGTTTGCCTGCTTTGAAAAGGCAATTCTCAGCTGGCGCGATCGCTACTGCCAATAACGATAATCAGGGGCTAATGCCGTTAGCCCCTGGTCGCGAAGCGAATAACGTTGCTTACCTGCAGGGCTGGGCGATCCCCGCGATCGCAAACGATGCTTAACCTGTAAAGGATATTCCATGAACAGCACAAAACTAGAATGGAAACGGGGTGACTGGGCGGCTTACTTTGGGCTGATGACCAACAACCTGACTAACCTGCTGACAATGATGGGGTTGCTCATCTTTGTCGTCGGGATCCCTACCGAAATTGTCTACGGCCGTATTGCGCCTGCCTTTGGTCTGGCGGTGCTGGTGGCCAGCGTCTGCTACGCCTGGTTTGGCCTGCAGATGGCAAAACAGACCGGACGTAAAGACGTGACGGCGCTGCCTTCCGGGCCGAGCGCCCCGTCAATTTTCACCGTCACCTTCCTGGTGCTGATGCCGGTGTATCAGCAAACCAAAGATGCCAACTTTGCTATCCAAATCGCGCTGGTGTGGTGTTTTGTCGAAGCGTTGATCCTGGTTGGTGGCTCGTTCCTTGGTGAGACCATCCGCAAGATGATCCCACGCACGGTGCTGCTCTCTTGTTTATCCGGCCTGGGTCTGCTGCTGCTGGCGATGAACCCGATGCTGCAGGCGTTTGAAGCGCCAACCGTATCGTTCATCGTGCTGCTGCTGATCTTCATTAACTGGTTCGGTAAGAAGCCGATTTTTGCCCGTATCCCTACCGGCCTGCTGCTGCTGATCGCCGGTACGGCATTGGCGTGGATCTCCGGCCTGCAAAGCCCGGAAGCGATCAAAGCGTCGATGTCTTCCTTTGGCTTCAACCCGCCGGAAATTCACGTCGACAGCTTCCTGCAAGGCTTGCCGCACGCACTGCCGTATCTGGCTTCTGCGGTTCCTCTGGGACTGGCGAACTACATTTTTGACCTTGAGAACATTGAAAGTGCGCACGCCGCAGGCGATGAGTACAACACCCGTAAAGTCATGATGGCGAACGGCTTTGCATCAATGCTGGGCTGCATGTTGGGTAATCCGTTCCCGGTTACCGTGTATGTCGGACACGCGGGCTGGAAAGCGATGGGGGCCAGTATCGGCTATACCCTCGCGTCGGGGATCACCATGTTTCTGGTGCCGTTGTTTGGTCTGGGGGCGTTTATGCTCGCCATTATTCCGATGACCGCGATCGTGCCGATACTGGTGTTTATCGGCGTAGTAACCGCCAACCAGGTGGTGCGAGAAACGCCCAAAGTTGAGGTGCCCGTCATCTTTATCTGTCTGTTCCCGTGGATTGCCAACTGGGCGTTAACCATTGTGAACAGCGTGATGGGGGCGGCGGGAACGTCAGCGGCTAAACTCGGAACCGACCTGCTGCACAGTAAAGGCGTGTACTACGACGGGCTGGTGCACCTCGGTAGCGGCGCGCCGCTGGCCAGTATGCTGTGGGGCTGTATCGCCATCTTCGCCATTATCAACAAACCATTACGTGGGGCGATTGCCGCCGCCGGTGGGGCGCTGCTGTCGCTGTTTGGCGTAATCCACTCCCCGGCCGTTGGGTTTGCTGAAGGCAGTTCGCTGATGTTTGTCATGGCCTACCTGATGATGGGCGGGATGTTCGTGATAAAGCATGTGCTCGACAGCCGTGAAGCGGTGACTGCCCTTGAGCAGCAACCGACCAAAACCTCCTGAATCGCTTTGCTGTGGAAGATGACGCTATGAAAGAACTTGTGGTCGTTGCCATTGGCGGCAACAGCATTATCAAAGATAACGCCAGCCAGTCGATTGAGCACCAGGCTGAAGCCGTAAAAGCCGTTGCCGATACGGTGCTGGAGATGTTGGCATCGGACTACAACATTGTGCTGACGCACGGCAACGGGCCGCAGGTGGGACTCGATCTGCGGCGCGCAGAGATTGCCCACGAGCGTGAAGGCTTGCCGCTGACGCCGCTGGCAAACTGCGTCGCCGATACCCAGGGTGGCATTGGTTATCTGATCCAACAGGCGCTGAATAACCGTCTGGCGCGGCGTGGCGAACAGAAAGCGGTCACCGTGGTTACGCAGGTGGAAGTCGACAAAAACGATCCAGGATTTGCCAACCCCACCAAACCGATCGGCGCGTTTTTTAGCGACGCTCAGCGTGATGCGCTACAGCTGGCCAATCCGGGCTGGCGCTTTGTTGAGGATTCCGGGCGCGGCTACCGTCGGGTCGTCGCTTCGCCGGAGCCGAAGCGCATCGTCGAAGCCGAGGCGATTAAAGCACTGACCCAGCAAGGCTTTGTGGTGATTGGCGCGGGCGGCGGTGGGATCCCGGTGGTACGTAGCGATCAGGGGGATTACCAGAGCGTAGATGCGGTGATTGATAAAGATCTCTCCACCGCGCTGCTGGCGCAGGAGATCCGCGCCGACGTGCTGGTGATCACCACCGGCGTTGAGAAAGTGTGTATTCATTTTGGCAAGCCTGAGCAGCAGGCGCTGGACACCGTGGATATTGCAACAATGACCCACTATATGCAGG
Source organism: Citrobacter sp. wls711 (assembly GCF_005281055.1). Taxonomy (NCBI): domain Bacteria; kingdom Pseudomonadati; phylum Pseudomonadota; class Gammaproteobacteria; order Enterobacterales; family Enterobacteriaceae; genus Citrobacter; species Citrobacter sp. wls711. Next base: position 209,674 of record NZ_SZXC01000006.1, on the reverse strand, counting down.
AAGGGCATTTCCCGCCGGGCAGCATGTTACCCAAAATCGTTGCCAGCCTGACGTTTCTCGCCCGTGGCGGCAAACGGGTGATCATCACCACGCCGGAATGCCTGCCCGCCGCGCTGCGCGGTGAAACAGGCACCCATATTGTCCATTCCTGAAAGGAGATGCGAATGAAGGAAAGTAACAGCCGCCGTGAGTTTTTAAGCCAGAGCGGAAAAATGGTCACCGCTGCCGCGCTATTTGGCGCGGTCGCTCCGGTCGCGTATGCTGCGGATCCTGTCGGGACAACCCGTTGCGCGAAGAACACGATGACGATTAACGATAAACACTACTACCTGGATAACGTCCTGCTGGAAGCGGGATTTGATTACGAAAACGCCGTGGTGGTGCATACCCGTACCGCACTGCAAACCGTAGAGATTCAGGACGGGAAAATTGTTGCGCTGCGTGAGAATAAGCAGCATCCGGATGTCACGCTGCCGCACTACGATGCAGGCGGAAAGCTGATGCTGCCCGCCATGCGCGACATGCACATCCATCTGGATAAAACCTTTTATGGCGGTCCATGGCGCTCACTCAACCGCCCGGCGGGTACCACTATTCAGGATATGATTCGCCTGGAGCAAAAGCTGCTGCCTGAACTGCAGCCGTATACGCAAGAGCGTGCGGAAAAGCTTATCGACCTGCTGCAATCAAAAGGTACCTCGATTGCCCGCAGCCACTGCAATATTGAGCCGGTTTCCGGGCTGAAAAATCTGGAGAATTTACAGGCGGTGCTGGCGCGTCGTCAGCCGGGTTTTGCCTGTGAGATCGTGGCATTTCCGCAGCATGGCCTGCTGTTATCGAAGTCTGAACCGCTGATGCGTGAAGCGATGCAGGCGGGGGCGCAGTACGTAGGTGGGCTGGACCCAACCAGCGTGGACGGGGCGATGGAGAAATCCCTCGACACCATGTTCCAGATTGCGCTCGATTACGATAAAGGCGTGGATATCCATCTGCATGAAACCAGCCCGGCAGGTGTGGCGGCGGTGAATTACATGGTGGAAACGGTAGAGAAAACCCCGCAGTTGAAGGGCAAGCTGACCATCAGCCATGCGTTTGCGCTGTCTACGCTGAACGAGCAGCAGGTGGATGAACTGGCGACCCGCCTGGTGGCGCAGCAAATTACCATTGCCTCGACGGTGCCGATTGGCACGATGCACATGCCGCTGAAACAGCTGCGCGACAAAGGCGTGGTGGTGATTACCGGCACCGACAGCGTGATCGACCACTGGTCGCCGTACGGGCTGGGGGACATGCTGGAAAAGGCCAATCTGTACGCGCAGCTTTATATTCGCCCTAACGAACTCAACCTGTCGCGGGCGCTGTTCCTTGCCACCGGCGATGTGCTGCCGCTCAACGATAAAGGCGAACGCGTATGGCCAAAAGCACAGGATGAGGCCAGCTTTGTGCTGGTGGATGCCTCCTGTTCTGCCGAGGCCGTCGCCCGAATCTCTCCCCGTACCGCAACCTTCCATAAAGGCCAACTGGTGTGGGGGAATGTGGCGAGCTAGTCAGGTTTCACGCGCAGCGGCAAAGGTCGCTGCGCGCTATTGTGACTCGTGTTACCCCACGATCCCCATATAACCGTGAATGCCCATATATACGCCGACCATAGCAATCAACACACTGGAAAAATAGGGGGCTTTGCGCGCCAGCGTGTTAAACCCGCTCCAGCGTTTGGCCGCCTGCTGCACGCTGATGGCCGCGCCTACACCCACCGTAACCAGCGTTATTGCCAGACCGACGCTAAAGCACAACACCATGGTGGCCCCCAGCGTAAAAGCTTTGAGCTGGATGCAAATCAGCAATACGGTGATGGCGGCAGGGCACGGGATCAGCCCGCCGGTCAGGCCAAACAGCAAAATTTGCCCGTTGGTAACCTCTTTACCCGCAAAGCGGCGCTGGATATCCGTGGCATGCGCCCGTTCGTGGGCATCCTGATACTCTTTTGAACCTTCAGCAAAGCCTGCCAGCGCGGCATGATCGTGTTCGTGGTGATGATGAGCGTCGTGGTGAGCATGATGATGGTGGTCATGGTCATGGTGATGATCGTGCCCGTGGTCGTGATGTGTTTCGGCCAGCCAGTTCTGCTCCCCGCGCCATGTGCGCCAGAACATCCACAATGCGGTACTCAGAATAATAATCGCCGAGACAAACTGTAGCCAGGGTTCGACCGCCTGGGCGGTAAAGGCTTTGCTGATATACATCCCACCCAGCGCAATCAACCACACCACAGCGGTGTGCGACAGCGTCGCTGCCAGCCCCAGCATGACCGCCTGTTTGATGGTGCCTTTAATGGCGATGATAAAGGCCGCCATCATGGTCTTGGAATGCCCCGGCTCCAGGCCGTGCAGCACGCCCAATAAAATCGCACTGGGAATAAAAAACCAGGCGTTGCCCTGCTGAAGAAGCGTCGAAAATTCACCCATGAGAATGATTCTTAGTTGGTTTGTTTCGTCAGATTCTACTCCCCCCCAGTACCGAATACTACCCCCCAGTAGATCGGCACGGTATAGTACGTCATGATTTATGCAACGGGGACAGGACGATGTCACATACGATCCGCGATAAACAAAAGCTCAAAGCCCGCGCGAGTAAGATTCAGGGGCAGGTAGCCGCGCTGAAAACTATGCTTGATGAACCGCATGAATGCGCCGCCGTTTTACAGCAGATTGCGGCAATTCGCGGCGCGGTAAACGGATTAATGCGTGAAGTGATTAAAGGTCATCTGACCGAGCATATCGTGCATCAGGGTGATGAAATCAAGCGTGAAGAGGATCTGGACGTCGTGCTGAAGGTGCTGGATTCCTACATCAAATAATTCAGTTTAATGGCTCATCCACATAGTGGAATGAGCCATTAAACAACACGTTCTAGCCAAAAAACATCACAGATACGCACAGCAGACCGACAATCAGGGTGATCAGATTGCCCACCGAGCGGTACGGCTTCAGGGCCGGGATCAGATAGGTAGACAACGTCGGCATGATGAACAAAATCATGGCGATCAGCGGCCCGCTAATCGCGTAAATCATTGAAATTGCATTTGGATTAATGCAGCAAATGATAAACGTGATGGTGGAGACCAGCATAATAGACAGGGCGCGGTTAAAGGCCCGGCTTTTCTTCACTCCGACCTGGTGCAGCGACGTTTTGACCAACTCTGTCGCCCCTTCAATCACGCCAAAGTAGGTGCCGAGGAACGATTTTGACATCGCCACTACGGCGACGATGATCCCGGAAATCGACAGCCATGCGGGCGCGTTGGGCATCATCGACAGCGCGGACAGAATGGTCACGCCCTCGTGCTTCGCATCTTCAATGTAATTTACCGGAATCGACATCAGACAGCTGAAGACGAAAAACAGCACGCTCAGGCAGATGATAACGTAGGCGACTTTCATGATTTTTTTGCATTTACCCATGGCCTGCTCGCCGTATTTCTCACGCCTGTCGATAGCAAACGTGGAGATAATCGGCGTATGGCTAAAAGCGAAAACCATCACGGGAATCGATATCCAGACCTGATGCAGCGTGTGCTGATCAAACGACATCTGGCCGGTGAGTAATGTTGGCTGCCAGCTTCCGGTCAGGTAGAGCGACAGAAACAAAAAGTAAGCGATCAGCGGGAATACCAGAAAACCCATCACCCGAATGGTGGCCTGGCGACCCATCAGAAAAATCAAATTCAACACCAGCACTACGCCGAGACTGACCAGCATACGTACGCGAAGATCGATCTCGATATGTTTTGCCAGCTGTTCGGTGAGTGAGTTGGTGATCGCCACGGCGTAGATCAGCACCACCACAAAGAAGGCCACAAAATAGAGGGAGGTAATCAGGCTGCCTATCTTTTTGCCGTAATAGTGGGTGACTGCGCCAGTGATCCCTTCACCCGCTGAGGTTTTGGATGACAGAATAAACTGGCACAGCGCTTTATGCGGCCAGTAGGTTAAAGGCCAGGCGACGAGTGCGGTGATAAACAGCACCACCGCACCAGCAGAACCCAGCTGTATGGGGAGGAAAAGGGTTCCTGCGCCGACGGCAGTCCCGTATAACGCGAAGCTCCAGAGAGTCTCTTCTTTTGACCAAATTTTCGACATTATTTGAACGTATCAACTATAAAATAAACAAAAAGAAGCGCAATTTACCACATATGAGCGGGGCTGGGGGAGGTGTGAACATGTGGGCGGGAGAAGGGATGAATAGCCGGAATGGGGATAATTCCGACTATTCATTGGATTATCAGGCAGTAACGCGCTGCTGGCGACGTTTCATTACGCGCTCGCGTAATGTGTCATACGCCCAGTTATAAAACATGGTGTACGGCAGGAAGAACAGGAAGAAACCAATTTCCAGGGTGAATGCTTGCAGCAGGCTGACGTTCAGCACATACGCCATAATGCTCACCCCAATCACAATAAACCCACTTTCAAAACCTAACGCGTGAAATGCGCGGACCTTAGCCGTACGTTTTACCAGGTGAGTCGGCCATAAGCGGTCAAACAGGGCGTTATAAATGATATTCCAGATCATCGCCGTGGTTGCCAGAAGTACGGTCAATCCGCCCATTTCCAGCACTGAGCGCTGCATCAACCACGCGGCGGTTGGCGCGAGAACGGCGGTGGCAATACCTTCAAAACAGACGGCGTGAAAAATACGTTCCATTAACGAACGGCGTTGGACTGTATCGTGTTGCATAATCTGAAACCTTCTTTGATGCCCGGATAACGGAATAGTGGTAATTTTATCGTTTTATGTGATATCTAAAAGATAGAATCCATCGATAAAGTAGATAGTTCATGCGCTACTCTCCTGAAGCATTAACGGCATTTGTTGAGACCGTTTCCTGCGGCTCATTTTCTGCGGCGGCGCGGCGGTTACGCAAAAGTCAGTCCACCATCAGCACGGCGATAGCCAATCTGGAAGCCGATCTCGGCTTTGCGTTGTTTGACCGCTCTTCACGTCAACCCACGCTCACCGAGCAAGGCAAGCGGATTCTTGGCTATGTGCAGGCGATTCTGTCGGCCAGCGAGCGGCTGGATGAAGCGGCGATTTCGCTGTCGGGCGCAACGGAAGCACGTCTGACTTTTGTGCTTTCGGACACCCTGCATCCGGATGTGCTGGAGGATTTGATGGTGCAGTTTGACCGACTGTTTCCGCACACCGAGTTTGAATGTCTGATTGGCGAAGATGAGGACGTGATCGATCTGCTGCAAAAGGGGCGTGCGCAGGTTGGTCTCCTTGAAGCGCGCGAGGATTACCCCACGGACATGGGTGTCACGCGCCTGCCGATGCAAACCTGGATGGGATTGTACGTGGCGGTTTCGCACCCGCTAGCGGCGCAGGAAAAACTGCAGTGGGAGCAACTGCGTACCTGGCGCGAGCTGCGGCTAAATACCTACCTGGAAAGCGGCACTAACGTGGCGCGCGGTCCGGTGTGGTCAGCGCCTAACTATTTATTGTTGCTCAGTATGGCGGTGCAGGGATTTGGCTGGTGTGCGCTGCCTTGTGCGCTGGTGGAGGAGTTTGCAGCAGAAAAACCGCTGGCACAGCTGAAGGTACCTGGCTGGCCTAAGGCTATCTCTATCGATCTGCTGTGGAACAAGAAATCGCCGCCTGGCGTGGCGGGAAGCTGGCTACGCGATCACTTACAACAGGGTGGCGTTTCGATGATAGATAAATGATACACATTTCCTTTGTGATAAAACTCACCATTTTTTAAACAACTAAGATAACTATTCTTAACAATCATCTACTATTGCGCTGTTATTTTGCGCTGAGGTAGTGATGAAAGAGGTTGTGATAGTGGGGGCGTTGAGGACACCGATTGGCTGCTTCCAGGGGACGCTGGCACGCCACTCTGCCGTTGAGTTAGGCAGTATGGTGGTCAGGGCGTTAATGGAACGCACCGGGGTGGATGTTCACTCTATTGATGAAGTGATCCTGGGTCAGGTCCTCACGGCTGGTGCGGGGCAAAATCCGGCACGCCAGTCAGCCATTAACGGAGGACTCCCCAACACCGTTTCCGCCATCACCATTAACGACGTTTGTGGCTCGGGCCTGAAGGCGTTGCATCTGGCGACGCAGGCTATCCAGTGCGGTGAAGCCGACATTGTGATTGCCGGTGGACAAGAGAATATGAGCCGCGCCCCACATGTCCTGACCGACAGTCGCACCGGGGCGCAACTCGGTAATAGTCAACTGGTCGATAGCCTGGTGCACGACGGCCTGTGGGATGCTTTCAACGATTATCACATGGGCGTTACCGCGGAAAACCTGGCGCGGGAATACGGTATCAGCCGTGAATTACAGGATGCCTACGCGCTTCACTCGCAACACAAAGCGCGTATGGCGATCGATGCTGGGCGGTTTAAAGATGAAATTGTGCCCGTGGTCACTCAGCGTAACGGGCAATCGATAGTGGTGGATACCGACGAACAGCCGAGAACCGATGCCAGCGCAGAAGGGCTGGCGCGTCTGGATCCTACCTTTGATCGTTTGGGGTCCGTTACGGCGGGTAACGCGTCATCAATAAACGATGGTGCTGCTGCCGTGATGATGATGAGCGAAGCCAAGGCCCAAGAGCTGAACTTACCCGTGCTGGCGCGCATTCGTGCCTTTGCCAGCGTCGGGGTCGATCCTGCGTTGATGGGCATTGCGCCGGTGTACGCGACGCGACGTTGCCTGGAACGAGTTGGCTGGCAATTGGCGGATGTTGATCTTATCGAAGCCAACGAAGCGTTTGCCGCGCAGGCGCTTTCTGTCGGCAAAATGCTGGAGTGGGATGAACGCCGGGTGAATGTGAACGGTGGGGCCATTGCGCTCGGTCATCCGATTGGGGCGTCCGGCTGCCGTATTCTGGTTTCACTGGTCCATGAAATGGTGAAACGCCGGGCGCATAAAGGTCTGGCAACGCTGTGCATCGGCGGCGGTCAGGGTGTGGCACTGGCCATTGAACGTGACTGATCCGCTCTAAATTAATCCTCTCAAATACGCCTTCCTGCCGCGCTGTCCATGCAAATGTGACAGCGCTCGTCTGTTATATTTTGAAATAAGTAAAATCTATTCAGAAAAACTCTGAAGCAAAATCCCTTCTCTGATTTACCCTTTTCGCTTATAACTTAATTAATAATACAAAAGCGTATAATTGTCACAGGTAATATAACTTAGGTTATTAACTGCGTGTTTTGTTGTATCTCATTGTTTTTAATATCAATTATTGTGATTAATACTTCCGCTATTCATTTTAAATAAAATGAACCGTGATCATGATCTTTGTTTTCGGGTTTTTAGATGATTTTTGTTTGATATTCATCACGCTGTTGTTGTCCATTTTTTTTGAAACAAATAATTACGATCATGATCACTAAAATAATGGTGTTAAAAAAATAAAATGCAATTCCATAAAAAAGGAACATCATTTTAATTTGAGGGTAGCATATGTTTAAGAACACTCTGGTGCTTGCGTCTTTAATTGGTGCGTCATTTGCAGCGCAGGCTGTCACCGTTGACTTACGACATGAATATATTGATAGCGGGTCTAATGCCGATCGCGTGTCGGTGTCGCATCGTTTTGAAAATGGTTTAGGTTTTACCGTTGAAGCAAAATGGAAATCGGGCGGTGATAAAGCTGACCAGCCTTTTGCTGATGTAGTGGGTAACGGTCATGAAGACTCAATTAACTGGCGTTGGAAAGCAACCAGCAATATTGCGGTAACGCCAGGTCTGACACTTGAAAGTAATGACAGCCGCACCATCTACAAACCGAACCTGCACCTGCAGTACAGTTTTGAGAATGGTTTCTATGTAGCCACCCGCTATCGTTATGAATATACACGCTATCCTTCAAGCTCCAATAAAGAAGATGATAAGGTAAACCGTGGGGATGCGTGGGTTGGTTTTGTGCTGGGTGACTGGCGTACTGAGCTGAACTATGTTTACGCCAAAAGCACCGAAGGTGTCGCGCGTAATAATAATAAAACCTACTCCAATGAATATAATGCCAAGTTAGCCTATAAGTGGGATAAAAACTGGGCACCGTATGTTGAAGTCGGGAACGTGGGTGTGAAAACAACGGATGAGCGTCAAACTCGTTTCCGTATGGGCGTCGCCTATTCTTTCTAAATACCATCAATAGCTGGCGAAATACCCCGGAGATGTTGACCGGGGTTTTCTGCTGCTTATTATTTATAGTCTTGAGCTTTTCTATTAATAAAAAAAGCCCTCCGCGAGGAGGGCAAGGCCAGTTACAGAAACATGAAATTAAAAACAGGGCACAATCATTTCGGGGACTACAGTTGAAACAGTTCCGGCTGCTCGGGCAGTTTGGCAATGTACAACGCCGGTTTGCCATCTTTGTCTGAGCTAAAAAGTACCGCGCGATCGTCTGGTGTAAACGACGGATGCGGGTGGGTGACCTGACGGCTGTTTGCCACGGTAGCCCAGGAAGTATCGTGGCGTGCGATGCGGAAACAGCTTTTCTTCGCTACATCAAATCCATACAGATAAGGGTCGTTATCGATGGTGTAACCGCCAGTATCCTTCACGTCTACCGGTGTACCTGAACCATCGCCAACCAGCAACGTGCCATCAAAATTGCTCATTAAATGCGAGCAGGCAGGCATTAACATTACGGCTTCATTAACGCCGGTATCAGGATTGTAGCTGGAGATAGTGCGTCCTTGCTGACCTTTCAGGTACGAGACATAGACCAGCGCCGAGCCGTTCGGGACCCAAAATTCATGGGTGCAACTTTCACCCTGCGCATGATCTTTAACTTTACGCACGTTACTGCCGTCTTCATTGACCAGCCACATTCGCGCATCGACCAGATCGTGCGGACCTTCATGGCAGAAAGCGACGGTGTTATCGTCGAACGGACGGTAAATCGGATGACCCAGCCAGTTTTTCTCTTCGTGAATCACCGCGCTGTCGCCGGTACGTAAATCGACGCGCAGCAGTCGGCAGTGCGGGCCTTTATGGAAGAAGTCATGGAAAAGCTGCCAGCTGTTTAACGGTGTCCAGTCGCTTTTAGCAATTTCGATACCGACCAGTTTTGTACAATCGCTGTTGGCAACCCAGGTACCGTAGCCCACCCAGTCATCAGACACGCGGTACACTTCGCGTTCTGCCAACGTCTTGAGATTCACTTCCAGCAGGGTGCGGTCGTTTTTGACATAGTAGAGGGCGCTGTCGTCCGGCGATAAAAAACCGCCGAAGGTATTATCACCTGCGCCTTCGGTCAACTGAACGGCTTCGGCTTTGGCAAGATCCAGTAAATAGTAGTTCCAGTGACCATCAAACTCACCGGCGAACAGCAGGTGACTGCCATCATTAAAGAAGCATTTCTGATAGAAATAGTTTCGATGACAGGTTACTTCCGGTGGGGTCAGTCGGGTGACTTCCACGCCTGTATCCGGATCGCGGCTGATCTCATAGTTCAGCTTGACCCGCATGCCTTTAGCCATAATGCACTCCTTTTACCGTACGCAGGATTTTAGCAATCTGCGTCAGCACCCAGATTTATGATGAATTTAAAAACCAAGTGATAATTTATCAAAACAGCGTTTCATCATGTGTGATTGATGACGCAATTTGTAACAAAAAGCATAAGAAAGCATTTCTGCGGCGAGAGGTTGTTGAATGCTTTATCTCTACCTCCATGGAGTTATCATTTCTTATTATTTTACATCTATTTGTTTTATATGGTTTTTAAATCCAGTTGTTTTTTGTTATCTGCCGATTTTCCGTCGCTAGCGTGATCGCAACTACACTTTTGATAATAAGATGCAGAAAAAGTGAAACATCGTTTTAGTTGTAATTGAAAACGCGTTCCGAGAGAGATATCATTAACGCATTAGGAAAAACGGAACGACGTTTTGCTATCCGATAACGTATTCACGGTCAATTTATCACTGGAGGTAAATGTGGACGTAAGACAAAGTATCCACAGTGCGCATGCTAAAACCCTGGACACCCAGGCGCTGCGTAACGAATTTTTGGTAGAACAGGTATTTGTCGCAGACGAATACACCATGGTTTACAGCCACATCGACCGTATTATTGTCGGTGGGATTATGCCGGTGGCCAAAACCGTTTCCGTTGGTGGTGAAGTTGGCAAACAGCTGGGCGTAACGTATTTCCTCGAACGCCGTGAGCTGGGCGTGATCAACATCGGTGGTCCGGGCACGATTACCGTCGATGGTCAATGCTATGAAATCGGTCACCGCGATGCGCTGTATGTCGGTAAAGGTGCCAAAGAAGTGGTGTTTGCCAGCCTTGATGCGGCAACTCCGGCGAAGTTTTACTACAACTGTGCGCCGGCACACACCGCGTACCCAACCAAAAAAGTCACGCCAGCAGACGTTGCGCCGGTGACGCTGGGCGATGATCTCACCAGTAACCGCCGTACCATCAACAAATACTTTGTGCCGGATGTTCTGGAAACATGCCAGTTGAGCATGGGTCTGACTGAACTGGCGCCGGGTAACCTGTGGAATACCATGCCGTGCCATACCCATGAACGCCGCATGGAAGTCTATTTCTACTTCAATATGGAAGAGGACACCTGTGTATTCCACATGATGGGGCAGCCTCAGGAAACGCGCCATATTGTGATGCACAACGAGCAGGCTGTTATTTCTCCAAGCTGGTCTATCCACTCTGGCGTGGGCACAAAAGCCTATACGTTTATTTGGGGTATGGTCGGCGAAAACCAGGTCTTTGATGACATGGATCACGTTGCAGTAAAAGATCTGCGCTAGTCGCGGGCGGCCACTCAGCCTGTCGGTGATGGGCACTATAAAAAATAAGGATTAACAATGATTTTGAATGCATTCTCTCTTGAAGGTAAAGTCGCCGTTGTGACAGGTTGTGACACCGGTCTGGGCCAGGGTATGGCGCTGGGTCTGGCGGAAGCGGGCTGCGATATCGTGGGTATCAACATTGTTGAGCCGACAGAAACTATCGAACGTGTTACTGCCCTGGGCCGTCGCTTTTTAAGCCTGACTGCCGACCTGCGTCAGATTGACGGTATTCCGGCACTGCTGGAGCGCGCGGTGGCAGAATTCGGCCATATCGATATTCTGGTGAACAATGCGGGTCTTATTCGTCGTGATGATGCGATTGATTTCAGCGAAAAAGACTGGGACGACGTCATGAACCTGAACATTAAGAGCGTATTCTTTATGTCCCAGGCGGCGGCGAAGCACTTCATCGCGCAGGGCAACGGCGGGAAAATTATTAACATCGCCTCTATGCTCTCCTTCCAGGGTGGCATCCGCGTGCCGTCTTATACCGCATCAAAAAGCGGTGTGATGGGCGTCACCCGCCTGATGGCGAACGAGTGGGCAAAACACAACATCAACGTCAATGCGATTGCACCGGGCTACATGGCGACCAACAACACGCAACAGCTGCGTGCTGATGAGCAGCGTAGCGCAGAAATCCTCGATCGTATCCCGGCAGGCCGTTGGGGTCTGCCTGACGATCTGAAGGGGCCGATCGTATTCCTGGCCTCCAGCGCATCTGACTACATCAATGGTTATACCGTTGCAGTAGACGGCGGCTGGCTGGCGCGTTAATTCCCTCTCCAGTATTAAAAAACCTGCCAACGGCAGGTTTTTTTTGGTTTTAAGTTATTTTAATCCATATTGTGGTTATAAATTAATCCATAAATAATTTCATATGTATGAAACGGTAATATTTAATACTCTTTAATATCAGTGTATTAAATTTTATTGAGTAATTATCTATAAATTTTAAAATTGTAATGTCCATCACATAACGGTATGGGCTAGCTATTTTATCCATAACTATGCCGTTTCCAGCCTGACGCCCCTGGCAAGGGATCCCTTATTTTCAGTTTTATGTCTTACTCTGTTTCTGGCAGGAAAAAATGGTCTCAATTAATCATGATGCTGCATTAGCACCGCGCGCAATGCGCGACACGCGACGTATGAATCTGTTTGTCTCAGTTTCCGCTGCTGTCGCAGGATTATTATTTGGTCTGGATATTGGGGTGATCGCGGGTTCGCTGCCGTTTATCACTGAACACTTTGCGCTAAGCAGTCGTTTGCAGGAGTGGGTAGTCAGCAGCATGATGCTGGGTGCGGCAATTGGCGCACTGTTCAACGGCTGGCTCTCTTTCCGCCTCGGGCGAAAATACAGTCTGATGGTCGGGGCAATCCTCTTTGTTCTCGGATCGTTGGGATCGGCATTAGCGACAAGCGTTGAGCTTCTGATCGCCGCCCGGGTAGTACTGGGGGTAGCCGTCGGGATTGCTTCCTATACCGCGCCGCTTTATCTCTCCGAAATGGCCAGTGAAAACGTGCGCGGAAAAATGATCAGCATGTACCAGCTGATGGTTACTCTGGGCATTGTGCTGGCCTTTTTATCCGATACGGCGTTCAGCTACACCGGCAACTGGCGGGCCATGCTCGGCGTGCTGGCCCTGCCTGCGGTGGTGCTGATTGTTCTGGTGGTGTTTTTACCGAACAGCCCGCGCTGGCTGGCACAAAAAGGGCGTCATATTGAAGCCGAAGAAGTGCTGCGTATGCTGCGAGATACCTCGGAAAAAGCCCGCGATGAACTGAATGACATCCGCGAAAGCCTGAAGCTAAAGCAGGGCGGATGGGCGCTGTTTAAGATCAACAGTAACGTGCGTCGTGCGGTTTTCCTCGGTATGTTGCTGCAGGCGATGCAGCAGTTCACCGGGATGAACATCATCATGTACTACGCGCCGCGGATTTTTAAAATGGCGGGCTTTACCACCACAGAACAGCAGATGATTGCCACCCTGGTGGTTGGCTTAACCTTTATGTTTGCTACGTTTATCGCCGTCTTTACCGTCGATAAAGCCGGGCGTAAACCGGCGCTGAAAATTGGTTTTACCGTGATGGCGCTGGGAACATTGGTGCTGGGCTACTGCCTGATGCAGTTTGATAACGGCACGGCATCCCGCGGGTTATCGTGGCTGTCCGTCGGCATGACCATGATGTGTATCGCCGGCTATGCGATGAGCGCCGCACCGGTGGTGTGGATCCTGTGCTCGGAAATTCAGCCGCTGAAATGCCGTGACTTTGGTATCACTTGTTCCACCACCACCAACTGGGTGTCGAATATGATCATCGGGGCAACGTTCCTGACGCTGCTCGACAGTATTGGCGCGGCCGGTACATTCTGGCTTTATACCGCGCTGAATGTCGTATTCATTGGTATTACGTTCTGGCTTATTCCTGAAACCAAAAACGTCACCCTGGAACATATCGAACGCAAACTGATGGCGGGAGAGAAGTTGCGGAACATCGGCGTGTAATGTTAATGCCCGGTGGCGGCTTCGCTTACCGGGCCGACAGGTTCGCATTGGCCGGGTAAGGCGAAGCCGCCACCCGGCTTTTTATTTAGCGCATCGCGCGTTTCAGGATACGTTCAGCCTGACGCTGGAAGTCTGCGGCAGCTTCTTCCACGGTTTTCTGACCGTAGTCGATGTACTGCAGTGACGTACCGAACTGCGCCACGATCTGCGGGTCATCAAAGTATGGCGACACGGTGAGTTTGGTTGGCAGTGACTGCGCCAGACGTAACCCAGCGACGGACGGATCGTTTTCTTTGATGGTGCCGTTTTGCGTCAGGATTTCAACGGCTGCTTTACTCAGCGGCACGCCGCGCTCCAGACCCAGCGTTTCGACACCTTCTTTGCTGTTCAGCAGGAAGTTAATCACTTTCGCAGCGGCTTCCGGATTTTTCGTGGATTTGCCAATAGACAGCATCTGCGCAGGTTTAAAGAACAGCCCTGCGTCCGTGGCACCTTCCATCATCGGGTAGCTACCCAGATCCAGCTTCGCCGGTGGCTTCAGGTTATCTGAATACTTGTTAATGGTGGAGTTCCACATGTAGGTGCCACCCCATTCGCCCTGGATCCACGGCTTCATTTCATACATGTTGCTCTTACCAAACGACGCATAGTATTTGGTGTCTGGCATTACGTGGCTATCAACCAACTTTTTATAGGTCTGGAAGAACTCAACCCACTGCTCTTTGGAGTAGGAGAATTTCTTGGTCTTTTCATCTACGGCTGGAATGTTGTACTTCTGGATCATGTACGAGTTCAGCAGCGCCAGCGTGTCCTGATGCTCCAGTACCACCGGGTAGTACTGTTTGCCGAGCTTGCTTTCGAACGTTTTGCCCGCAGCCATCAGCTCATCCCAGGTTTTCGGGTATTCAACGCCCGCTTTTTTCCAGGTTTCATCGTTAAAGTAGAACACGCGCGCGGTGACGGAAATGGGGATCCCGTTCAGCTTGCCGTTAACGGTGGTGGACTGCAGTTCTTTTGGATCGAACTGGCTTAAGTCGATCACGTCCTTCATTTTGTTCAGGTCGTAAAAACCGTCGCCATTTTTCGAGAAAATCGGCAGCCAGTTCCAGTTGGTTTGCATCACATCCGGCTCGGTACCGCCCGCAATCTGCGTGGTCAGGCGGGATAAGTGACCATCCCAGCCGGTATATTCGGCTTTGACGGTGATATCCGGGTTCAGCTTGTGAAACTCTTCTAACGCTTTCAGCGTGACCTGGTGGCGGCCATTGCCCCCCCACCAGGACATACGTAAATCAACATCCTTTGCCATAGAAGGCAGCGCGGTCAGGCCCAGAGTGGCGGAGATAGCGGCGCTTAAAAGCACTTTTTTCATTTTTATAACTCCATTAGAGAGAGATGTTCTTTTCAGTTTTTGCGTCAAAGAGATGACATTTATTTATATCGAACTTGAAATGCACCTTGCGGTTAAGACCTTTATCAATCATTGGCTTAGCTTTATCTGAAGGGATGCGAGCAGTCAGTTCGTAATCTGCCACTTTCAGGTAAACAAAGAATTCATGGCCCATGTTTTCCACGCGTACCATTTCGCCACTACAGTTGCCTTCGGCAAAAGGCTCTTCGGCGACGTCGACGAATTCCGGACGGATGCCGTAGAAGACATCCTGACCGACATAAGAAGAGACTTTCTCCTGCTTTTCGTCGTTCAACGGCATGGTTTCATTGCCGATGGCAATGTGCAGGCGTCCCTCTTGTTCCACCAACTTGCAGGGGCGAATGTTCATCTCCGGTGCGCCGATAAAGCCAGCCACGAACATATTTTTCGGCTTGTGGTACAGGTTATCCGGGGTATCAACCTGCATGATGTGTCCCAGTTTCATCACGCAGATGCGGTCACCCATGGTCATCGCTTCGGTCTGATCGTGGGTCACGTACACGGTGGTGGCCGGCTTGCCGGATTTCTTCAACTGCTTGTGCAGGTCGGAAATACGGATACGCATTGAGGCACGCAATTTGGCATCAAGGTTGGACAACGGTTCGTCGAACAGGAACACGTCCGGTTTCTTCACAATCGCGCGGCCAACGGCCACACGCTGTGCCTGACCACCGGAGAGCTGACGAGGCAGGCGCTCCAGCAGTTCTTCCAGTTCGAGGATCTTCGCTGCTTCGTTTACCTGGGCATCAATCTGTGCCTTCGGCATTTTGCTTAGCTTCAGGCCGAACGCCAGGTTCTCACGCACCGTCATGTGCGGGTACAGCGCATAGTTCTGGAACACCATCGCAATCCCGCGCTCCTTCGGTGCCAGATTGTTCACAATCTTCTCGCCGATACGCACTTCGCCGCCGCTGATGGTTTCCAGACCGGCCAGCATACGCAGGGTGGTAGACTTGGCGCAGCCGGATGGCCCGACAATCACCATGAATTCCCCTTCTGCAATTTTCAGGTCGATACCATGTACCGCTTTGAAGCCGTTGGAGTACACTTTTTCCAGTTTATTAAAAATCACTTCAGCCATGATATTTCCCTCTTAACCTTTAATTCCGCTGCTGGTAACGCCCTGTACGAAGTAGCGTTGTGCCAGGAAGAACACAATGATGGATGGCAGAATGGAGATACTCGCCATTGCCAGAATTTCGTTCCACGGCGCACCTTCGGTAACGTCGATGGACATTTTCAGCGCCAGTGCAATCGGGTATTTATCCACGCTGTAGACATAAATCAGCGGCCCGATAAAGTCGTTCATTGACCACATGAACTGGAACAGAGCGACAGAGATGATGGCCGGTTTCAGAATCGGCACCACCACGTACCACAGCACCTGGAAGGAGTTACAGCCGTCAATCTGCGCCGCTTCTTCCATGTCACGCGGTACGCCGCGCAGGAACTGAATCAGCATGAAGACAAAGAACCCTTGCGTGGCGAAGGCCAGCGGCAGGTACAGCGGCATATAGCTGTTCAGCATGCCCATTTCACGGAACATCAGGTACTGCGGGATCAGCAAGACGGTGCTTGGCAGCAGCATGGTGGTGATGAGCGTGGCGAACCAGAATTTCTTCCATGGGATCTCGAAGCGGGCAAAGCCGTATGCCACGATGGTGGAAGAGATAATGGTCAGGATGACTTTCGGAATCACATACTTAAAGGTGTTCAGCATGTAATGGCCGAAGGTGTATTCGGTACCGGTTTTCCAGCCGTTGACGAAGCCATCCCAGGTGGCGTTTGCAGGCCACAGGCTCAGGGTGGTGAAGATCTCGTGGTTCGGTTTGAACGAGGCCGAGAACATCCACACCAGCGGGTACAGCATCAGCAGCCCTACCAACAGCAGGATCACGTAGCGGATGGCCGCGTTAATTTTTTCCCGACGCAGGGTGCGGGCAACTTCACGCTCAGCGATGCTCTGAGCTTCAGAGATTTGTTGGATATCAGCCATTTTTGCCTCCCTTATCGGCGGAATAGAACACCCAGTATTTCGAAGACTTGAAGGCAATGGCCGCAAAGACCGCAACAACCAGGAACAATACCCAGGCCAGCGCCGCGCCGTAGCCCATGTCAAAGTACTTGAAGGCCGTGTCGTAGATGTACAGGGAGAACAGGTAGGTGGAGTAGGTTGGTCCGCCGCCGGTTATCACGTACGGGCCAGTAAACTCCTGGAATGCCTGTGTGGTCTGCATGATGAAGTTGAAGAAGATAACCGGCGTAATCAACGGCACGGTGACTTTCATAAACATCTGCCATTTGGATGCGCCATCGATCATTGCCGCTTCATACTGAGACTGCGGTACGTTTTGCAACGCCGCGAGGAAGATAACCATCGCGGAGCCAAACTGCCAGACGCGCAGTAGGGTCACGGACATCAGTGCCAGCGAGGGTTCACCCAGCCAGTTAACCGGGTCAAAGCCTAATACACCGATAAAACTGTTCAGCAGACCGTCGATGGCAAACAGCGCACGCCACAGCACGGCGATAGCCACGGAGCTACCGAGGATGGACGGAATATAGTAAGCCGTACGGAAGAAGCCGATACCGCGTAATTTAAAGTTAAGAACAAACGCAATCCCTAATGCAAATGCCAGTTTTAATGGGATTGTCAAAAATACGTAGGCGAACGTCACGCCCATGGATTTCCAGAAGAGAGCATCTTCTGTCAGCATGTAGCGATAGTTCTCGATGCCGTTAAACACCGGTGGACTCATCAAGTCATACTCAGTAAAACTGAGGAAGAAAGATGAAACGAATGGGAAGGCAGTAAAGATTATCAACCCTATGATGTAGGGTGATATCCACGCCAATCCCAGCATTCTGTTTTCATTCATACATACCTACCTGGCGAGTAATGGTTTAATACGGATTCGGTTGTAACGAACCGGACATACTCTCTGGATGCCCGGTGTGTCGGCGTTCTGTGTCTGTTTGCGATACCAATGCTCCCTGTTAATGATTGATATACAATGCTTTTAATGTTGTCATTAACCGGTTGTCATCCTAACGATTAACATGAATGAACCGCCGTTCTTGATTTGTAAAACATCGTTTTAATTTATTTTATTGCGATTTGTTTCTACGTCATTCACATAATGATGGAAATGTGATCAAAGTCGAAACGGCGTTTCAAATAGGTGAGGTGCGCGTCATATTTTAAAAATCCCTGCCGGATTTCTATGGGTTATGACGACATGTATGGCAGCTTTTTGGGCGGGTTAAAGTAATGAAATTTATATTATTAACATGCTAACAATGCTATTGCGGGCATAAAAAAGCCTTCCACTAAGGAAGGCTTGAAATAAAGGGGGACATTATTTTTTCAGGAAGTCTTCACGTACCGGTGTGAAGGTATCCAGTAATGTTCCCGGCTTTAAACACACGCAGCCGTGCATAATATTGGGTTGTTTATATAACGTGTCACCGGCGCGCACGACATGCTTTTCTTCGCCAATGGTAAATTCAAATTCACCTGACAGCACGTAGGTTAGCTGCTCGTGCGGGTGGCAGTGCATTGGGCCAACTGCGCCTTGTTCAAAGTTGACTTCAACGGCCATCATTTTGCCATCGTGAGCCAGAATGCGGCGGCTCACGCCATTGCCCAAATCTTCAAGGGTGGTTTCTTTATGAAAAATAAACATCCGGCAGTCCTGTAGTATGTTGAAACAATGTTTCATTAAATTTATATCAGAAAGAGTAAAAAAGAAACGCTTGCTCACAGATGTGGAAAGTTGATCACATCTTTGCTTCACTGGCATGACGGTAACGAACGCGGGGAAAATGATGAAAACGATCGGTCTGTTAGGTGGTATGAGCTGGGAATCGACCATTCCTTATTATCGCTTGATTAACGAAGGCGTAAAACAGCAATTGGGTGGCCTGCATTCGGCGCAGATCCTACTGCACAGCGTGGATTTCCATGAGATTGAGCTGTGTCAGAGTTGTGGCGAGTGGGGTAAAGCGGGCGACATTCTGGCGCAGGCCGCGCGGGGACTTCAGCAGGCCGGTGCCGAGGGCATTGTGCTGTGTACCAACACCATGCATAAGGTGGCCGGGGCGATTGAAGCCGCCTGTGATGTGCCGTTCCTCCATATTGCGGATGCAACAGGACGCGCCATCAGTCAGCAGAATATGAGTAATGTGGCGCTGTTGGGTACGCGCTACACCATGGAGCAGGATTTCTATCGCGGTCGCCTACAGGATGAATTTGGTATTAGCACGTTGATTCCTGAACAAGGCGATAGGCAGAAAATTAACCAGATAATTTTTGACGAGCTGTGCCTCGGCGAATTCAGCGACGCCTCGCGCGACTATTACCTGAGTGTGATAGGCGACCTGGCGAGCCAGGGAGCGCAAGGGGTGATTTTTGGCTGTACCGAGATTGGTCTGCTGGTGCCAGCAGAATTAAGCCCACTACCGGTGTTTGATACGGCGGCGATTCACGCGGCGGATGCGGTGGAATTTATGTTGTCGTAGGCAGGTTTAAAATAGTATCCAGTGGATCGAGCAGGTGCGGAAGGTGAGTTTGCAGATGGGTTGTGAACGTATCAACCAGCGTGGAGGTAGGGCGGTGCAGCGGGCGAATCAGGCTGACGGTAAAGGGGACGTCGAGGCTAAATCGGCGCACTACCACGCCGCTGGTGGCATAGTCCAGTGCGGTGAGCGGGTTGACCACGGAGATCCCCACCCCGGCACGCACCATCGCACAAACAGAGGCGGCGCTGTGCGTCTCCACCACCATCCGCCGTTTAACTTGATGCTCAAGGAACAGGGCATCGAGCAACTGGCGGTAGCTGTCCGTTAGCGACAGGCTGATGTAATTTTCGCCCTGAAAATCCTGTGGTGTTAAGACTGATTTTGCCGCCAGCGGATGCCCCTGGGGCAATACGCACACTTCGTTTAGTGTCAGCAGCGGCGTACGTTCGGTTCCGGCGGGAGTATGCAGCGTCTCCGTTATGCCTAAATCGTGACGCTGTGCCGACAGCCACTCCTCCAGCAGTGGAGACTCCTGCGGCACAATCTGAATATTCACCTGCGGATAGCGCGCCAGAAACGGTTGCAGCAGCGAGGGCAAAAAGGATTGTGAAAAGACCGGCAGACAAACAATCGATAACTCCCCCTGGCGGAACTCACGCAGGCTTTCGGCGGCGCTCACAATCCGATCCAGGCCGTACCAGGAACGCTGTACTTCTTCGAATAATCGCAGTCCTTGCACCGTTGGGTGTAGCCGTCCACGGCTGCGCTCAAACAGCTTCAATCCCAGTACCTGCTCGAATCGCGCCAGCTCGCGGCTGACGGTCGGCTGCGAGGTATTCAGCATCCGTGCGGCTTCCGTCAGGTTGCCCGCCGTCATGATGGCGTGAAAGATTTCGATATGGCGCAGGTTAACGGCAGGCATGGGCATTCCTCGAATCAACTAGTCCATATCATTTTTGCATAGACTCACGATAAAACGATATTTTTTATTATCTTCAGGCTGTGGCGTAATCATAAAAAACAGATACCGGAGTTTGCTATGCCACGCCCACTCAACAATACCGATACTGACCTGACCGCTGATAACCTGCTGCGCCTGCCCGCCGAATTCGGCTGTCCGGTGTGGGTTTATGATGCGCAAATCATCCGTACGCAGATTGCTAAACTCGGCCAGTTTGACGTGGTGCGATTTGCCCAGAAGGCGTGCTCAAATATTCATATCCTGCGCCTGATGCGCGAGCAGGGCGTGAAGGTGGATTCCGTCTCATTAGGCGAGATTGAACGTGCGCTGGCGGCGGGGTTCGTGCCGGGTAACGATGATATTGTCTTTACCGCAGATATGATTGATGGTGCGACGCTGGCGCGGGTGCACGAGCTGCAGATCCCGGTGAATGCCGGTTCGGTGGATATGCTTGAGCAACTGGGCCAGCTGTCGCCGGGTCACCGCGTGTGGCTGCGTGTTAACCCTGGTTTTGGTCATGGGCACAGCCAGAAAACCAATACCGGCGGTGAAAATAGCAAGCACGGGATCTGGTATAGCGATCTTCCGGCGGCACTGGAAGTGATCCAGCGCTATCAGTTGAAGCTGGTCGGCATTCATATGCATATCGGTTCTGGCGTGGATTACGGTCATCTGGAGCAAGTGTGCGGCGCAATGGTGCGTCAAGTGGTGGAGTTTGGTCAGGATCTTGACGCGATCTCGGCGGGTGGAGGCTTATCGATCCCGTATCGTGAAGGGGAAGAGGCGATCAATACCGATCACTACTTTGGTCTGTGGAACGCCGCGCGTGAGCAAATTGCTAAACATCTGGGGCATCCGGTGAAACTTGAGATCGAGCCTGGGCGTTTTCTGGTGGCCGAAGCGGGTGTGCTGGTGGCGCAAGTACGCAGCGTTAAAGAGATGGGTAGCCGCCACTTTGTATTGATCGACGCCGGTTTTAACGATCTGATGCGCCCGGCGATGTACGGTAGTTATCACCACATTTCGGCGCTGGCGGGTGATGGTCGTTCGTTAGAGCAGGCCGCGCAGATTGACACGGTGGTTGCCGGGCCGCTATGTGAATCTGGTGATGTGTTTACCCAGCAGGAGGGCGGCAAAGTCGAAACGCGTCTGCTGCCAGCGGTTGTACCGGGCGATTATCTGGTGCTACACGACACCGGGGCTTACGGTGCGTCGATGTCGTCGAATTACAACAGCCGACCGCTGCTACCGGAAGTGCTGTTTGATAACGGCGTGGCGCGACTGATTCGTCGTCGCCAGACCATTGATGAGCTGTTAGCGCTGGAACTTATTTGAGAGATGGGATTCCCGGCGGCGCTGCGCTTGGCCGGGTGTAGGCCGGATAAGGCGGTAGCCGCCATCCTGCAATGTGCGCGGTGATGCCTGATGGCGCTACGCTTATCAGGCCTACAAATATGCACGAATGTATCCCGGCACTATTCGTAAAACGGCCCGGTTGTGACCGAATCACGCAATATCAACGTGCCGGTAAACGGCGGGATGGGTTCAACGTTCTCACCGTTCGCCAGGCGGACGGCCTGGTCGATGGCCGTGGTGATCATGCTATCAATCGGCAGATAGACGGTCGACAGCCCCGGCTCCAGCCATTTGGCGCTGGGGGCATCATCAAAACCAAACAGCGATACATCCTGCGGGATCTTCAGTCCGGCCTGATGTAATGCTTTTGAGGCACCCAATGCCATATCATCGTTACAGGCAAAGAGGGCGCTGAAAATCACCCCTTCCTCCAGCAATTCACGGCAGGCCTCGAAGCCTCTCATCATCGTAGAATCACCGTATTTAACTTTCGCGGGATCCCAGGGAATACCGTGCTTTTCCAGCGCCTTACGATATCCCATCAGGCGTGACTTACCGGTCGGGGTATGGTGCGGGACGGTGATACAGGCGATATCGCTATGGCCTTGTGAAATCAGGTAACTTACCGCCTGATACGCCGCATTTTCTTGTTCAAAGAAAATTGCCCGGTCGCGGGCCTGGCTGACATCGCGATTAATGACCAGCAGTGGCATATTAATGCTATGCATCAGCGACATAATCGCTTTTTCGCTCATATAGCGGGTGTAAAGAATAATGGCGTCGCACTGGCGGTCGGCCAGCATTTGTACCGCTTCCTGTTCGCGCTCCGGCGTATCGTGGCCGTCGGTCACGATCAGCTGTTTGCCGTGGGATTCGGTTTGGCGTGAAGCCTGTTGCAGCAGACGGCCAAAGTAGAAGCCATCGAATGTGGAAACCACCAGGCCAATGCTGTTACTGGTACGGTTCGCCAGCGAACGCGCCAAAAAATTAGGGCGGTAGTCTAAGGCCTGCATGGCATTAAAGACTTTCTGGCGCGTGCTTTCTTTGACTTGACCCGTTCCGTTCAGCACACGCGAAACGGTCGCTTTTGATACGCCAGCATGACGAGAAACATCCAACATCGTTGTCATGACGCTATCCTGATTAATCCTTTGACGAAGAATTCCCTGATTCTGTCAGCGTCGAAACGGAATGTCGACGGACCAGCGTAGGGTTGAATACATGCGTTATTTCCGGTGCCGGAAGGTTGTCGGCCAACGCCAGTGCCAGTTCGGCGGCCTGGGTTGCCATCGTTACTATTGGGTAGCGTACCGTCGTCAGCCGTGGACGCACGTAGCGGGAAACCAGCACATCATCAAAACCGATCAGTGATATTTCGCCCGGTACATCGATGCTATTATCATTTAATACACCCATAGCACCTGCCGCCATTGAGTCGTTATAGCAGGCGACAGCGGTGAAGTTCTTGCCACGTCCCAGCAGTTCCGTCATTGCCTGTTCGCCGCCGCTTTCGTCCGGTTCACCGAAGGTCACCAGCCGATCGTTGACCGGGATGTTGCTTTCTGCCAGTGCATCGTAATAGCCCTGCAGACGATCTTCTGCATCAGAAATACTGTGGTTAGAGCACAGGTAGCCGATGCGCGTATGGCCCTGCTGGATGAGGTGGCGGGTTGCCAGCCATGCGCCGTAACGGTCATCAAGCGCAACGCAGCGCTGTTCGAAGCCGGGCAGAATGCGGTTGATAAGCACCATGCCGGGAATTTGTTTCATTAATGACGCCAGCTCCGCGTCCGGGATAATTTTTGCGTGAACCACCAGAGCCGCGCAGCGGTGGCGAATAAGTTGCTCAATCGCCTGACGTTCTTTCTGCTCGTTATGGTAGCCGTTACCAATCAGTAAAAAATTACCCGTGTTATAGGCCACCTGCTCGACAGCTTTAACCATTGCCCCGAAGAATGGATCGGACACATCACCCACCACCAGACCGACGGTCTCGGTGGATTGCTGTGCCAGCGCACGCGCGTTGGCATTAGGGTGGTAGTTGAGTGATTCCATTGCACTCATCACAGCCAGGCGAGAGGCTTCGCTGGCTTTAGGGGAATGATTGATCACGCGAGAAACGGTGGCGACTGATACACCAGCGAGTTGGGCTACGTCCTTTATAGTCGCCATGATAGTACCTGTTGTGGGTAAACGCTTACATTCCGTCAGTGTTACGGAAAATGGCTGGTTGTTCAAGCAGATTGCCCATCAGGACTGCGCAAATGTGAGCGCACACGAGCGAAGTAAGACAGAAAGAGAGAATGAAAATCTTTGCTTACACTTTGCGATGACCTGTTGCGATTGTTCGCTGGCGAGGAGAAAGACAGGATTGCTAGAGTTGGGATCCCAGAGGTATTGATAGGTGAAATCAGCTTTCGGGTTGATCACAAGATTTACACCAACCTGCGCAGATGCGCAGGTTTTTTTTTGCCTTTACGCGCATCTGTAACAGTAAGCGATAATTTACACAACTGGTTGCACTTGGGTTCATTCCTTTGCGTTTTCGGACTGGCGTATCGGCCCGGTGGCGACCACAATCAAGATCCCAGAGGTATTGATTGGTGAGATTATTCGGTACGCATTTCGTACCTGTCTCTTGCACCAACCTGCGCGGATGCGCAGGTTTTTTTTCGCCTCTTTTTTCGGATTCCATTTACCTGTCGCACCTCCCCCACAACTCGTATAATCTGCCACCATTCATCTTTAGATAATTGATGGTACAGGGAGTTGAAATGCTATTAGGGTTTTTTCGCAATGTGTTTCGCGTGCTTTTCCGCGTTCGCGTTACGGGCGATGTCAGTGCGCTACAGGGAGAACGCGTCTTAATCACTCCTAATCATGTCTCCTTTATTGATGGCATGCTGCTGGCGCTGTTCCTACCGATTCGACCGGTCTTTGCGGTGTACACCTCGATCAGTCAACAATGGTACATGCGCTGGCTCACCCCGCTGATTGATTTCGTGCCGCTAGACCCCACTAAACCGATGTCAATTAAACATCTGGTTCGCCTGGTTGAGCAGGGACGTCCGGTGGTTATTTTCCCGGAAGGTCGTATTTCGACTACCGGTTCATTGATGAAAATCTATGATGGTGCCGGATTTGTTGCTGCGAAATCGGGCGCGACGGTGGTGCCAGTGCGCATTGAGGGCGCTGAGCTGAGCTACTTTAGCCGCCTGAAAGGTTTAGTTAAACGACGTTTCTTCCCGCGGATTCAGCTACATATCCTGCCGCCTACGCAGTTACCGATGCCAGAAGCGCCGCGCGCGCGCGATCGCCGCAAGATGGCCGGTGAAATGCTGCACCAGATTATGATGGAAGCGCGCATGGCCGTACGACCGCGTGAAACGTTGTATGAGTCTCTGCTGGCGGCGAAGTACCGTTTTGGCGCAGGAAAAAACTGCATTGAAGACGTTAACTTTACCCCGGACAGCTATCGCAAACTGCTGACCAAAACGCTGTTTGTTGCTCGTATTCTGGAAAAATACAGCGTAGAAGGTGAGAAGATTGGTCTGATGCTCCCCAATGCGGGGATTAGCGCGGCTGTGATTTTTGGCGCTATTGCCCGTCGACGTATTCCGGCCATGATGAACTACACGGCGGGCGTAAAAGGGCTGACCAGCGCCATTACCGCCTCCGAAATCAAAACGATTTTTACCTCCCGCCAGTTTCTCGACAAAGGCAAACTCTGGCATCTGCCGGAACAGCTTACCCAGGTGCGCTGGGTGTACCTGGAAGATTTAAAAGCCGATGTTACCTTTAACGATAAAGTGTGGATTTTCTCTCATCTGCTGATGCCGCACCTGGCTCAGGTGAAGCAGCAGCCTGAAGAGGCTGCGGTGATCCTCTTTACCTCCGGCTCTGAGGGCCATCCGAAAGGTGTGGTGCACAGCCACAAAAGCATTCTGGCGAACGTCGAGCAAATTAAAACCATTGCCGACTTCACCGCCGACGATCGCTTTATGTCGGCGCTGCCGTTGTTCCACTCTTTTGGCCTGACGGTGGGGCTGTTTACGCCGCTCCTGACCGGTGCCGAAGTCTTTCTCTATCCCAGCCCGCTGCATTATCGCATTGTGCCGGAACTGGTGTATGACCGAAACTGCACCGTGCTGTTTGGCACCTCGACGTTCCTCGGCAACTACGCGCGCTTTGCCCATCCTTATGATTTCCACCGCCTGCGCTACGTGGTAGCGGGAGCTGAAAAGCTGCAGGACACCACAAAGCAACTGTGGCAGGAGAAGTTTGGGTTGCGTGTACTTGAAGGTTATGGCGTGACGGAATGTGCGCCGGTGGTGTCGATTAACGTGCCGATGGCGGCAAAATCAGGCACGGTAGGGCGTATTCTGCCCGGTATGGATGCCCGACTGCTGGCGGTTCCAGGCATTGAAGACGGCGGACGTTTGCAGTTGAAAGGTCCGAACATTATGAGCGGCTATTTGCGCGTTGAAAAACCGGGTGTACTGGAAGTGCCGACGGCAGAAAATGCACAGGGCGAGGTTGAGCGCGGCTGGTATGACACCGGTGACATTGTGCGTTTTGACGAGAACGGCTTTGTGCAGATTCAGGGGCGCGCCAAGCGCTTTGCGAAAATTGCTGGTGAGATGGTA
This sequence comes from Citrobacter sp. wls711, assembly GCF_005281055.1. NCBI lineage: Bacteria > Pseudomonadati > Pseudomonadota > Gammaproteobacteria > Enterobacterales > Enterobacteriaceae > Citrobacter > Citrobacter sp. wls711. The sequence continues at coordinate 183,404 of NZ_SZXC01000006.1, read as the reverse complement.
TCGCTGGAAATGGTGGAGCAGCTGGCGCTGGCGGTCTCTGCTGACAAAATGCACGCCACAGCTATCAAGAGTGATGCCAGCAAAGGTGAGGCGCTGGTGTTGTTCACCACTGACAGCGAGCTGACGCGTGAAAAACTGCTGCAGCATGCGCGGGCCCACGGCATCCCTGAGCTCGCCGTGCCGCGTGATATTCGCCATCTGAAGCAACTCCCTCTCCTCGGCAGCGGTAAGCCGGACTTTGTAACGCTGAAAAGCTGGGTTGATGAACCGGAACAACAACATGCGTGAGTCAGTACACACTAACACTTCAATCTGGTCCAAAGGGATGATGTCCGTTATCGCCGCGCAGTTTCTGTCGGCGTTTGGCGATAACGCGCTGCTGTTTGCCACCCTGGCGTTGCTGAAAGAGCAATTCTATCCGGACTGGAGCCAGCCGATCCTGCAAATGGTGTTTGTGGGTGCTTACATTCTTTTCGCCCCTTTTGTCGGGCAGGTAGCGGACAGCTTTGCCAAAGGCAGAGTGATGATGTTCGCTAACGGTCTCAAACTGCTGGGGGCGGCAAGTATTTGCTTCGGTGTTAACCCTTTTCTGGGGTACACGCTAGTGGGCGTTGGCGCGGCGGCGTATTCACCGGCCAAGTATGGCATTCTCGGGGAACTGACCACCGGCGATAAACTGGTGAAAGCTAACGGTCTGATGGAAGCCTCAACCATCGCTGCTATTCTGCTGGGCTCGGTGGCTGGCGGTGTGCTGGCCGACTGGCATGTGATAGCCGCGCTCTCGGTTTGCGCGCTGGCCTATGCGGGTGCGGTGGTGGCGAACCTGTCAATCCCGAAACTGGCCGCCGCGCGTCCTGGTCAGTCGTGGCATCTGGGGAAAATGACGCGCAGCTTCTTCTGCGCGGCGTCTTCGCTGTGGCGCAACGGTGAAACGCGCTTCTCGTTGGTGGGAACCAGCCTGTTTTGGGGCGCGGGGGTGACGCTGCGTTTTCTGCTGGTACTGTGGGTGCCGGTAGCGTTGGGGATTACCGATAACGCCACACCGACCTATCTCAACGCGATGGTGGCAATTGGGATTGTTGTTGGCGCGGGTGCTGCGGCCAAGCTGGTCACGCTGGAGACAGTGTCTCGCTGCATGCCTGCGGGGATCCTGATTGGCGTCGGCGTACTGTTCTTATCTCTGCAGCATGCGCTGTTGCCGTCCTATGGGCTGCTGATGCTTATTGGTGTGCTGGGCGGTTTCTTTGTTGTGCCGCTGAATGCGTTGTTGCAGGAACGAGGCAAAAAAAGCGTCGGCGCGGGTAATGCCATCGCGGTGCAAAATCTGGGTGAAAACAGCGCCATGCTGCTGATGCTCGGTATTTACTCGCTGGCGGTGCTGGTGGGCATTCCGGCAGTTGCTATCGGAATTGGCTTTGGCGGGCTGTTCGCGCTGGCGATTACGGCGCTGTGGATCTGGCAACGTCGCCATTAGCCTGTTACGTGCTGTTGCCGGATGGCGGCGTTGCCTTATCCGGCCTACAGTACGGCTTGTTTTTGTAGGCCTGATAAGCGTAGCGCCATCAGGCACTACACGTTACGGTGCAGGATAGGTATAAACCTGATGCACCGCTTCAATCTCTGCCAGTACCTCTTCGCTTAACGTCAGATGCAAACTTTCGACATTGGTTTTTAGCTGCTCCATAGTTGTCGCCCCCAGCAGGGTGCTGGCGACAAACGGCTGGCGACGCACAAAGGCCAGTGCCATCTGCGCCGGGTCCAGATTATGGCGTTTGGCGATATCTACGTAGGCGGCGACGGCTTTTTGCGTCTGCTCGCCGCTGTAGCGCGTGAAGCGACTAAACAGCGTATGGCGTGCGCCTGCAGGCTGCGCGCCGTTCAGGTACTTACCGGTTAATGTGCCAAAGCCCAGGCACGAGTAGGCCAGCAGTTCAATGCCTTCGTACTGGCTGACTTCCGCTAATCCCACTTCAAAGCTACGGTTCAGCAGGCTGTAGGGGTTCTGGATAGTGACAATGCGCGGCAGATCGTGTTTGTCCGCCAGGTGTAAATAGCGCATGACGCCAAATGCGGTTTCGTTGGACACGCCGATATAGCGAATTTTCCCGGCGCGCTGAAATTCAGTTAGCGCTTCCAACGTTTCCAGCAGGGTGACTACCGGAGCGGAGTCTGTCCAGCTGTAGCCCAGCTTGCCAAAGCAGTTGGTTGGACGCTGTGGCCAGTGAACCTGATACAGGTCCAGATAATCGGTTTGCAGGCGTTTGAGGCTGTCGTTCAGTGCCTGGCGAATGTTTTTACGATCCAGCGCCTGATTCGGGCGAATGCCGCTGTCATTATTACGCGACGGCCCGCTGACCTTCGAGGCGACGATCAGTTTTTCACGGCTGCCGTGTTTAGCGAGCCAGTTGCCGACGTAGGTTTCCGTGAGGCCCTGGGTTTCCGGGCGTGGCGGGACCGGATACATCTCGGCAACGTCGATTAAATTGATGCCTTGTGCTACGGCATAGTCAAGCTGTGCATGTGCGTCGGCTTCGCTGTTTTGTTCACCAAACGTCATTGTGCCCAGCCCCAGTGTACTGACTTCCAGCGAGCTGTGGGGTATACGGTGATATTGCATAGCCGTTTCCTTTTTATAATCACAACATAAGGATTATAAAAATGGCTGAGGGAAGGGAAAAAGGGAAGCAAAATTGTTAAGGCCAGCAGCGTGGCTGACCTCAACCATCAACGCTCAATGATTTGAGATACGTCGTCGCGGTTAATCTGCATGGCATTGCCTTGCTGGTCGTGATAGCTCACCAGACCGGTATCATCATCAATTTCGGGTTTACCGTCGGTCAGGATCATCCGACCATCTTTGGTCGCCATCACATAATCACTGCTGCATCCAGAAACGGCGAAAGCCAATCCTACCGCGGAAATTAAAACTGCCCATTTTTTCATCTATTTATCCTCACGTGGCCTGCGTCTGACACTAGTTTAGTAATAACGCGAAGTTATGCCGGGCGAAAGCAGTAAAATCTTAATCTGTGAGAAGAAAAGGTGATGTGGGTCGTCGCTCCCCTTGCGGGAGAGCGACTGATGGGGTCAGAGCGGGTTCTTTTTATTGCGCAACAGGTTCAGGGTCTCTACACCGATAGAGAAGAACATGGCGAAATAAATGTACCCTTTCGGCACATGCACATCGAAACTTTCCAGAATCAGCGTGAAGCCGACCAGGATCAGGAAAGAGAGTGCCAGCATTTTTACCGAGGGGTGGCGATCCACAAATTCACCAATCGGGCGTGCCGCAAACATCATCACGCCGACGGCAATAACTACCGCCGCCATCATGATAAACAGATGATCGGACAAGCCTACTGCGGTGATGACGGAGTCCAGGCTGAAGATAATGTCTAACAACATGATCTGCACAATCGCCCCGAGGAACGAGGATACGCGTGTTTTCAGCCCTTCTTCTTCACCTTCTATAGACTCATGAATCTCCTTACTGGCTTTCCAGATCAGGAACAATCCACCAAGCAGAAGGATCAGGTCACGCGCTGAGATCGCCTCGCCAAACACCTCAAACAGCGGGTTGGTCAGACGCGTGACCCAGGCGATAGACGCCAGTAGTGCCAGACGCATGATCATCGCTGCCGCCAGCCCGATACGTCGGGCATGACTGCGTTGTGCGGTCGGGAGTTTAGCAACGACCAAAGAAAGGAAAATAATATTGTCGATCCCCAGAACGATCTCCAGCAGCGTCAGCGTACCGAGCGCCAGCCAGGCGTTAGGATCGGTTATCCATGCAAATAACATCGAACAAAGTCCTGCCAAAAAAAAGAAGCGCTAATTATAGGCGCGTAACGCGGCGGGCGAAAGGCCGGGCTGCGCCTATTACGCCTGGAATAAAAAATGACGCTCCAGCAGCGCGCGCGTGAAGTTCTTTTTTAGATAAAAACCGCGCGGTAGCGTCAGAATAGGCTCGCCATTCGCGCCAATGGCTTCGGTTAGCGCTTTCGCATTGGCGGCTTTTGGGCGTAGCTGTAACACTTCCCCATGGCGGGCGGTGATGCGTTCGACGTAGCCCAGCACAATCATGTCCATCAATTCTTCCCAGTCCAGGCGTAGCTGGTTATCTTCTTCTTCATTCGGGCTCCATAACAGCGGGGATCCTACGCGACGTTGGGCTAACGGGATGCTGCGCTCCCCTTCCACCGGCACCCACAGCACACGTTTAAGCTTATGGCGGACATGGCTGGTTTCCCATGTTACGCCGGTATTGCCGGTTAATGGTGCTACGCAAACGAAGGTGGTTTCCAGCGGTCTGCCAAGACTGTCCACAGGGATCGTTTTCAGCTCTACGCCTAGCGCCGCAAAATCCTGCTCCGGCTTGCTGCCCGCGCTGGCGCCGAGCCAGATCTCCAGCAGTACGCCGATCCAGCCTTTGTCCCGTTTCAAATCGTTGGGGGTTACAATCCCCGCCATTGCCGCCAGCTCCCCTAACGTGTAGCCTGAAAGCCGCCGTGCCTGGGCAAGCAGCAGGGCTTCGGATTCAGGGGGAGAAAGCAGTGGCTGGAGTTCTGACATTGAGTTAACCCTTAGGCGAAAAAATGAGCAATGATTTTATACCGAGTGGACAGAGTTTATCTTTTTCCACAAGTTTTACTCAATTATCTGATTTATATTGATTTTTAAATTTCATAATCAAGAGTTGCGCAACAAGCGATGAAGTTTTCCAATTCTGGTCACTGACAATGAACAGGATCTTACACCATGTTATCCACAGAAAGATGGGATAACTGTGAAAAACCCCCACTACTGTTTCAATTTACAGCCTTGACGTGCGACGAAAATCGAATTTTCACACAAATTGTGCCTAACTTATTGGCACAATCTGTGGATAAAACCAACGCTGGTTGATCTTTCATCAGCTCGAGGATCGTATGCGTGATGTACATCACATTTCTGTGTGCTGGGTGACAGTATTTGCTTTTAACTCAATGAATATAGACGACTAATTTTTATATGTGACAAAGGTCATATTCAGACTGTTCCGGGTTTTCCCATAGTAATTCCGTACTTCTTCACAACTATATCCACAGAAAAGGTGAATAAAATCGCCTAACTCAGCCTACCTCTGTTTATAACTCAGTCCTTTGCTGTGAGTTATTCAATTGTTATTAGAGTCTCGTGTGCTTAACACAGTGGTTTACCGCCTCTCAGGAGTGTGAAACAATCGTTTATATATAAGGTTTATGTTGAGGTAGTCCGGTGATTGATGACGATGGCTACCGCCCGAATGTAGGAATAGTAATTTGTAACCGCCAGGGGCAGGTCATGTGGGCCCGGCGATTTGGTCAGCACTCCTGGCAATTCCCGCAAGGTGGGATAAACGCGGGAGAGACAGCAGAGCAGGCGATGTACCGGGAACTGTTTGAAGAAGTGGGCCTCAGTCGTAAAGATGTGCGGATCCTGGCTTCTACTCGTAACTGGTTGCGTTACAAGTTACCGAAACGTTTGGTGCGTTGGGACACGAAGCCGGTTTGTATCGGCCAGAAACAAAAATGGTTCCTTCTGCAATTGGTAAGCAGCGATGCTGAGATCAATATGCAAACCAGCAGCACGCCCGAGTTCGATGGCTGGCGTTGGGTGAGTTACTGGTATCCGGTTCGACAGGTAGTGTCATTTAAACGCGATGTCTATCGCAGGGTGATGAAAGAATTCGCAAGTGTTGTGATGGCGCTTCAGGAGAGTACCCCAAAGCCGCAAAGCGCACCTGCGTACAGACGTAAAAGAGGTTAAGCTACGCAAATTATGCTCACCCGCCTGCGCGAAATAGTCGAAAAGGTGGCCAGTGCTCCGCGTCTTAATGAGGCGCTGAATATTCTGGTTACCGACATCTGTCTTGCGATGGATACAGAGGTCTGCTCGGTTTATCTGGCCGATCACGACCGACGTTGTTATTACCTGATGGCGACCCGGGGACTCAAAAAACCACGCGGTCGCACCGTTGCGCTTGCGTTTGATGAAGGTATCGTTGGCCTGGTTGGCAGGCTGGCGGAACCGATTAACCTCGCCGATGCGCAAAAACACCCCAGCTTCAAATACATCCCTTCAGTAAAAGAAGAGCGATTCCGCGCCTTCTTAGGCGTGCCGATCATTCAGCGCCGCCAGCTATTGGGTGTGCTGGTGGTCCAGCAGCGTGAACTGCGCCAGTACGATGAAAGCGAAGAGTCATTCCTGGTGACGCTCGCCACGCAAATGGCCGCCATTCTTTCTCAGTCGCAGCTCACCGCGTTGTTTGGTCAATACCGGCAAACGCGCATTCGTGCGTTGCCTGCCGCACCCGGCGTGGCGATTGCCGAAGGCTGGCAGGATGCCACGCTGCCGCTGATGGAGCAGGTGTATCAGGCGTCAACCCTGGATCCGGTACTAGAACGCGAACGACTGACTGAGGCGCTGGAAGAAGCCGCCAATGAATTCCGCCGCTACAGTAAGCGCTTTACGGCGGGAGCACAAAAAGAGACGGCAGCGATCTTCGATCTTTACTCGCACCTGCTTTCCGACACCCGTCTGCGCCGCGAGCTGTTTGCAGAAGTGGACAACGGTTCGGTGGCGGAGTGGGCGGTTAAAACGATTATCGAGAAGTTCGCTGAACAGTTTGCCGCCCTCAGTGATAACTATCTCAAAGAGCGGGCCGGGGATTTACGTGCGCTCGGCCAGCGTCTGCTGTTCCATCTTGACGATTCGATTCAGGGGCCAAATGCCTGGCCGGAACGTTTCGTGTTGGTGGCAGATGAGCTTTCTGCGACCACGCTGGCAGAGCTTCCGCAGGACCGACTAGTTGGTGTGGTGGTCAGAGACGGCGCTGCCAACTCCCATGCGGCAATTATGGTGCGCGCGCTGGGTATTCCGACTGTGATGGGGGCCGACATCCAGCCGTCGGTACTCCACCGCCGTACGCTGGTGGTGGACGGTTATCGCGGCGAGCTGCTGGTTGATCCTGAACCGGTTTTGATTCAGGAATATCAGCGACTTATCAGTGAAGAGATTGAACTCAGTCGCCTGGCAGAAGATGACGTTAACCAGCCAGCCCAGTTGAAAAGCGGCGAGCGCGTTAAGGTGATGCTCAACGCCGGGCTGAGTCCGGAACACGAGCAAAAACTGGGAAGCCGGATCGACGGCATCGGGCTGTATCGCACCGAAATTCCGTTCATGCTACAAAGCGGGTTTCCGTCGGAAGAAGAACAGGTTGCCCAGTATCAGGGCATGCTGCAAATGTTTAACGACAAGCCGGTGACTCTGCGTACGCTGGACATCGGGGCTGATAAGCAACTGCCTTACATGCCCATCAGTGAAGAGAATCCGTGCCTTGGCTGGCGCGGGATCCGCATTACGCTCGATCAGCCGGAGATCTTTTTGATCCAGGTCCGCGCAATGCTGCGTGCCAACGCGGCAACCGGCAACCTGAGTATTTTGCTGCCGATGGTCACCAGTATTGATGAAGTCGACGAAGCGCGGCGCTTGATTGAGCGCGCCGGGCGCGAAGTGGAAGAGATGATCGGCTACGCGATCCCGAAACCGCGTATCGGCATCATGCTGGAAGTCCCGTCGATGGTCTTTATGCTGCCGCATCTGGCGAACAGGGTCGATTTTATCTCGGTGGGTACTAACGATCTGACCCAATATATTCTGGCGGTCGATCGTAACAATACGCGGGTCGCCAGCATTTATGACAGTCTGCATCCTGGGATGTTACGTGCGTTGGCGATGATTGCCCAGGAAGCCGAGAGAAGCGGCATCGATTTACGCCTGTGCGGTGAAATGGCGGGTGACCCAATGTGTGTGGCCATTTTAATCGGTCTGGGTTTTCGCCACTTATCAATGAACGGTCGTTCTGTGGCACGAGTGAAATATCTGCTGCGCCACATCGATTTTGATGAAGCGCAAACGCTGGCACAGCGCAGCCTGGAAGCGCAACTGGCGACGGAAGTGCGCCATCAGGTGGCGGCATTTATGGAACGCCGCGGTATGGGCGGTTTGATTCGCGGGGGGCTGTAAGTCTGAATTGTCGGCCTGATCATTACGGTTTCATCTGGCATCCCTGTTGGTGTCTGGCTTACCTATACAGATCTTTTACATCTTCCCGGCATGCGTGGTGATCCCCTTGTGCTATCATTCGCACCTTCGGAGCGCCTGTATCATACAGGCGCGCTTATCAATTGCTGTCTGACTTCAGCGAAATAACAAGAACTTGTGGTGACAGATGACCAGTAGCTATCTGCATTTTCCGGAATTCGATCCGGTCATTTTCTCAATTGGACCCGTCGCACTTCACTGGTACGGCATGATGTATTTGGTGGGGTTTATTTTCGCGATGTGGCTGGCGACGCGCCGCGCTAATCGCCCAGGAAGTGGCTGGACCAAAAACGAAGTTGAAAACTTACTTTATGCAGGCTTCCTCGGGGTGTTCCTCGGTGGGCGTATCGGTTACGTACTGTTCTACAACTTCCCGCTGTTCCTTGATAATCCGCTGTATCTGTTCCGCGTCTGGGATGGCGGAATGTCATTCCACGGTGGTCTCATCGGTGTGATCCTGGTGATGATTATCTTCGCCAAACGCACCAAGCGTTCGTTCTTCCAGGTCTCTGACTTCATTGCTCCTTTGATTCCGTTTGGTCTGGGTGCGGGCCGACTGGGCAACTTTATCAACGGCGAACTGTGGGGACGCGTTGACCCGAACTTCTCATATAGCATGTTGTTCCCGGGCTCGCGTACCGAAGACATCTTACTGCTGCAAACCAACCCGCAGTGGCAATCTATTTTCGATACCTACGGTTCGCTGCCTCGTCACGCGTCTCAGCTTTATGAGATGGCGTTGGAAGGCGTGGTGCTGTTTATCATTCTTAACCTGTTCATTCGTAAACCGCGTCCGATGGGCTCGGTCTCCGGTCTGTTCCTGATTGGCTACGGCGCGTTTCGTATCATCGTTGAATTTTTCCGCCAGCCGGATCAGCAGTTTACCGGCGAATGGGTACAGTACATCAGCATGGGGCAGATCCTGTCTATCCCGATGATTGTCGCCGGTATCATTATGATGGTTTGGGCGTACCGCCGCAGCCCACAGCAACACGCTTCCTGAGGAATCATGAAACAGTATTTAGAACTGATGCAAAAAGTGCTGGATGAAGGCACACAGAAAAACGACCGTACCGGAACCGGAACGCTTTCCATTTTTGGTCATCAGATGCGTTTTAATCTGCAGGAAGGATTCCCGCTGGTTACCACTAAACGCTGCCATTTGCGCTCTATCATTCATGAACTGCTGTGGTTTTTGCAGGGCGACACTAACGTGGCCTACCTGCACGAAAACAACGTTTCTATCTGGGATGAGTGGGCAGATGAAAACGGCAATCTGGGCCCGGTCTATGGTAAACAGTGGCGCGCGTGGCCAACGCCAGATGGCCGCCATATTGATCAGATCACCACGGTGCTTAACCAGTTGAAGAATGATCCGGACTCTCGCCGTATTATCGTTTCTGCGTGGAACGTAGGCGAACTGGATAAGATGGCGCTGGCGCCGTGCCATGCGTTCTTCCAGTTCTATGTGGCAGACGGCAAGCTCTCCTGTCAGCTGTATCAGCGTTCGTGCGATGTGTTCCTCGGCCTGCCGTTTAACATTGCCAGCTATGCTTTGCTGGTCCATATGATGGCGCAGCAGTGCAACCTTGAAGTCGGTGATTTTGTCTGGACCGGCGGCGATACGCACCTGTACAGCAACCACATGGAGCAAACGCACCTGCAGCTCAGCCGCGAACCGCGTGCCTTGCCGAAGCTGGTCATCAAGCGTAAGCCTGACTCTATCTTCGACTATCGTTTCGATGATTTCGAGATTGAAGGTTACGATCCGCACCCTGGTATTAAAGCGCCGGTTGCTATCTAATCGACCGCGATCCTGCCACGACCGACGCCCTCGCGCGTCGGTTTTTTTTGCCCTGATTTCAGTTTTTCAACGCTGATTCCTGAAATTTTGCAATGCGCTGAAACGAAGAATATATTCCCCGAAGCTCGCCGAATAACCCGAATTCCCCACTCGTGATTATTTTCCTTATCGCCATACTGGCGGCATGAAAAAACAACAGGGCTATACGCTAATTGAAACGCTGGTGGCAATGCTCATCATCGTCACGCTCAGCGCGTCAGGGCTATATGGCTGGAAACGCTGGCAGCAACAGCAACGATTGTGGCAAACCGTCGTTCAGGTGCAGGACTACCTGCTGCAACTGCGCGAGGATGCCAACTGGCATAACCGTGACCATGTCATCGGCGTTATCAGAGAGGGAACGTCATGGTGTCTGGTCAGCTCTGCTGCGGCTCAAAATACCTGTAAGCCCGCTTCTGCGTTGGTGTTAATCCCGCGCTGGGATGATGTTGAGATGGCAGACATCACGCCATCGCTGGCCTTTTTTGGCCTGCGCAACACCGCATGGGCTGGACATATTGGCCTAAAAAATGCCGCGGGTGAACGGTGGGTGGTGATATCGAACTGGGGGCGAATTCGGCTTTGTGAGCGTGATGAGGCAGATGTATGTCGGTAAACGAACGCGGTTTTTCATTGCTGGAGGTGCTGATCGCAATGGCTATCAGCAGCGTTTTGCTACTGGGGGCTGCGCGCTTTTTACCGGCGCTTCAGCACGATATATTGCTCAACACGCGCCAGTTAGCCCTTGAAGATGAGCTCTGGCAGCGAGCCTATACGGTGGCTAAACATCTCCAGCGGGCAGGGTACTGTCACGGAAACTGTAGCGGTGAAGGGCTGGTGATATCGGGACACGGTGATTGCGTAATTGCGCGTTGGGACGCTAACGGTAACGGCATTTGGGAGACAACCCCAGCTAAAGACGCGGACCAGATAGGTTTTCGTTTACAAGACCAGGTGCTGGAAACCTTGCGTGGTGCGACATCCTGCGATGGAAAGGGCTGGGATAAAATGACCGATCCTGGCACGGTTCTGATTGAGACATTTCAGGTTGAACGCCAGAACATCAGCGGATTTGCGCCCGTTCTGACCTTGCGTCTGCGCGGAGCCAGCAAAAGTGCGCCACAAAAGGTTATTGAAGCGCGCTATAGCGTGACGGGGTTTAACCTGTGAACCGGGAACGCGGCGTATCGTCCCTGGCGATGGTGCTTTTGCTTCTGCTGCTCGGCGGTCTGCTGCTCCAGGGGCTTAGCCAACAGGAAGCCAGTTTTGCTTCGCGCGTTGCCACGGAAAGTCAGGCTTTGCAACACCAGGCTGTGGTGCAATCCGCCATGGAATGGGGACGTATGCAGTCCTGGCAACGGCAACCGGCCGTGCAATGCCGGCGTGATTCAACCACGAATGCAGCCGTATGCCTGCGATTACATGGCGAGGATAACGTGTTGCTTATTACCGACTATGAAGGGATGTCACTATGGCGGCAGGGCGAGGTTATCGATGGCAATATTGTATTTTCCGCACATGGCTGGAGCGATTTCTGCCCGCTAAGAGAGGCTGCTCTGTGCCTGCTACCCTGAACCGGCAACGCGGTTTTAGCCTGCCAGAAGTGATGCTGGCAATGGTGCTTATGGTCATGATTGTGACCGCATTGTCGGGGTATCAAAGGGTATTAATGAACAGTTTCCTCATCAGAAGTCAGTACCAGCAGCTGTGGCGTCATGCGTGGATGCAAACCCAGATGACGGCATTTCCGTCGCCGTTAAACTGGCAGGTAAACCGAATGCAGACAACGCGGGCGGGATGTGTCAGCATCAACGTCAAACTTTCTTCACCCTTGGGCAGGCAAGGTCAAATGACGCGTCTGCACTGCCCGAACAGTCAGTAGTCAGGAGCCGCTATGTTAAGGGTCTACCACTCCAATCGTCTGGATGTGCTGGAAGCGTTAATGGAATATATCGTTGAGCGCGACCGGCTCATCGATCCCTTTGAACCTGAAATGATCCTGGTTCAAAGTACCGGCATGGCGCAATGGCTACAAATGACCCTGGCACAGAAGTTCGGCATTGCCGCCAATATTGACTTCCCGCTACCTGCGAGTTTTATCTGGGATATGTTCGTGCGGGTACTGCCGGATATCCCAAAAGAAAGTGCGTTCAGCAAGCAGAGTATGAGCTGGAAGCTGATGACGCTGCTGCCGCAGTTGCTGGATGACGAGGCGTTCACGTTGCTGCGCCAGTATCTGACAGACGATACCGACAAGCGTAAGCTGTTTCAGCTCTCCTCACGTGCCGCTGACCTGTTTGACCAGTACTTAGTCTACCGTCCTGACTGGTTGACGCAGTGGGAGTCGGGGAAACAGGTTGAAGGATTGGGGGAGTCTCAGGCCTGGCAGGCACCGTTGTGGAAAGCGTTGGTGGAATACACCGCAGAGCTGGGGCAAGAGCGCTGGCACCGCGCCAATTTATATCAGCGATTTATTCAGACCCTGGAAAATACCTCGAGCTGTCCGCAGGGGCTGCCCGCTCGCGTCTTTATTTGCGGCATTTCCGCACTGCCGCCCGTGTATCTTCAGGCCCTGCAGGCGCTGGGGAAGCATATTGAAATTCATCTGCTGTTTACCAATCCATGTCGTTACTACTGGGGTGATATTAAAGACCCCGCGTATCTGGCAAAGCTGCTGGCACGTCAGCGTCGGCATAGCTTTGAAGAACGTCATCTGCCGCTGTTTCGTGATAGCCAGAATGCTGAAGAGTTGTTTAACAGCGACGGCGAACAGGATGTCAGTAACCCGCTGCTGGCCTCGTGGGGCAAACTGGGGCGGGACTATATTTACCTGCTTTCCGAACTGGAAAACAGCCAGGAGCTGGATGCGTTTGTGGATATCACGCCTGACAATCTTTTGCATAACATTCAGTCGGATATCCTTGAACTGGAAAGCCGGGCCGTGGCGGGCGTTAATCTGGAGGAGTATTCGCGCAGCGATAATAAGCGCTTACTTGAGCCGAATGACACCAGCGTAACGTTTCATGTTTGCCACAGTCCACAGCGTGAGGTGGAAATTCTTCATGACCGCCTGCTGGCGATGCTGGCGGCGGACCCAACGCTGACGCCGCGCGATATCATCGTCATGGTGGCGGATATCGACAGCTACAGCCCCTTTATCCAGGCTGTTTTTGGCAGCGCACCGGCCGATCGCTATTTACCGTATGCCATTTCTGACCGTCGTGCGCGCCAGTCCCATCCTGTTTTACAGGCGTTTATTAGCCTGCTGTCGTTGCCGGACAGCCGCTTTGTCTCCGAGGATGTGCTGGCTTTACTGGATGTTCCTGTGCTGGCGGCGCGCTTCAATATCAACGAAGAAGGGCTGCGCTACCTCCGCTTGTGGGTGAATGAGTCCGGCATTCGCTGGGGCATTGATGATGACAACGTGCGTGAACTGGCACTGCCGCCGACAGGCCAACACACCTGGCAATTTGGTTTGACGCGAATGCTGTTGGGCTATGCGATGGAAAGTGCGCAGGGGGAGTGGCAATCCGTACTGCCGTATGATGAGTCCAGCGGTTTGATCGCCGAACTGGTGGGGCATCTGGCTTCGCTGTTGATGAAACTGAATCTCTGGCGTCGGGGTCTGGCGCAGGAACGTCCGCTGGAAGAGTGGTTGCCTGTTTGCAACGACATGCTTAATGATTTCTTCCTGCCGGATGTGGATACCGAAGCGGCAATGACGCTGATTAAAGATCAGTGGCAGGCCATTATCGCTGAAGGTCTGGGGGCTAAATACGGCGAGGCCGTGCCGCTTTCGCTGTTACGCGATGAGCTGGCACAACGGCTCGATCAGGAACGCATTAGCCAGCGCTTCCTCGCAGGTCCGGTCAATATCTGTACCCTGATGCCGATGCGATCGATTCCTTTCAAGGTAGTGTGTCTGCTGGGCATGAACGACGGCGTTTATCCGCGCCAGCTTGCGCCTCTGGGTTTTGATCTGATGAGCCAAAAGCCGATGCGTGGTGACCGAAGCCGCCGCGATGATGACCGCTATCTGTTTCTGGAAGCCCTGATTTCAGCGCAGCAAACGCTTTATATCAGTTACATTGGCCGTTCAATCCAGGACAACAGCGAACGCTTTCCGTCGGTGCTGGTGCAAGAGTTGCTGGACTACATTGGGCAAAGTCACTATTTGCCGGGTGATGAAGCGCTCACCTGTGATGAAAGCGAAGCCCGGGTAAAAGCGCACATAACCCGTTTGCATACCCGCATGCCTTTTGATGCACAAAACTATCTGCCGGGTGAACAGCAAAGTTATGCCCGGGAGTGGCTGCCCGCGGCGAGCCTGACAGGCAAAGCACACACTGATTTTGTGCAACCACTGCCGTATGTCATGCCTGAAACCCTGACGCTGGAAACATTACAGCGATTTTGGGCGCACCCGGTGCGGGCTTTCTTTCAGATGCGACTACAGGTGAACTTCCGTTCTGAAGAGAGTGATATTCCGGAAACGGAACCCTTTATCCTTGAGGGATTAACCCGCTATCAGCTTAATCAGCAACTGCTTAACACGCTGGTTGAAGAGCATGATGCAGAGCGTTTGTTCCGTCACTTCCGTGCGGCAGGCTCGCTGCCTTATGGGGCATTTGGCGAAATCCTGTGGGATGTCCAGCGCCAGGAAATGCAGTCGCTGGCCGAGCGTATTATCGCTTGTCGCCAGCCGGGTCAGAGCATGGAAATCGATCTCAACTGCAACGGCGTGCAAATCACCGGGTGGCTACCGCAGGTTCAGCAGGACGGTTTGTTGCGCTGGCGCCCATCTTTGTTAAGCGTTTCTCAGGGCGTGCAACTTTGGCTGGAACATCTTGTCTATTGTGCCAGTGGTGGAACGGGTGAGAGTCGGCTGTTCCTGCGTAAAGATGCTGAGTGGCGTTTTCCTCCACTGGATGCCGGGCAGGCAATGCGCTACCTGGCGCAGCTTGTTGACGGGTATCGCGAGGGCATGTCATCGCCGTTGCTGGTGCTGCCGGAAAGCGGTGGGGCATGGATAAAAACCTGTTACGACGCCGCAAATGATGCCATGTTAGAGGACGACGACACGCGGCAAAAAGCGCGTAGTAAGTTTTTGCAGGCCTATGAAGGCAACATGATGGTACGCGGTGAGGGTGACGATATCTGGTATCAACGCCTGTGGCGTCAGCTGGAGCCGGATACGCTAGAGGCCATTGTGGCGCAGTCTCAGCGCTTTTTGTTACCGTTATTTCGCTTTAATCAGTCATGATGATTGTATAAAAATTGCGCAATTCGATGGCTTCCTCTATGATGCGCTTTCTGTCACGGACTGATTCTTACACATAAGATGCTGACTCGTTCAGCACAAAGTCTTGCCCTGTTCAGACCCCGCCTTTCTGCGTGGTTTGCTGTGAACAGGTGAATACGTTAATGATGAGGTTTGTGAATGCCCCGCAGCACCTGGTTTTGCGCAATACTGTTGTTCGTCGCCCTTTGGGCGCCCGTAAGTCAGGCAGATACCGGTTGGCAGCCCTTAGCTGAAACCATCCGTAAAAGCGATAAAGATACCCGCCAGTATCAGGCCGTGCGCCTGGACAACGGCATGGTCGTGTTGCTGGTATCCGATCCCCAGGCCGTGAAATCCCTTTCCGCACTGGTGGTGCCCGTTGGGTCTCTGGAAGATCCCGACGATCATCAGGGGCTGGCGCATTACCTCGAACACATGTGCCTGATGGGCTCGAAAAAATACCCGCAGCCGGATAGCTTAGCGGAATTCCTTAAAATGCACGGCGGCAGCCACAATGCCAGCACGGCGCCTTATCGCACGGCTTTCTATCTTGAAGTTGAAAACGACGCGCTGCTCGGGGCGGTGGATCGTCTGGCGGACGCCATTGCCGAACCGATACTGGATAAAAAATATGCCGATCGCGAGCGTAATGCCGTTAACTCTGAGCTGACGCTGGCGCGTACCCGTGACGGTATGCGTATGGCGCAGGTGAGTGCCGAGACCATCAACCCGGCGCACCCGGGCTCGCGCTTCTCCGGCGGTAACTTGCAAACGCTGAGCGACAAGCCGGGTAATCCGGTGCTGCAGGCTTTACAGACGTTTCATGAAAAGTACTACTCGGCAAACGTGATGAAGGCGGTAATTTACAGCAATAAACCGCTGCCAGAACTGGCGCGGATAGCCGCTGATACCTTCGGACGGGTGCCAAACAAAAATATCGAAAAGCCGGAAATCACCGTCCCGGTAGTTACCGACGCGCAAAAGGGCATCATAATCCACTATGTCCCGGCGATGCCGCGTAAAGTGCTGCGCATTGAGTTTCGTATTGATAACAATAGCGCACAGTTTCGCAGTAAAACCGATGAACTGGTGACGTACCTGATTGGCAACCGCAGCCCAGGTACCTTGTCTGACTGGCTGCAAAAGCAGGGATTAGTGGAAGGCATCCGTGCGGACTCTGACCCGGTGGTCAACGGTAACAGCGGTGTATTAGCCATTTCCGCGACCTTAACCGACAAAGGCCTGGCGAATCGCGATGAAGTGGTCGCGGCCATCTTTAGCTATCTCAACCTGTTACGCGATAAAGGCGTCGATAAACGTTATTTCGACGAACTGGCGCATGTGCTGGATCTCGACTTCCGCTATCCGTCCATCACCCGTGATATGGACTATGTGGAATGGCTGGCAGATACCATGATCCGCGTTCCGGTAGAACATACGCTGGATGCGGTAAATATTGCCGACCAGTACGATGCGAAAGCCGTGCAGCAGCGTCTGGCGATGATGACGCCGCAGAACGCGCGTATCTGGTACATCAGCCCGAAAGAGCCGCACAACAAAACCGCATACTTTGTTGATGCGCCTTATCAGGTCGATAAAATAAGCGACAAAACCTTCGCTGACTGGCAGCAAAAAGCGCAGGGCATTGCGCTGTCTTTGCCGGAGTTAAACCCCTATATTCCTGACGATTTCACGCTGATTAAAACGGATAAAAAATATGCGCGTCCGGATCTGATCGTCGATGAGCCGGATTTACGCGTGGTCTATGCGCCGAGCCAGTATTTTGCCACTGAGCCGAAGGCCGACGTCAGCGTGATCCTGCGTAACCCGAAGGCGATGGACAGCGCCAAAAACCAGGTGTTATTCGCGCTTAACGATTACCTGGCTGGCATTGCGCTTGACCAGTTGAGTAATCAGGCTGCGGTGGGCGGTATTGGCTTCTCGACCAATGCCAACAACGGTTTGATGCTCAACGCTAACGGCTATACGCAACGTTTACCGCAGCTTTTTCAGGCGCTGCTGAGCGGCTATTTCAGCTATACCTCTACGGAGGAACAACTGGAACAGGCGAAATCCTGGTACGCGCAGATGATGGACTCTGCGGAAAAAGGCAAGGCCTACGACCAGGCGATTATGCCGGTACAGATGCTTTCTCAGGTGCCGTACTTCTCGCGTGATGAGCGCCGTAAGCTGCTGCCTTCTATTACCTTAAATGAGGTGATGACCTACCGCGACACGTTAAAAGCCGGGGCGCGACCTGAATTCCTCGTGATTGGTAATATGAGCGAGGCGCAGGCGAAGACCATGGCGCGGGACATCCAGAAACAGCTGGGTGCTAACGGCTCGGAGTGGTGTCGTAACAAAGATGTGGTGGTGGACAAAAAGCAGTCCGTTATCTTTGAAAAAGCGGGCAGCAGTACAGACTCCGCGCTGGCGGCGGTATTTGTCCCCACCGGCTACGATGAATACACCAGCTCTGCCTACAGCGCCATGTTAGGACAGATTGTGCAGCCGTGGTTCTACAATCAGCTGCGTACCGAAGAGCAGTTGGGATACGCCGTATTTGCCTTCCCGATGAGCGTAGGCCGTCAGTGGGGGATGGGCTTCCTGCTGCAAAGCAGTGACAAGCAGCCGTCTTATTTGTGGGACCGCTACAAAGCATTTTTCCCCACGGCGGAAGCGAAGCTGCGGGCGATGAAAGCCGATGAGTTCGCGCAAATTCAGCAGGCTATCATTGCGCAAATGCTGCAGGCGCCGCAAACGTTAGGGGCAGAAGCTTCGCAGTTAAGCAAAGATTTCGATCGGGGTAATATGCGCTTCGATTCACGTGATAAAATCGTGGCTCAGATTAAACTGCTGACGCCGAAAAAGCTTGCCGATTTCTTCCATCAGTCGGTGGTTGAGCCGCAAGGCATGGCGATACTGTCACAGGTTTCCGGCAGTCAGAACGGGAAAGCAGACTATGTGCACCCGGAAGGCTGGAAAGTGTGGCAGACCGTCAGCGCGTTGCAGCAAACCTTACCCCTGATGAGTGAAAAGAATGAATGATGCCGCTGAGTCCCTTGATCCTCTCCGCTTGCCCCTGACGGGCGAGCGTCTGATTGAAGCCTCCGCAGGCACCGGTAAAACCTTTACCATCGCCGCCCTGTATTTACGTTTACTGCTTGGACTGGGCGGCTCTGCCGCCTTTCCCCGTCCGCTGACCGTCGAAGAGTTATTAGTGGTCACCTTTACCGAGGCGGCCACTGAAGAACTGCGTGGACGTATTCGTAGCAACATCCATGAACTGCGCATTGCCTGCCTGCGTGAAACCACCGAAAACCCGCTGTACGCCCGTCTGTTAGATGAAATTGCCGATAAAAAGCAGGCCGCGCAGTGGCTGCTGCTGGCTGAACGACAGATGGATGAAGCGGCGGTGTTTACTATCCACGGTTTTTGTCAGCGCATGCTCAGTCTCAACGCCTTTGAGTCCGGCATGTTGTTTGAACAACAGCTGATTGAAGATGAATCACTGCTGCGTTATCAGGCCTGCGCGGACTTTTGGCGTCGGCATTGCTACCCACTGTCTCGCGATATTGCGCAGGTGGTTTTTGAAACGTGGAAAGGGCCGCAGGCGCTGTTGAGGGATATCGATCGCTACTTGCAAGGGGAAGCGCCGGTCATTAAAGTGCCGCCGTCAGCAGATGAAACGCTGGCATCCCGACACGAAAAAATCCTCGCACGCATCAACCACATCAAGCAGCAATGGTGCGATTCGGTTGATGAGCTGGACGGATTGCTGGAAGCCTCCGGGATCGACAGACGTAAATTTAACCGGGGTAATCAGGGCAAGTGGATTGAGAAGATAAGCGCCTGGGCGCAGGAAGAAACGCAAAGTTATCAGCTGCCGGATGCCCTGGAAAAATTCTCCCAGCGTTTTCTGCAAGAACGTACCAAAGCGGGCGGCATCACGCCACAGCATCCGCTCTTTGTTGCCATTGATGAACTGCTCGCTGAGCCGCTGACCATTCGCGATTTGGTGATCACCCGGGCACTGGCGGAGATCCGCGAAACGGTGGCTGCAGAAAAACGCCGACGTGGTGAGCTGGGTTTTGACGATATGCTCAGTCGTCTCGATGCGGCGCTGCGCAGCGAAAGCGGCGACGCACTGGCGACAGCCATCCGTAGCCGTTTTCCGGTGGCAATGATTGATGAATTCCAGGACACCGATCCGCAGCAATATCGCATTTTCCGCCGTATCTGGCAGCATCAGCCGGATACGGCCCTGCTGCTGATTGGTGACCCGAAACAGGCGATTTACGCGTTTCGCGGCGCGGATATTTTTACCTACATGAAGGCGCGCAGCGAAGTGAGCGCGCACTACACGCTCGACACCAACTGGCGCTCGGCACCTGGCATGGTTAATGGTGTGAATACGCTGTTTAGCCAGATGACCGACGCCTTTATGTTCCGCGAAATCCCCTTTAGTCCGGTGAAATCCGCCGAAAAAAATCAGTCGTTGCGGTTTGTCCTGAACGGTGAAACACAGCCAGCGATCAACATGTGGTTGATGGACGGGGAAAGTTGCGGTGTCGGTGACTATCAGAACTATATGGCCCGGGTTTGTGCGACGCAAATTCGTGACTGGCTGAAAGCCGGACACGCGGGCAAGGCGCTTCTGACGAGCGCTAAAACATCACGACCGGTACGCGCGTCGGATATCAGCGTGCTGGTGCGCAGTCGCCAGGAGGCGGCGCTCATCCGCGATGCGCTGACGCAACTGGCGATCCCGTCGGTCTATCTTTCCAACCGTGACAGCGTCTTTGATACCCTCGAAGCGCAGGAACTGCTGTGGGTATTGCAGGCGGTGATGACGCCGGAGCGTGAAAATACGCTGCGTAGCGCACTGGCAACGTCGATGATGGGGCTGAATGCGCAGGATATCGAAACGCTCAATAATGATGAGCATGCCTGGGATGCGGTGGTCGAGGAGTTTGACGGCTACCGTCAGCTCTGGCACAAGCGCGGCGTGATGCCGATGCTTCGCGCGCTGATGTCGGCGCGTCAGATTGCGGAAAACCTGCTGGCAACGGCGGGAGGCGAGCGTCGCCTGACTGATATTTTACACATCAGCGAGCTGCTACAGGAAGCCGGTTCGCAGTTGGAAAGCGAGCATGCGCTGGTGCGCTGGTTATCCCAGCATATTCTTGAGCCGGACAGCAATGCATCCAGCCAGCAGCTCAGGCTGGAAAGCGATAAGCACCTGGTCAAAATCGTCACTATTCACAAATCGAAAGGGCTGGAATACCCGCTGGTCTGGCTGCCTTTCATCACTCATTTTCGCGTGCAGGATCAGGCGTTCTATCACGATCGCCGTTCGTTTGAAGCGGTGCTGGATCTCAGCCAGGCTGATGAGAGCATCGAGCTGGCTGAGGTTGAACGTCTGGCGGAAGACCTGCGTCTGCTCTACGTCGCGCTGACCCGTTCGGTATGGCACTGCAGCCTTGGCGTTGCGCCGCTGGTACGCCGCCGGGGAGATAAAAAAGGTGACACCGATGTGCATCAAAGCGCGCTGGGCCGTCTGTTGCAAAAAGGCGAGCCGATGGACGCTGCCGGACTGCGCGCCGCCATTGATGCACTTTGTAGTGACGATATTGCCTGTCGGGTCCCTGATGAACCGGACACCGAACGCTGGCTTTCTGCTGAAGAAAGCCGCGAGCCGTTGAGCGCGCGGACCTTGCCGCGCCTGCCAGGCGATAACTGGCGCGTTACCAGTTATTCCGGCCTGCAACAGCGCGGGCACGGTATCGCGCAGGATCTGATCCCCCGGCTGGACGTTGATGCGGCGGGCGTCGGTGAAGCGATTGTGGAATCCGGACTCACGCCGCACCAGTTCCCGCGTGGGGCGTCACCGGGAACATTTTTGCATAGCCTGTTTGAAGCGCTTGATTTTACCCAGCCGGTGGACCCGCTTTGGGTGCAGGAACAACTCGCGCTTGGCGGGTATGACGCACATTGGGCGCCGGTTCTGACCCCGTGGCTGGAGGCCATTTTGTATGCGCCGCTCAACGAAACTGGCGTGAGCCTGAGCGCACTTTCAGCGCATGAAAAACAGGTGGAGATGGAGTTTTATCTGCCGATTTCGCAGCCGCTGATTGCCAGCCAACTGGATGCGTTGATCCGTCAGTATGACCCGCTCTCGGCGGGCTGTCCTCCGCTGGATTTTATGCAGGTACGCGGCATGCTGAAAGGGTTTATCGACCTGGTGTTCCGTCATCAGGGGCGTTATTACCTGCTCGACTACAAGTCTAACTGGCTGGGTGAAGACAGTACGGCGTACACCCAGCAGGCGATGGCCGCTGCCATGCAGGCGCATCGCTATGATCTGCAATATCAGCTTTATACCCTGGCACTGCACCGCTATTTACGTCATCGCATTGCAGACTACGACTATGAACGTCATTTTGGCGGCGTCATCTACCTCTTCCTGCGCGGCGTTGACAGCGAACAACCGCAGCAGGGTATTTACGCGACCCGACCTGACGCAGAATTGGTCGCTTTGATGGACGAGATGTTTGCCGGTGCGACACTGGAGGAGACGTTATGACAATCCAAACGCGATTACTGGAGGCGGTAGAGCAAAAGCAGCTCCGGGCGCTGGATGCCCAGTTTGCGCTGGCGGTTGCCGGTAACGATAACCCTGCGGTCACGCTGGCAGCGGCGCTACTCAGTCGTGAAGCGGGTGAGGGGCACGTCTGTTTACCGCTTTCCCGTTTATCCTTAAGCGAAGACGCCCATCCTTTGCTGAGTGCCTGGCTGAGCGAAGCGGGTGAGCCAGCAGACTGGACTGAATGCCTGCTGGCCTCCGTGGCGGTGAGTCGCGGCGAGCGTCCCACTCCGCTGGTGCTGTACGGCGATCGCCTGTACCTGAACCGGATGTGGAATAACGAACGTACGGTCGCCCGCTTTTTCAGTGAAGTTAACCAGGCCATCGACGTCGATGAGTCGCGGCTGGCCCAGACGCTGGAGACGCTTTTTCCGCAAACAGAAGAGGGCGTTAACTGGCAAAAAGTGGCGGCGGCCGTGGCGCTGACTCGCCGTATATCGGTGATCTCCGGCGGACCGGGCACCGGTAAAACCACCACGGTTGCGAGGCTGCTGGCGGCATTGATTCAGATGACCGACGGCGAGCGCTGTCGTATTCGCCTGGCGGCACCGACGGGAAAAGCGGCGGCGCGTCTGACCGCATCGCTGGGCGCGGCACTGCGTGAGCTGCCGCTGACCGATGAGCAAAAGAAACGCATTCCGGATGATGCCAGTACGTTGCATCGGCTGTTGGGTGCACAGCCCGGCAGCCAGCGCCTGCGCCATCATGCGGGCAACCCCCTGCATCTTGATGTGTTGGTGGTGGATGAAGCCTCGATGATTGATTTGCCCATGATGTCACGCCTGATTGATGCGCTACCGCCGCACGGGCGGGTGATTTTTCTTGGCGATCGCGACCAACTGGCATCCGTTGAGGCGGGCGCGGTGCTGGGGGATATCTGTGCCTTTGTGAATGCCGGGTTTACCCCCGAACGCGCAAAACAGCTGAGTCGGCTGACCGGCAGCACCATTCCGGCGGGCGTGGGCACCCAGGCCGCCTCTTTGCGGGACAGCCTCTGTCTGCTGCAAAAAAGCTACCGTTTCGGCAGTGACTCCGGTATCGGCCAGCTGGCGTCGGCGATTAATCGCGGTGATAAAGCCGCGCTGAAAACGGTATTCCAGCAGGGATTTAGCGATATTGAAAAACGCACCCTGCGCAGCGGGGAAGACTATGCCGCTATGCTTGAAGAGGCGTTAGCCGGATATGGCCGCTACCTGACGTTGTTGCGCGAAGGCGCAGAGCCGGATGCCGTCATTCAGGCATTTAATGAATATCAACTGCTGTGCGCCCTGCGAGAAGGGCCATTCGGCGTAAGCGGACTGAATGAACGCCTTGAACAGGTGATGGTGCAAAAACGTAAAATCCAGCGTTCCGCGCATACTCGCTGGTACGAGGGGCGACCGGTAATGATTGCGCGTAATGACAGCTCGCTGGGGCTGTTTAACGGAGATATCGGTATTGCGCTCGATCGTGGGCAGGGGCTGCGGGTATGGTTCGCTCTGCCGGATGGGTCCATCAAGTCGGTGCAGCCCAGCCGTTTGCCGGAACATGAAACCACCTGGGCGATGACGGTGCACAAATCGCAAGGGTCTGAATTTGATCATGCGGCGTTGATTTTGCCTAGCCAGCACTCGCCCGTTGTCACCCGCGAACTGGTATATACCGCCATTACCCGCGCGCGCCGCCGCCTGTCGTTGTACGCCGATGAGCGGATATTAACTGCGGCTGTTGCTATTCGCACGGAACGTCGCAGTGGATTGTCAGCATTATTTAATGACGGCCTGCAGTGTGCCTGATGGCGACGCTAACGCCTCTTATCAGGCCTACGGTGCCAGCGAGGTAGGCCGGATAAGGTATTTATGCCGCATCCGGCAACGACCACTACCCTAAATCTGCCATCAGCACTTTTGACCGCCGCTGATAGTTGTACATCTCTTTCTTACTTTCCGGTAGCAGGTCGATATCCACCGGGGTAAAGCCGCGCTCCTGAAACCAGTGAATGCTGCGTGTGGTCAACACGAACAGCTTGCTGAGCCCCATTTGCCGGGCTTGCACGGCGATCCGCTCCAGCAAAACCTCGCCACGCGACGAACTACGATAGTCCGGATGCACCGCCACGCAGGCCATTTCGCCAATTCGTTCTTCCGGGAAAGGGTACAGCGCGGCACAGGCGATGGTCAGGTTATCGCGCTGAATAATGGTGAACTTGTCGATCTCCATTTCCAGTTGTTCGCGCGAGCGGCGAACCAGAATACCTTGCTGCTCCAGCGGGCGGATCAGCTCCAGGATCCCGCCGATATCATTGATGGTTGCGCGACGGATCTGCTCGGCACTCTCCATCACGATTTGCGTCCCAATCCCGTCACGTGAGAACAATTCTTGCAACAGCGTGCCGTCTTCCTGATAGCTAATCAGGTGGCAGCGGCGTACCCCGCTACGACAGGCTTTGACTGCACCCCGCAGGAAGCGCACGGTACCGGAGCTGTAGTCACCGATCGCTTCCTGGGCTTCAACGCGCGCCTGGGCCTCGTTGGGGAACAGTTCGGACACAATATCGCCATCATCGTTAATGACCCCTTGCGAGGAGCAAAAGCCGATCATCTTTTCCGCCTTCAGTTTGATGGCTAACTGAGTGGCGACCTCTTCAGACGTCAAGTTAAAGCTCTCGCCGGTCACAGAAACAGCGACAGGTCCCATCAGAACAATGGCGCCGCTGTCCAGTTGGCGGTGAATCGCCTCTTCATCAATACGACGAATGCGCCCGCTGTGGCAGTAATCGACGCCGTCATCCACGCCCAACGGCTGGGAGATAATAAAATTCCCGCTGACCACGTTGATGTGCGCACCCTGCAAGGGCGTATTGTTCAGGCTCATCGACAGGCGTGCAGTAATATCAAGCTGGAGCAGACCAGCCGCCTGTTTGACCAGCTCCAGCGTTTTGGCGTCGGTCACGCGCGTATTCTTGTGATACACCGGCTCATGATGATGCGCAGCAAGATTGGCATCAATCTGTGGCCGTGCGCCATACACCACAACCAGGCGAATGCCGAGGCTATGAAGGAGTCCAATATCATTGACGATACTGGAAAAATTTTCATGCTCGATGGCTTCGCCGCCCAGCATAATGACAAACGTTTTTCCCCGATGGGTATTGATATAGGGAACAGAATGGCGGAATCCCTGTACCAGCTCGGTTCTACGCTCCTTCACCACGGCACACCTCTATTGCATGATTATTCGTAATTTGTGTATTTTTATTCTGTTTTCGCGTTGTGCGCAAGCGTAATTTTTATTCCTGCTAAAGATTTTTCCCAGTAATGCCGTGCATATAAAAAGAATGTTTACCCTTTTGTAGATGACAGATTATGCGTCATTCGTTAAAGTTTCCGGTCAATTCGGACGTTTTACGTATTACCTCTACTAAAGATTTCTTTTGCTCGGGAGAAGCATGTCGGGATCCAATTCAGCAATCAGTCGCCGCCGTTTACTGAAAGGTGCGGGTGCTATGTGGCTTTTGAGCGTCAGTCAGGTCGGTTTGGCTGCCGTGAGTCAGGTCGTTGCGGTGCGCGTATGGCCAGCGTCCAGCTATACCCGCGTCACGGTAGAATCCAATCGTCTGCTGAAATACAAACAGTTTGCCCTGAGTAATCCTGAGCGTGTGGTGGTAGATATTGAAGGCGTCAATTTGAACTCGGTGCTCAAGGGCATTGGGACGCAGATCCGCCCGGACGATCCGTACATCAAGTCGGC
Organism: Citrobacter sp. wls711; assembly: GCF_005281055.1. Lineage (NCBI taxonomy): Bacteria > Pseudomonadati > Pseudomonadota > Gammaproteobacteria > Enterobacterales > Enterobacteriaceae > Citrobacter > Citrobacter sp. wls711. Next base: position 157,781 of record NZ_SZXC01000006.1, on the reverse strand, counting down.
AAGAGTCGGGCAGTTTGACCCGCAGACCGTGCGTATGGTGTTTGAGCTGAAGCAAAATGTGAAGCCACAGCTTTTTGCGCTGGCACCGGTAGCGGGCTTTAAAGAACGACTGGTGATGGATCTCTATCCGGCCAATGCCCAGGATGTACAGGATCCTCTGCTGGCGTTGCTTGAAGATTACAACAAGGGCGATCTGGATAAGCAGGTGCCGCCTGCGCAAAGTGGTCCACAGCCAGGTAAAGCGGGGCGCGATCGTCCGATTGTCATTATGCTCGATCCCGGTCACGGCGGAGAAGACTCCGGTGCCGTGGGGAAATACAAGACGCGCGAAAAAGACGTGGTGCTACAAATTGCCCGCCGTTTGCGTGCGCTGATCGAGAAAGAAGGCAACATGAAGGTCTTTATGACGCGAAATGAAGATATCTTCATTCCGCTGAAGGTACGCGTGGCCAAAGCCCAGAAACAGCGTGCCGATCTGTTTGTCTCTATTCACGCCGATGCGTTTACCAGCCGACAGCCCAGCGGTTCGTCGGTGTTCGCACTCTCCACCAAAGGCGCGACCAGTACGGCCGCAAAATTTTTGGCGCAAACCCAGAACGCCTCGGATCTCATTGGTGGCGTCAGCAAGAGTGGTGACCGCTACGTCGACCACACTATGTTCGATATGGTGCAATCACTGACTATCGCCGACAGCCTGAAGTTTGGTAAAGCGGTGCTGAATAAGCTCGGTAAGGTGAATAATCTGCATAAGAATCAGGTTGAACAGGCCGGGTTTGCGGTACTGAAGGCACCGGATATTCCGTCTATCCTTGTGGAAACAGCGTTTATCAGTAACGTTGAAGAAGAGCGTAAGCTCAAAACAGCGACGTTCCAGCAGGAAGTGGCGGAGTCAATTCTGGCAGGGATCAAAGCGTATTTTGCCGATGGCGCGACGCTGGCAAGAAGGGGATAAATATACACCCTGGCATTCTGATGCAATAAAACGTACGAATGCCCAGGGGGGAATATTATATACCCTAAATAATTCGAGTTGCTTAAAGGCGGCAAGGGAGTGAGTCCCCAGGAGCATAGATAACTATGTGACTGGGGTGAGCGAGCGTAGCCAACACATAAGCAACTTGAAGTATGACGGGTATAGTTGAATTGTTTACAGGACTCGTTAATATATTTCAAATAGGTGTCAGTAAATTTATATTTAGAGGGTTTTAAATTATTAAATTAATTAATATCTGATGTTGTATTCTTTAGGTGTAATGTAATTTTATAACATATTCTTATGCTTATCTTTAATTGATGAGTTTTTTGTATTTATTTTTTCCTAAAATAAACTTAACTCTTCCTTCTCGCTAGGTAATCTATATATATGAAATATAATGTTTCTTCGCATGAAGTACTATCCTTCCAGAAAGTTTCTGGTAGACGTGCAAGTACCGCAAATTTCGGTATTCGGATAGGTTCTAAGCCCATAATTTATTAAAGGATTAATCAATGAAAGTAAAAGTATTATTAGCTGCAATGGGTCTGGTGTTTGCGGGTTCTGCTCTGGCCGCCGGTCCTTATAACGATAGCACAGACATTCATTTTGCCGGTGAGGTATACTCCAACCTCTGCGCGGTTGACGTTGACGGTGGTAGTACCGTTACGCTCGACCCTACCAACGCCAAAGCCGTTGAAGGTCAGTCAGGCTCTGCTCTGCTCAATGAGAAAGTATTCAGCATTAATGTTGACTGTTCAGGTGCCACCACAGCCATCACGGACGAAGGGTTTACCACCATGACCGGCTATCTGACTGCAGCCTCTGGTACCGAAGTCGATGCTGCCACCCAGGCGCTGAAAAACACCGATGTCAGCGCTGCTGGTGCTGTGAACGTGGGCTTCGGCGTGAAGGATAATACCGACAAACTGCAGACCTTTACTTCCGCAGATATAGTCGCGAAGCCGTTAACCGCTGGCGATAATAAATATAAATTTGACTACAAAGTCGGTTATATGAAAGTGGCGAGCGGCGTAACGGCGGGTAAAGTCGCAGCCGACAGCACCTTCATGGTAAATTACCATTTCCCCGACATTTTTATACCGACCACACGGCAAGCGAACTAACGGACTGCTGTTGGTAATAACATAGAACAAGGATGGCAATAATGAAAATAATTAACGCATTTTTTCTATCCGCGTTTTATTTAATATTAGTAGCACCAACCTCTGCGGCCGAATTTACCGTCTCAGGGATGATTAATAAGACCACCTGTGCAATTGACTATAGAGCAAGTAATGTTATCGAGCTGCCGGATGTCAGAGTTGGCCTGCTGCAAGTGGGTGTCCCCCAATCAGCCAGCTCTGGCGGAGCGCTGAGCATTACCGTTTCCTGCGAGGACCCAGACGCCAGCATGGCCTTTGAGGGGCGTTTTACCACCAAGGGCGAGGTCGACCCCACTACCCTGGCGCTAAAAAACATCCTCACCACCGAGTCTGGCGGCGCCCAGGACATCGGGGTACAAATTATCGATACTGCCAGCAGTACCGTCATCGAACCGAATGCCCCAGAGGGCCAGGAGGCCGTCGCGACCGCCACTCTGAACGCGGGCAAGGCGACGTTTAATTTTGACTTTGCCTACGTCAATCTGGGCAACGCTGGCACAGGCGACGTTCGCGTTGAAGCGACGTTTATCGCCACCTATTTATAAGGGGTAGCGCATGAAACTTTTCCCTATGTTATCGGTACTGCTCCCCCTGTTCAGCATCCAGGCGTGGGCCGAGGACACCGTTACGCCGCAAAGCACCTCGCGTGACTACGTGATAACCGGCCGGATAGTGGATGGCACCTGTACTTTATTATTGATTCAGGAATACCAACACAGTAGCACGATTTATTTTGGTACCGTTGCTTTCGGCATAGCGAAAGCAGCCGGTATTGATAAGGTGACTAACACAGTCCCCGCCATCGGCGAGCCAATCGTGTCCAAAGAGATGGCGCTGGGGGTGCAATGCCCAGGCTCAATGCTTGGGGCGACTGTCACCGTAAAAATCACCACCCGCAACGAAGTTGACAGCAGCACCCACGCAATAAAAAACGGCCGTCACGACAAATATGGCGAGGGCGATTTTGGCATCATGCTTCGCAATACCGATAACGACCAGGATATTGATTTTACTGATGCCACCGCCACCTCGGTGGAGCTGGTGCCGTCAACGACCGATGGGGCCAGCGCACAGGCGGAAGTTCATTATCAGGTAAACCTCGTGCGTTACGGCAATAAGGTGGTAGATGTACCCAACCTGGATATACCCATTATGTTTAACGTCACCTATGAATAGGATAGGGGAATAATAATGCGCAACATCATGCTAATGTTGCTGGGGTTCTGCGCCTGTTTCCAGGCGTGTTCCCAGTCCAGCGATACCCTCGAGGTATCGTTTGATGCCCATGTTTACGTCACCGCGTGCACCGCCTGGGTTGAAGACAGCAACGGTGTAATGTCGAGCCTAATCACGCTGCCGCCCGTTTCAGTGAGTGGGGTCAAGAACGGCCAGACAGCGGTAGGGAAAACGGCGTTCAAGGTAAAATTCCAGTGTTCCGAAGGCGATATTATCGATATTGCCGACTTTTTAGCTGAGGGCACCCAGTATTTAACCGTTCGTTTCACGGCCAAAAGTGAGTTAGATCCCGCCACCCAGAGTTTAAAAAACAGCATTCCGGAAAACAGCAACGGCGCGAAAGATATTGGGTTTTTAATTAAAGACAGAACGGATCGCGTCGTTCAATTCGAAACGGGAAAAACCGATCCCACCTATAAAGATTCCTATGTCGCGACAGATGCGCTCTGTGAACACATCGACGATATGTACCGGATCGCTGCAGCCACCAATAGCAAAGAAACTGATTCGATATGCGGTACCTATTCTTTCCCTTACTCAGTGGAATATACCGCTTACGGTAACGACCCAGGGCCCGGCGTCGTGGGGGCCGATGCGACGGTCACCGTTGAATGGAACTAATTTTCGCATTCAGCAATTTATGTATTAAACCAGGAAGGGATTCACACATGAAGTTTTCAACGTTATGTTTAGCCGCTATCGTTGCCGGGGTATTAAGCGCCCCGGCATTCTCCAGCGTGGTGGTTCAGGGCACCCGGGTTATTTATCCTGAATCGGCAAAAGAAATCACCGTTAAAATGGTTAACGAGGGGAAAATTCCCCTACTGGTACAATCCTGGATGGATGACGGCCATGAAAGCGGCGACCCGGCGCAGATGAAATTACCGTTTATCGTCACCCCGCCGGTGTCACGCCTTGACCCGGCAAAAGGACAAAGCGTGCGTATAACCTGGACCGGTCAGGCACTGCCGCAGGACCGGGAATCAATATACTGGTTTAACGTCCTGGAAATTCCGCCAAAAACCGCTGGCACCGAGGGAAGCAGCAAATTAAACCTCGCCCTGCGCTCGCGGATTAAATTTTTCTTTCGACCGAAAAATTTGCCCGGCAATTTCATTGAAGCGCTGAATAATGTTAGCTGGAATATAGCCAATAATGAAATCACGCTAAAAAATGCCTCACCTTATTATTTATCCATCGTCGGTGGCAACATCTGGGTTGGCGAGAAGAAATATACCTACAAAGCCAAAATGTTAAGCCCATTTTCAGAAGATCATTTTGCTATTCCGCAGTTCACCAGCGCCACGGTAAACAAAGTGAGCTGGACGGGATTGAACGACTATGGAGCCGTCACCGAGGTTGTTAAAACGACCAAATAATCTCAGGGAAGGGAGCGTATGCGTAACTTATCTGCAATATCTTGTTTGCCGCCTTTACTGGTCGGCATTTTTTGGCTGCCCGACGCTTTTGCCGACGCAGCAGCGCCTGCGGTGGCGGCCGAGTCCGCAGCCACCGATACCGCCGTTCCTGAGTCTGTAGAATTCAGTAGTGCCTTTTTGATGGGTAACGCCGGTAGCCAGCTCGACCTGAAACGCTTTTCCCGCGGCAACCCGGTGTTGCCCGGCCGTTACAACGTCAGCCTGTGGCTGAACGGCAAGGAAAAGCTCAAAACCCAGGTCACGTTTCAGGAAAATGGCACCGACTACGCCACCCCCTGCTTCCCCCGCAGCCTGCTGGAGCAGATGGATGTCAATATCGCGCCGTTTGAAAACGACGACGAAGACACCTGCTACGTATTATCCCAGGTGTTGGATCACAGCAGCAGCCGCTACGATCCGCTCACGCAACAACTGGACGTTACCATTCCGCAGATTTACCTGCTCAATCATCCGCCTGGTTACGTTTCACCGTCGCGCTGGGATGAAGGCGTGCCGATGGCGATGCTCTCCTATACCAGCAACGCCTGGCATGCGCAGAATGATGGCGCCACTCAGGACTCCTTTTACACCGGCCTGCTGTTCGGTATCAATATGGGCGCGTGGCGCCTGCGCTCGAACGGTGCCTATAACTGGGACAACGACAACGGCGGCGAATACAACAGCTACGATCTCTTCGTCTCGCGTAACATCCCCCCCCTACGGGCGATGATGGAGCTGGGCGACGTGAGAACCAACTCCGACGGGCTGGATTCGGTGTCGTTAGATGGCCTCCATCTGTACAAAGATACCCAGATGGACCCCAGCGCCAACAACTACGTGCCGACGATCCGCGGTGTCGCCAGCAGCAACGCTAAAATCACCGTCCGCCAGCAGGATCGCATCGTCACCCAGGTCACCGTACCGCCGGGGCCGTATGCCATCAGCGATTACTTCGCCGCGCAGAACGGCAGCGATCTTGACGTGACCGTCGAAGAGTCGGACGGCAGCATCCGCACCTTTTCCGTCCCCTTTGCCTCGGTCGCCCACCTGCTCAGCCCCGGCCAGACCGACTGGGATTTTGGCGCAGGCACCGTCGATAAAGACCAGGTGGACGAAACCATCCAGGTTGCCACGTTCTCCGGCGCCTACGGCGTCAATAACCTGTTTACCCTCTATGGCGGCGCGCAGTGGGCGGAAAGCCTGTACGCGGCCGGCATGGCGGGGGTCGCCATGAACACGCTGGTCGGCGCGTTTGCCGTTGACGTCACTCACTCCTCTACCGACGTAAAGGACGAAGGTACGCTCACCGGGCAGAGTTACAGCATCAACTACAGCAAAAGCTTTGACGCCACCGACACCACCTTTAGCGTCACCGGCTACCGTTTCTCTTCAGAAAACTACCTGTCGATGAACGACGCCCTGTCGTTACAGAACACCCTCGACGATTATGCCGAGGAGCACAATACCGACCAGCAAAGCGCCATGCATGCCTACTCGCGTACCCGTAACCAGGTTCAGGCCAATATCTACCAGGACATCACCATCGACGAGGAGAGCTATGGCTCATTCTATCTTAACGGCACCTGGAGCAACTACTGGGGAGACGACGGCAACACCTCCGAATACGCTTTTGGCTACAACAGCAGCATTGGCATTGTGAGCTACAGTATCTCGGTACAGCGCAGCTATGACAGCTACGGCGAAAAGGATGACACCATTAACCTCGGCTTTTCCATCCCGCTCGGCAACGGCTCCACCGTTGATAAAAACGCGTTCAGCAGCCTGAGCATGAACGCCACCAGCGACATGAAAGGCAACGACAACTTCAACACCACCGTGTCCGGCAACTCCAGCGATAGTCGCTACAACTACAGCCTGAACGCCAGCAGCAGCCGTAATAAGGACAGCGACGATCTCACTACCGTGGGCAGTTGGCTAACCTACAATGGCGACGTGACCACCAGCTCGCTGTCGGTTACGGAAGGCCTAAACGGCGACGAACAGTATTCGCTCAGCGCCTCCGGCGGCCTGCTGCTGCATAGCGGCGGCCTGACACTGGCCTCGGGCTACCTGTCCAGCGACAGCACCATGGCGCTGGTACACGCCGAGGGCGCGAAAGGCGCTTCTGGCACCTCCGGCAACGGCGCGGTCGACCGCTTCGGCAACCTGGTGGTCACCAGCCTGAGTCCGTATCGTGAAAATACCGTCGGGCTGGATATCTCCACCATGGAAAATGACATTGAGATCGGCAACACCACCGCCGTCGTGGTTCCCACCAGCGGCGCGCTGGTGCGCATTGATATTGAAACCGATGCCCGCAAAGCCTTGATGCTTGAGCTGGTGCGCGATGACGGCGGCTTTATTCCACTGGCCGCCGACGTCAAAGACGACACGGGCGTCTCCGTCGGCACCGTCGGCCAGGCGGGCGTGGCCTTCGTTCGCGGCGTCGACGACAGCGGCACCCTCTCCGTCGTCTGGGGCGCCAGCAGCGACGAACGCTGCCGCGTCACCTACAGCCTGAGCAGCGATACCGCCATTGTGGGTAAATCCCCGTTCCTGGCCAACCAGCGCTGCCAGATGTCCACCGCGAAACCCGGAGTCAATCATGCGCAATAAATCCTTGGCTTACCCGCTATGGGGGCTACTGGGGCTTCTGCTGTTAGCCAGTGCCACCCTGTTAACCGCTCGGCCGTCTGACGCGGCCGATACCGATACCACGGTGGACTGCTATAGAGGAGTAATGGGCGATTGTAGGAGTAGCACAAAAAATGAGCGCGAGATCTTCTTTACCGCGTCGTTTATCGAACCCGCCTGCGAGGTGACGGTGCCTTCTCAAATCACGCTGCCGGATGCCACTATCAGCGATTTTTTGACGGCCGATAGCCCCCTGAATCTGCAGCCATCTGACAGCGGAGGGTCGTCAAATCTCTACACCGAGTTTGGCGTCACACTCCAGGAATGTGCCATAGATAGCTTAGTCTGGCCAAAACTACACCTGGTGTTTACCGATCTGGGCACGACCACCGGTACGACGGGCATATTTGCAGCGGATGAACCGCCCCGCGACGACGTCGGTTTTGCCATCTTCAGCACCGATGGCGAAACGGTGGACAACGTACTCATTACGACCCCTGAGTTTGAAAACCTCGGTAGTAATGCCGAAGGTACGACTTACCACTTTAAAGCGCGAATGCAGGTTCACCCTAACGCAACAAGCATTACCCCAGGCCCGGTGGTGGGCAGCGTCAGCGTTGTGGTTGATTATGAATAAGGGAATATTATAATGAAAAAATATGGACTAGTGATTTTGTTGCTGATTTTTAGCCGCTCAGTGTTTGCTGGTGACCAGTGTTATTTTGCACTAAATAAGGCCACGGTACTTTATCTTAAGCTCATCGGTCCTCAGTCGATAACACTGCCATCCAATACAAACGAGGCACAGCTTATTGCTGAATATCAAACACAGGGCGTTGTAACGTCGTACTATCAAGAAACTCAGAACGCCAACGCCAACGCCATGGATATGACCGTGGTACAAGCATCTTCAGCATTCCCGCCACCAACCACAAAAGCGCCTAATGGTGCCCTGTTATATCCCGTCTACCCCGGTGCGCCGCAGACGGGTTTTGCATTGGCGTTTAAAGTTAGCGGCCCGCCAGGTACACGCTACATTACAGAGTCAGGAACTTACGGTGGAAAGGAAGGTACGTTATTCCCTGGCCTGACGAAAGAGCAGTGCAATAACGCAACCTGGACTATCACAGCTGAACTGTGGCATGCGGGTAATTATTACAAGAATGAATCGAAGCTTACGACAATAACGGCAATGCCGAGTGTGTCGTACTTCACATTGTATTTTAATACTCATGGGTATGGCGATAGTTCGGCCCATATGTATTTCGATAGCGGTGCCGCCATTACCGTGGCTCCAACAACATGCAATCTGTCTATAAACAGCTCTACGATTGATTTTGGCAAGCTGGATGTCCGTACGTACCAAACCTGGCCGGATAAAGAGGTGATCTTAACCAGCAATGGTTGTTCACAGGTCGGCGCGGCGCAGTTGCGTATACTCTCCAACGGCCATCTAGCACCAAAGGCTCTCGCATTGGGGAATCAGTTGACCGGAGATAATGCTGCCCAAAACATCCTGGTAAATTTTCTCGACAAGTCTGGTAAAGCCATTAAATTTGATATAAACGATTCGACTGAAGGCCTGAGCTGCGATGACGAATCCCTGACTTTCGACAGTAACGGTTTTATCAATACCTGCACCCATACAGTGATTGCCAATATCTATCCCCCGTCTGGAGAAGAGCCGACAACCGGCTATTTTTCAACCAGCGCCACCTTCAGCGTCACCTACTACTAACAACACCCCCCACAGCAAAGCCCGGAAACCGGGCTTTGCTGCCCTACCTCCGCTTAACCGTAGGCGTTCAGCGTCCGCTGGCACAGCGCCGAACGCACGCAGTCGTCTTTGGTGAATCGAACGATCCCAGCTAAAAACAGCGCGATTCATCAAGCTCTGCTCACCGTTGTTTTCAGGAATGGCGTGATGCCGGGGTTTTTGAATGATTCTGGCAGAATCGCTAAGGAATGGGAAATTCGAGGCCACCGTTAACGTTAATTACTATTAATCCCGGCGACTACCGCCTGTATCAGATGCAGGCGGACAGCAGACACAAAAAAACCGCATCAAGCTTAACGCTTTTGCGGTTTTATTTTTAAGGCCTTATTAAGCGACCTTAACAGATTGTGTTGGTTGCGGGGGCCGGATTTGAACCGACGACCTTCGGGTTATGAGCCCGACGAGCTACCAGGCTGCTCCACCCCGCGTCCGTCATTACTCTTCCATCGAGTAACGTTACTGCTTCAAATTTTAATTGGTTGCGGGGGCCAGATTTGAACTGACGACCTTCGGGTTATGAGCCCGACGAGCTACCAGGCTGCTCCACCCCGCGTCCGTGGATGCGCACTATACTCTGCTAACGATTTCATGCAACCTTTTTTTACGTGGATCACTGTTTTAGGATGAAAATGAACAAAAACAACGCATTTCGGTCTATTTTTTGTTCAAAATTTGCCTTGAGGTATGTATTCGCATTTCATTAGGTTCAGGGGTTTGTTATCTTCATCTCGCATTCAGGCAACATAAGACGAGAACAATGAAAGGACGTTGGGCAAAATATCTTCTGGCGGGGGCGGTAGTCGTGATGCTCGCCGCGTGTTCCTCAAAACCCACCGATCGTGGGCAGCAGTATAAAGACGGGAAATTGACCCAGCCTTTCTCACTGGTGAACCAGCCTGATGCGGTTGGCGCGCCAATCAATGCCGGTGATTTCGCCGAGCAGGTTAATCAGATCCGCAGTTCCTCACCGCGTTTATATGGCAATCAAAGCAACGTCTACAACGCTATCCAGGAATGGTTACGCGCGGGCGGTGATACGCGCAGTATGCGCCAGTTTGGTATTGATGCCTGGCAAATGGAAGGGGCGGACAATTACGGTAACGTCCAGTTTACCGGTTACTACACGCCGGTTATTCAGGCGCGCCACACGCGTCAGGGTGAGTTCCAGTATCCTATCTATCGCATGCCGCCAAAACGTGGGCGCTTACCAACGCGTGCTGAAATCTACGCCGGGGCGCTGAGTGACAACTATATTCTGGCCTACAGCAACTCCCTGATGGACAACTTCATTATGGATGTGCAGGGCAGCGGCTATATTGACTTCGGCGATGGCAGCCCGCTTAACTTCTTTAGCTATGCCGGGAAAAACGGCCATGCCTACCGCAGTATTGGTAAAGTACTGATCGACCGTGGCGAAGTGAAGAAAGAAGATATGTCGATGCAGGCGATCCGCCACTGGGGCGAAACGCACAGCGAAGCCGAAGTACGTGAGCTGCTGGAGCAAAACCCGTCGTTCGTCTTCTTTAAACCACAATCTTATGCTCCGGTTAAAGGTGCCAGCGCAGTGCCGCTGATTGGCCGCGCATCGGTTGCCTCCGATCGCAGCATTATTCCAGCCGGTACGACATTACTGGCAGAAGTCCCGCTGCTGGATAATAACGGCAAATTTACCGGTCAGTATGAACTGCGCTTGATGGTGGCACTGGATGTCGGTGGCGCTATCAAAGGCCAGCACTTTGATATCTACCAGGGTATTGGTGCCGATGCCGGACATCGCGCAGGTTGGTATAATCACTATGGTCGCGTCTGGGTGCTGAAGTCATCCGGCAGCGCGGGTAACGTATTTAGCGGCTAGTTGCCTGATGGCGGCTAGCCTTATCAGGCCTACAAATTAGCGCGTAGGCCGGATAAGCGAAGCGCCATCCGGCTATGAAACGACACTCAGGGCGGCATTGTCCGCTCTTTTTGTTTTCTATATCTGAGGTTCTATGTCAGTGGTAATAAGCGACGCCTGGCGTCAGCGTTTTGGTGGCACCGCGCGTCTGTATGGTGAAAATGCCCTGCAATTGTTTGCCGGGGCGCATGTTTGCGTGGTCGGGATTGGTGGCGTGGGCTCGTGGGCGGCAGAAGCACTGGCGCGTACCGGGATTGGCGCGATTACGCTCATCGATATGGATGATGTGTGCGTCACCAATACTAACCGTCAGATCCATGCCCTGCGAGATACCGTCGGGCAGGCGAAAGCCGAGGTGATGGCCGAGCGGATACGCCAGATTAACCCGGAGTGTCGGGTTAATGTTGTTGACGATTTTGTCACGCCAGATAATGTTGCTGAGTATATGAACGCGGGCTTTTCGTATGTCATTGACGCTATCGACAGCGTGCGCCCGAAAGCGGCGCTGATTGCTTACTGTCGACGCAATAAAATTCCGCTGGTCACCACCGGTGGCGCGGGGGGGCAGATCGACCCCACGCAGATTCAGGTCGTTGATCTGGCAAAAACCATTCAGGATCCGCTGGCGGCGAAGTTACGTGAGCGGCTAAAAAGCGATTTTGGCGTGGTGAAGAACAGTAAAGGCAAGCTGGGTGTGGACTGCGTGTTCTCGACCGAAGCGCTGGTGTACCCGCAGGCTGACGGCTCCGTGTGTGCGATGAAGGCGACGGCGGAAGGGCCGAAACGTATGGATTGTGCATCCGGATTTGGCGCGGCCACCATGGTGACCGCAACCTTTGGCTTTGTTGCCGTGTCTCACGCACTGAAGAAGATGATGGCGAAAGCCGCGCGTCAACCCTGATTGTGTCGGATGGCGCTACGCTTATCCGACCTACGGTTTGTGTGGCGTTGTAGGCCGGATAAGACGCATCAGCGTTGCCATCCGGCATCCTGAACTGCCCCAATGAGCGCATTCAACCCCTGGCTGCGCGAGGCGCTAAGCTGTGCGCGTAAACCCAATTCATCAAAGAACGCCATTGGCGAATGCGTCTGTAACTCGGCGGCGGTTTTGCCCTCGACGGCGGTGAGTAAAACCGCCAGCAGACCGCGCACGATACGTCCTTCGCTGTCGCCAAAAAAATGCAGGGTGCCATTATCCTGCAGGGTATACCCCAGCCAGACGCGGTTTTCGCATCCGGCAATTTCTTTGGCCTGTGCCTTCAGCGCATCCGGCAGAGCCGGAAGCTGCTTACCGAGCAGGATCAACTGACGGTATTTATCTTCCCATTGGTTGAGTGGGAGAAAGGTATTGCGTAATGTCTCTTCGGTTACGGTTGTGCCAAACGGGTGTCCGGCGAGCAGAGGAGTTGTCATTAATCCACCAATATTTCCAGCGCGCGGTCAACGGCTGTGACCAACGCATCCACATCACTTTGGCTATTATAAGGTGCAAATGAGGCGCGCAGGGTGCCTGATACGCCAAGTTCTGCCAACAGCGGCTGTGCGCAGTGCTGTCCTGCACGCAGCGCAATGCCATATTCGGCCAGCAGCGTGACCATATCGCTGTGGTGCACCCCGGCGAAGTCAAAGGCTAACAGGCTGGAATCCTGACAGCGGAAGGAGCGGAATCCAGGCCGTTTTGCCAGCGCATCTTCCGCCAGCGTCGCCAGACCACGGCTCCAGCTCTCGGCCTGAACAATGTCGATATCCGCCAGCCATTCCAGCGCCGCGCTCAGGCCGATGACTCCGGCCACGTTAGGCGTACCCGCTTCCAGCTTCCACGGTGCTGCCTGAGTGGTGAACCCCTCAAAGCTGACCTCGCTAATCATCTTGCCACCGCCGAGCCAGGGTGACATGGCGTCCAGTAGCTCAGGCTTACCGTACAGTGCGCCAATGCCGGTTGGACCATACAGCTTGTGGCCCGAGAAGGCATAGAAATCAATATCTAACTGCTGAACGTCGGCGGGGAAATGCACCACGCCCTGAGCGCCGTCTACCATCACCACCATTCCTGCCGCGTGGGCAAGTGTAATCGCGCGCGCTAAATCCGGGCAGCCGCCGGTGACGTTAGACATCTGTCCCAGCGCCAGTATGCGACTGCGCGGGGTGATAAGCTCGGGCAAACGCTCAACATCAGGAAGTAACTGCGCGTTGAGCGGCAGCCTGACGACTCTGGCCCCGGTTTGCTGGGCGACCATCAGCCAGGGAACGAGGTTGGCGTGATGTTCTGCCACGCTAACGATGATCTCATCACCCGGCTGCAAGCGTGGGCGCGCGTAGCTTTGCGCCACCATATTGATGGCCTCCGTCGTGCCGCGGGTCCAGACGATGGTTTTGTCATCTGGCGCGTTGATCAGACGGGCGACTTTTTCCCGTGCAGCCTCATAGCGGGCGGTCAGGCGCTGGGCTTCGGCAAACTGGCTGCGATGGACGTTCCCGGCGCTCAGGCTATAAAACTGATGCGTAGCGTCAATAACCGTCTGCGGCTTGAGCGCCGTGGCGGCGCTGTCGAGATAGACGCCAGCATCATTGAGTGCGGGAAACTGTGCGCGAAACTGCGCGGGGTTAAAAGCGTTCATGGGATTCCTCAGTTCAATACCCCGATCGTGGCGCAAAAAGGGCGCTGGCACAAGGGTAACCCTAAGCATCGGAATCCTCTGGATATCCTGGTGAAATCAGACCAGTGTCTTATGCTAGATAATGTTGGGCGAAGATTTTTGCCTGTTATGAAATTCGTTTTATCTAGCATAAATCGCTTTAAGGAGAAGAATATGAAAAAGACTGCCGCCATTATCTCTGCCTGTATGCTGACTTTTGCCCTGAGCGCCTGTTCTGGTTCGAACTATGTAATGCACACCAACGATGGTCGGACAATCGTGTCTGATGGCAAGCCAAAGACCGATGATGAAACGGGAATGATTTCGTATAAGGACGCTAACGGCAACAAACAGCAGATTAACCGTACTGACGTGAAAGAGATGGTAGAACTGGAGAACTAGCCGCTTGGCCATCGATAAACGTAGACAAAAAAAAGCACCGCAAATTGGCGGTGCTACATTAATCACTATGGACAGACAGGGTAAATGTACAGGAAGTGAAAAAGGGTAGCTTTGCTACCATGGTCTGAATCGCAGACCAATTGCAAACACAACAACACAACATCACAACCGTAAGCCAAAAGCTCACCAGAACACGCATTCCGATAAAACTTTTCGTTCCGGCTTCAGGAAGTGCCGCCACTATAGGTATTTGCTGGTAGAACCTCAACGGACAATTTATAATGGCTCAGATTAAAAAAACTAATAGGTTACAGCCTGTTAGATAACTGTTAAATTCATTTAACATCAAAGCCTAAAAGTCATGTCAAAACGATTACCACCCTTAAATGCGTTACGTGTTTTTGATGCCGCAGCGCGTCATTTGAGCTTTACTCGCGCAGCAGAAGAGCTTTTTGTGACGCAGGCCGCAGTAAGTCACCAAATCAAGTCACTCGAGGATTTCCTGGGGCTGAAGCTGTTCCGTCGACGCAATCGATCTCTTCTGTTGACGGAGGAAGGCCAAAGCTACTTTCTCGACATCAAAGAGATTTTTTCGCAATTAACCGATGCGACGCGTAAACTTCAGGCACGCAGTGCAAAAGGTGCGCTTACCGTCAGTTTATTGCCCAGTTTTGCCATTCAATGGCTGGTGCCCAGACTCTCTAGCTTTAACTCAGCTTATCCGGGAATCGACGTCAGGATCCAGGCGGTTGACCGTCAGGAAGATAAACTGGCTGACGATGTTGACGTGGCGATTTTTTATGGTCGCGGCAACTGGCCTGGCCTGCGCGTCGAAAAATTGTACGCAGAATATCTGTTGCCGGTCTGCTCTCCTTTATTGCTCACCGGCGATAAACCGCTGAAGACGCCAGAGGATCTGGCAAAGCACACGTTATTGCATGATGCTTCTCGCCGCGACTGGCAGGCCTATACGCGCCAGCTTGGGTTGAATCATATTAACGTTCAGCAGGGACCTATCTTCAGCCATAGCGCCATGGTGCTACAGGCTGCCATCCATGGACAGGGTGTTGCGCTGGCCAATAACGTGATGTCGCAATCAGAAATTGAAGCGGGCCGTCTGGTTTGCCCGTTTAATGATGTGTTGGTCAGCAAAAACGCGTTTTATCTGGTTTGTCATGACAGTCAGGCAGAACTGGGTAAAATAGCCGCCTTCCGTCAGTGGATTCTGGCGAAAGCGGCCACTGAACAAGAAAAATTCCGCTTTCGTTACGAACAATAATTTACGTAGGGTATTAACATGACCAGCCGTTTTATGCTGATTTTTGCCGCCATAAGTGGCTTTATCTTTGTTGCTCTGGGCGCGTTTGGGGCTCACGTGCTAAGCAAAACGCTTGGCGTTGTTGAAATGGGTTGGATCCAGACCGGTCTTGAGTATCAGGCGTTTCATACGCTGGCTATTTTTGGTCTGGCCGTCGCCATGCAGCGACGTATCAGCATTTGGTTTTACTGGAGTAGCGTGTTCATGGCATTAGGCACCGTGCTGTTTAGCGGTAGCCTGTATTGCCTCGCGCTCTCTCATTTACGCCTGTGGGCGTTTGTTACCCCGGTCGGCGGTTTCAGCTTCCTGGTAGGTTGGGCGCTGATGTTAGTGGGTGCTATTCGATTGAAACGTAAGGGCGTTAGCCATGAATAAGGTTGTATTGTTGTGTCGCCCGGGTTTTGAGAAAGAGTGCGCCGCAGAAATTACGGATAAAGCAACACGCCGGGAAGTGTTCGGCTTTGCCCGCGTGAAAGACAATGCGGGCTACGTGACTTTTGAGTGCTATCAGCAGGGGGATGCTGAAAAGCTCGTAAAAGAGTTGCCGTTTAGTTCGCTGATTTTTGCTCGCCAGATGTTTGTTGTCGGCGAGTTGCTGCAATATTTACCGCCGGAAGACCGCATTACGCCGATTGTTGGCATGCTGCAGGGCGTGGTGGAAAAAGGCGGCGATTTGCGTGTAGAAGTGGCCGACACCAACGAAAGCAAAGAACTGGTGAAGTTTTGCCGCAAATTTACCGTACCGCTACGTGCGGCGCTGCGCGAAGCGGGCGTACTGGCAAAGTATGAGACACCAAAGCGCCCGGTAGTCCATGTGTTCTTTATTGCGCCGGGCTGCTGTTACACCGGCTATTCCTGGCCTGACAACAACTCGCCGTTTTACATGGGGATCCCACGTCTGAAGTTCCCGGCCGATGCGCCGAGTCGCTCAACGCTGAAGCTGGAAGAAGCGCTGCATGTCTTTATTCCGGCCGATGAGTGGGATGAGCGTCTGGCAAACGGAATGTATGCGGTGGATTTAGGCGCATGTCCTGGCGGCTGGACCTATCAGCTGGTCAAACGCAACATGTGGGTTTACTCCGTGGACAATGGTCCGATGGCGCAAAGCCTGATGGATACCGGACAGGTTACCTGGCTGCGTGAAGACGGATTTAAGTACCGTCCGAATCGTAGCAACATTTCGTGGATGGTTTGCGATATGGTGGAGAAGCCGGCGAAAGTTGCCGCGCTGATGGCGCAGTGGCTGGTCAATGGCTGGTGTCGTGAGACGATTTTCAATCTCAAACTGCCGATGAAAAAACGCTACGAAGAAGTGTCGCAAAACCTGGCGTATATTCAGGAGCAGTTGGATGAACACAACATCAATGCACAGATTCAGGCGCGTCAGCTGTACCATGACCGCGAAGAAGTGACCGTGCACGTGCGCCGTCTGTGGGCGGCTGTTGGTGGTCGTCGCGACGAGCGATAAGACGCCCGGGCCGGATGACGCATACGTTTATCCGGCCTGGATTACCGCACCGTCTGTCTGCTGTTCACCCGAAATAATATGCGTGACCTCCTCCAGATGCCCGATCCGGGCCTCGCCAGAACGATCTAACTTACTTTTATCGAAAAGCAGCAATGACTGTGATGCACGCTTGAGCAGAATAGATTTGAACTCCGCGTTGCGGCTGTTGGAATCCCAAAGCGTGCCGCTGCTATCGATCCCGGCACAGGAAAAAATAAACAGGTCGATGTCGAGGGATTTCAACTGAGAAATGAGCGACGGATTCACGTAGCAACCGTCCTTACGCTCCAGCCTACCGCCTGAGCAGATGAGCTGAATATGTTTACGTTTGGCCAGTTCCTGGCAAATGGGCTGACTGTTAGTAAATACCTGGATGTTGATATCCGGCAACTGTCGGGCCAGATACCAGCAGGTCGAGCTGGCGTCCAGGGCTATCACCATGCCTTCTTCTATCCATGTCAGCGCTTCCCGTGCGGCATCGGCTTTATGCGCATGATGGCTGTTACGTCGAATGTGAAACGGGTCGCCGCTGTTTTGATTTTCCCGCTGAATGACCCTGGCGCATCCGTGGCTGCGCAGGACTTTGCCCTGGGTTTGTAGTTCGCTGAGATCGCGGCGGATAGTCTCTTTACTGACGTTCAGCTGCAAAGCCAAAACTTCAGTGGTCAGGTTTTGATGGTGAATGAGCAAGTCTACTATCGCCTGCTGGCGCGCCGCTTTCATGGTCCGATCCTCATCGTTGGATGAATGCCCGCCCCGGACGGGCACCCCGATCAGAGATTACGGTGTTACGCCTTTTTTCAAAAGAATATTTCCGTACTTTGCCCGCTCGCCGGTGATAACGACAGCAAACGCGTTTTGCGCCCGCTCGTAGAATGCATAGCGATCAATGCGCGTGATACCCGGACCGCCCGCTGGCAAGGAGAGCGCATCGCGATACCGTGCTTCGACGCTTGGGTCGAGTGAATCCCCTTCAACGGGCGCCATCATCACCAGCGGCGGAGCGTAACTGTCCAGTTCAAACAACGGAATAATCGCCTGTAGCAGGGCGTCGACCTGCAGGCCGTCGGCGCGGATCACCTGTGGCCCCATGCTGTGCGCGGGAAAATGAGCATCGGAAAAGATAATTTCATCGCCGTGACCCATTTCAGCCAGCACTTTCAGCAGGTCAGGGGAAATTAAAGGCGAAATCGTTTTTAGCATGTCACTCGACTCCTGTGAGTTCGGGTTCAGTTTGCGGATAGAAATAACGGTACTGGTAGTGCACCTGGGCGCGAGCCTGCTCCGGTGAGGTAAATTCCCCAATGCCTGACCAGGCAAACATCGCCGCCCCGGCGACGGTGGTTTCGGCGTCATCCAGCACTTTGATCGGGATACCCAGAACGTTGGCTTTAATCTGATTCCACAGCGCGTTACGACTTCCCCCACCAACCAGCAGCAGCTCTGTCGCCTGGAAGTGACCGATGGTCTCCAGTGTCTGTAGATTTTTCTGCAGCCGGTGGGTGAGTCCCTCCAGTGCTGCACGGTATAAATGTCCCCGCGTACTGTTGAGCGTAACGCCTTGCCAACCCGCGTTCGCGCCGGTGAGCAGATCGCACTGCATTTTTACCCCATCAGCCCCAGCCGGAATGGCGTTGGCTTCATCGATAAGCGTTTGCCACGGCGTATCGGCAGTCCACAGCAGCTTGCGTACCCATTCGAGAACGCCGGAAGCCAACCATTGCATACCGGGATTGTACAGCCCGGCGTGGCTGTCCAGTTCGCAGGTGGAGCCGGAATACTGGCTCAGCAGTGGGGTATTCACCTGCGCGCTGCGCACCATCAAAATTTCCCATGTGCCGGAGGAGAGCACCGGTTCGTCCGGCTGTGCGCCCGCGCCAAAGAGAGCGAACTGTGTATCATGCCCGGCGGAAATGACCGGAATGCCCGTCGGCAGCCCGAGCAATGTTGCCGTGGTGCTTTGCAACGTCCCAATATGCTCGCCTGCTTCGACGAGGCGGGGAAACAGTCGGCGTGGAATGCCGGCTGCCTGCAAAATGTCGGGGCTGAACTCTCGCTGATGGATATCCAGCAGCTGGCTGGTGCCTGCCATGGTGATATCCGTCGTGTATTCACCGGTTAAGCGATGGTTAAGAAGCGAGGAGATAAATAGCCAGGCGTGCGCCCGTTCCAGTAATTGCGGGTGGTTTTCTTTGAGCCACACCAGTTTATACAGGGTGTTAAAGCTGAAGGCGCCGACGCCGGAGATGTCCTGCAACTGCTGTGGTGTCATCAGGCGGCTGATATTGGCCATCACGGCGGCGGTGCGTGGGCATTTCCAGCTGATTACCGGATAAAGCAGTTCGCCATTTTCATCAACCAGCGCGCCGTCTACGCCAAACGTGGTGACGGTAATCCCGCGGATTTGGCGGGTAGACAGTTCAGATGACAGGCGGTGGCAGCAGTCGGCAAAGCGTTGCAGAATGGCATCCAGGGACCACTGATGCCAGGTGCTGTTTTCTGAGGCGATATCACTGGCGTTCGGTGTGGAGGCGCGGGCAACGATTTTTCCCTGACGGTCAACGGCAATGGCCCGCACGTTGGTCGCGCCACAGTCGAGGACCAGTATAACGTCTTGTTTCATAGCCACTCCAAATGTTGCCGGATGGCGCTGCGCTTATCCGGCCTACAAATTTTACAGTTGTAGGCCCGGTAAGCTTGCGCCACCGGGCAGAGTCGCATTAACGTTTATACAGCGGGCCATAGTTCTGGCAGGCGCGATAATCCTGGCCTTCACTGTCCATACCGTGTGCAGCCCAGGCTGAAGGGCGATAGATTTTCTCTTCTTCCACGTTGTGCATACACACTGGAATACGCAGCATGGCGGCAAGGGTAATAAAGTCTGCACCAACGTGACCAATAGTCAGCACACCGTGGTTCGCACCCCAGTTCGCCATTACCGAGTAAACGTCGCTGAATGGACCTTTACCGGTTAAGCGCGGAGCAAACCAGGTCGTTGGCCAGGTGGAGTTGGTGCGGGCATCGAGCTGGTCATGCATGTCTTTCGGCAATTCCACGCTCCAGCCTTCGGCTATCTGCAGCACCGGTCCCAGACCTTTGATGATATTGATACGGGTCATGGTGAACGGCACACCGCCTTCGGTCAGGAAGCGAGAGGAGTAACCGCCGCCGCGGAAGTACTCATGAATAGCCGGGCACCATTCGGTTGCTGCCAGGCAATCATCCACCTCTTGCTGGGAGATTTCCCAGTGCGGTTTCATGGTCGGTTTGCCATCGCTGTCACGCTGTTTGCAGGAGCCGTCCAACGCCGCAGATCCGGAGTTGATCAGGTGGATAATACCGTGCTCAGCAAGGCCAGTCAGCGGATGGCCGGTGACGCGTTGCACCGCTTCCGGTGACCAGTAGGTGCGTACATCGGCAAAGACTTGCGCGGTACCGGTAAGCTGGCGGCCAAACAGCATTGCCACACCGTTCAGACTGTCGTTTTCGGTGGCAACCACATACGGTTCGCGTATGCCGTTCCAGTCAAATGAGCTGTTCAGCAGGGCTTCGGCGGTGTCGCCGTTCGGGTATTGATCGGTCCAGTGACGCTGACCCTGGAAGCCCGCGGCAATGGCGTTGAAGCCCAGCGACTCTTCGACCAGGCCTTTTTCAGCCAGCGTCTTGTTACCCTGCATCATGTCACGGATGCACATTGCCATCAGCAGGCTTTCTTTCAGCACGGCGCGGCTTTGCTCTTCGTTGCGTTTGTACTGTTGGGCGTTCTGATCTTCGCCATAGCGGAAGTTTTTGTCCGCCCACGCCAGCGCAATCTCCAGCTCGGTTTCGTCATAGATTTTTTGGTCAATACGACGACGCAGCTCGGTCATATCAACCGGCTGAACCTTCATGCCCAGCCAGGATTCAAAGAAGTTATGATCGACAATGGATCCTGCGATCCCCATTGAAACGCCGCCCACGGACAGATAGCTTTTACCTTTCATACTGGCCACTGCCAGGCCTGCACGGCTAAAGCGCAGCAGTTTTTCTTCAACATCGGCGGGGATGGTGGTGTCACCCGCATCCTGCACGTCATGACCGTAAATCGAGAAAGCAGGCAGACCTTTTTGGTTATGCGCTGCCAGCGCTGCAGCCAGATAAACAGCGCCAGGACGTTCCGTGCCGTTGAAGCCCCAGATGGCTTTTGGACGCATTGGGTCCATGTCGATGGTTTCGCTGCCGTAGCACCAACATGGTGTCACGGTGATCGTCACGCCGACAT
The DNA here is from genome assembly GCF_005281055.1 of Citrobacter sp. wls711. NCBI lineage: Bacteria > Pseudomonadati > Pseudomonadota > Gammaproteobacteria > Enterobacterales > Enterobacteriaceae > Citrobacter > Citrobacter sp. wls711. The sequence goes on along the minus strand of NZ_SZXC01000006.1, from coordinate 136,559 downwards.
TTTGGCTACTGAATTTTTCTTCGCAGGCGGCGGATTCAGCCATCCCGGCAATACAGGTGTCTGCAATTACGCACTCAATCTGTGCGCCACAGGCGTGACGAAGTTTCTCGCTGATAAGCGCAGCAGTGGCTTTCGCCATATTCATGGTCTGTTCTTCGAGCGACTCGCGTACACCCATACGACGCCCATCAATCACCGGACGAATACCGATTTTCGGTAAACTCATTTTGTTCATTCGAGGTTCCTCATCTCACTTTATGCCGTGCTGCAAAAGCGGATGGAGGACACCACTGTCGCAGTTGGCTGAATTTTTTATTTTTGCTAACTCGAGTTAGCTTAGGTATCAGCGAGTTTTTTGCACAACTTTTTTGTTGCGGAACTGTGAGAGGCCTCACGAGAAGTGGTTAAAATTCGATCTGCGTCAAATAAATAAATGTCCGTATTTAAGTTAATTTTCTTTTTAATTAATGAGATACAATAAATTGTCTGTCCAGTGTCACAGTTTTAAACCAAATGATTTGGTTATTTTTTGCAGCTAAAATAGCTTTAAAAGGCAATCGCTAACTCGAGTTAGCAAAAATCATAAAACGTATCTACGCTTTTAAGAAGTATTCGCATTAACGGTGACGATGGCTCCCTGGCAACGCTGTTTTCGCCTGATTTACCGACTGTAGTTTCTGTATATTGAGGAAAGCAGCAATGTCCGAAACATTTTTACAGATGAGTCATATTACGAAACGTTTTCCCGGCGTATTAGCGTTGAGTAATGTTGATTTTACGTTACGCAAAGGGGAAGTTCATGCGCTGCTTGGCGAAAATGGCGCGGGAAAATCCACCTTGATGAAAATTTTATCCGGCGTTTATCAACCGGATGAAGGTAATATTATTTTTGAAGATCAAGCTGTTTCATTCGCGAATCCGTTAAGTGCACAAAAAGCCGGGATCACGATTATTCACCAGGAATTTAATTTATTCCCAGAGTTAACGGTTGAAGATAATATCTTTATTGGCAGGGAATTTTGCAAAAATAACCGCTGGCGTCTTGACGAGAAACAACAGCGCCAGGCAGCTATCGATATTTTGCAAAAATTGAACCTGAATATTGCGCCAGATACGCTGGTTGCCGATCTTACCGTCGCTCAACAACAAATGGTTGAGATTGCCAAAGCTATATCGGTGAATGCCAAAATTCTGATTATGGATGAACCGACGGCGGCGCTGACGGAAACGGAGATCGACAGTTTATTTCAGGTTACCCGTTTGCTGAAAGAGCAGGGTACCGGCATTGTCTATATCTCGCACCGTCTGGAAGAGCTGGCGTTAATTGCCGACCGCGCGACCGTGATGCGAGACGGTCAGTTTATTGCTACCGTCGATTATGATGCGGTAAAAATCAGCGATTTAATTGCCATGATGGTTGGGCGTGACCTCGGGAATATCTATCCGCGTCGTGAGCCCTTGTCTCAGCACAAACCGGTGCTGGAAGTGAGCGGCCTGACGCGCAAAGGGGTACTGAACAACATCGATTTCACCCTGCATCAGGGGGAGATTTTAGGTTTTGCCGGTCTGATGGGCGCAGGGCGTACCGAACTGGCGCGTGCCATTTTCGGCGCAGATCCCATCGATAGCGGTACCATTACGCTAAACGGTAAGGTCACCGTGGTTAAAGATATCCCTGACGCAATCAAACAGGGGATCAGCTATTTAACAGAGGACAGAAAAAAAGAAGGACTGGCATTAGGGTTGTCGGTTGAGCGCAATATTATGCTGGGGAATTACCCGGAGTATTCCGATCGCTACGGCAATGTTGATAGCAAGCGCTGTCAGCAAACCAGCCAGGAGCAGGTGCAAGCCCTGCGAATTAAAACGCCACACCTTGAGCAGGCCGCATTAAATTTAAGTGGTGGTAATCAGCAGAAAATCATTATTGCCAGATGGGTGTGTAAAGACACCGATATTCTCATCTTTGATGAGCCTACGCGTGGCATTGACGTGGGGGCCAAACTTGAAATTTATGAATTGATGAATCGACTAGTGGCAAAAGGGAAATCAATCATCATGATTTCTTCTGAATTACCGGAAGTGCTGGGTATGTGCGATCGCATTTTAGTGATGCGTAATGGTCGTATTACCGGTGAGTTAGCTTCTGATGACGCCACACAGGAAAAAATCATGCAATACGCGACGTTAGAGGATTAATTTATGACTATCTCTGTAACCTCTTCAGACAGCAATAATAAAAAAATTAAAATTAACAAAGAACTTTTAATGCGCCTCGCGCCGCTTTTCAGTTTGATTATTCTGGTGATTTTTTTCAGTTTTGGATCGCCATTTTTCTTTAATACTGAAAATATTATGACCATTGCCCTGCAAACCTCGGTCATTGGCATCATGGCGATTGGCGTTACCTTCGTCATTATCACCTCCGGGATCGACCTTTCTCTTGGTTCCGTGGTGGCGTTTTCAGGCGTTGCTGTCGGTATCTGCGCCACGCTGGGGTTGCCTCTGCCGATTTGCATCCTGGCAGGTGTGTTGGCCGGTGGGCTGTGCGGTTATATCAACGGGCTGTTGGTCACCAAGATGACCATCCCGCCCTTTATTGCCACGCTGGGCCTGATGATGTCCGTCAGGGGCATCAACATGGTGATGACCGACGGCCGCGCGATTTACTTTGCTGATTACCCAGGCTTCAAAATGCTGGCACAGGGCCGCCTGTTCGACGTGCTGCCTTATCCGGTCTTTTACCTGGTGGTGGTGGCGCTGATCGCTGCGTACATCCTGAAGAAAACGGTGATTGGTCGCTATGTTTATGCTGTGGGCAGCAATGAAGTTGCAGCACACCTGTCCGGAATTAAAGTCCAGCGCGTCAAAATCTTCGTCTACGCCTTCTGCGGTCTGCTGACCGGGATTGCCGGGGTCATTCTGGCTTCGCGTCTGAACTCAGGTCAGCCAACGGTTGGTGTGGGTTATGAGCTGGAAGCGATTGCCGCGGTGGTGATTGGTGGTACGAGCCTGATGGGCGGGATTGGCACCATCGGCGGCACGATTATCGGCGCATTCATTATGAGCGTGTTGAAAAATGGCCTCAACCTGATGGGCGTCTCCCAGTTCTGGCAGATGGTGGCAATGGGTGTGGTGGTTATCGCGGCGGTTTATCTCGACACATTACGCAAAAAAATTCGTTGATTTACGCTCCCGGAAGTTGCGGGGCATCATAACCCTGACGTTTAGGGTGACTCACTCAGAACGGAGTACAACAATGAAAACCAGGCATTTTGTCTATGCGTTATCCCTGCTGGCCTGCATGACTTCCAGCGCGTTGGCTAAAGATATGAACCTCCCTGTGGTCAGTAAAGGTTTTCAGCATGAATTCTGGCAAACCGTAAAAATGGGGACCGAAGCGGCAGCGAAAGAGTTGGGTGATAAAACCAGCTATGTAGGGCCGGCGGATGAAACACAAATTGCTGAGCAGATTCAGTTGGTTGAAAACGCAATGGCGCAAAAGCCTAACGGACTGCTGCTGGCGGCGTTAGATGCCAATGCCCTCGCACCGCTGGTGGAAACCGCCAATTCACGGGGGATTAAGGTTGTGACCTTTGACTCTGGCGTGAATTCCGACATTCCGGTCAGCTTTGTGGCAACCAATAACCGTAAAGCCGGCGCAGAAGCCGCCGATGCGCTCGCCGCTGAAGTGGGCAGCAAAGGGAAGGTCGGTATTATTGCGCACGTGGCCGGTACCTCTTCTGCAATCGAGCGTTCGGAAGGGTTTATTGCCCGCATGAAGGAAAAATATCCGGATATCAAGGTACTGCCTGTTCAGTACAGCGATGGGGATCCGCAAAAAGCGATGGATAAAACCATCGATATGATTCAGGCCAACCCGGATATTGCCGGGATCTATGGCACTAACGAAGGTTCAACGCTGGGTGTGGCGAACGCCATTGATAGTCAAAACCTGAAGGGCAAAGTGAAGGTGATTGGCTTTGACAGCACCGAAGCGATTATTGCTTTCCTGAAATCCGGCGTTATCCAGGGCTTTGTGGTGCAGGATGCTTACCAGATTGGCTATCAGGGGATCAAAACGCTGAACGCCGCCGTGTCGGGTCAGGCTGTGCCAAAAGAGATTGATATCCCGGTTAAATTCGTGAGTGCGAAGAATATTGATACGCCGGAAATCGATAAATTATTACATCCATTCGGTAAAAAATAAGACCGTTGGGGCGACACGTTCGCCCCATTTTTAGCCAGTGTCAGGGAGTTACTATGAGCAGTGGATATTTCCTCGGTGTGGATGTCGGTTCCGCCAGCGTCAGGGCCGGTGTCTTTGATGCCAACGGTACGCGGCTGGCCTTTGCGACATTACCTATCTCGCAGTTTCGACCCGGTCCGCAGCGGGTAGAGCAATCATCCGCTGAAATCTGGCAGCAGGTGTGTCATGCGGTGAAAGATGCGGTGTCGTCAGCGGGGGTTCCCGTCGAGGAAATTCGTTCACTGGGATTCGATGCCACCTGCTCTCTGGTTGCTCTCGATGAACAAGGGCAAGGGTTGGCGGTTTCACCCGGTGAATCGCCTGACCATAACATCATCATGTGGATGGATCATCGCGCGGCAGACGAGACCAAACGCATTAACGCCACGCAGGATCCCGCCCTGCGCTATGTTGGCGGCGAAGTCAGCGTCGAAATGGAATTGCCTAAAGTGCTGTGGCTGAAGAATCATTTTCCTGCGACGTGGCAGCGCGCGCATCGATTCTACGATCTGGCGGACTTCCTGGTCTGGAAAGCGACCGACAGCGATGTAGCGGGTCTGTGCACCCTGACCTGTAAATGGAACTATCTGGCGCACGAACAACGTTTTAGTCATTCGTTGCTCGATGCCGTTGAATTAACAGATTTACTCAGCAAAATCCCGTCGCGTATTTTACCACCGGGGGCCGCCGTTGGTACGCTCAGCCCTGAAGCGGCGCAGGCGTTGGGACTGACCACGCATGTTGTGGTTGCCAGCGGGATGATTGATGCGCATGCAGGCGGTGTGGCGCTGGCCGGTGCTCAGCCTGTGGGAACGCTGGCGTTGATCAGCGGCACGTCAAACTGCCATATGCTGTGCAGCGAAGAGGAAATTCATACACCGGGCGTATGGGGACCGTACTGGTCCGCGATGCTACCCGGCTACTGGCTGACCGAAGGCGGGCAAAGTGCCGCCGGGGCGTTAGTCGACTGGACGCTTCAGGAGTCAGGTGCCAGTGCGGACCTGTATCGTAAGGCCGAAGCGCGGGGTTGCCATCCGATAGTATTGGTCAATGAATGGGTGGCTGCACTGGAGGAAAATGAAGCGGAACCAGGGCGCAACTTACATGTGTTGGCCGATCATCATGGCAACCGCTCACCGCGTGCGCGACCGGATGCTCGCGGCAGCGTATGTGGCTTGACCCTTGAACGTGGCGAGCGGCAGGTTGCTCGCTTGTATCTGGCAACATTACAGGCGATTGCCTGCGGTACGCGGCACATTATGGAAGTGATGCGCGAAAATGGACACACTATTTCACGACTGACGCTGTGCGGAGGAGCAACGCACAATCCGCTGTGGCTACGTGAGTATGCGGATGCGACCGGATGCGATATCCATTTGATGCAGGAAGAAGATGCGGTGACGCTGGGTGCGGCGATTACCGGTGCGGTTGCCTGCGGGGCGTGGGCAAATTTCCCGGCGGCTTGTCAGGCGATGGTGACGCCCGGTGAGGTTATCAAGACAAACCCTAAGCGTCAGGACTTTTATGCCCGCAAATATCAGGTGCATCTGACTATGTGGGGGCAGCAGCAGGTGCTTAACCAACTGATGCTGTAAGACAAATGTTTAAAATACTTTTATGATTGTGAATTGACGTTTTAGATGTGAACTGGGGCATATAATGGCTAAAACAGTAGAACAGATAGCCAGCGATCTGAATTTATCGGTGACAACCGTGCGACTGGTGTTGAATGGGAAAGCTGAGCAATATCGTATCAGCGTTAAAACCCAAACGCGCATTAATGAATATGTTGAGCGTTATGGTTATGTCATCAACCATTCAGCGCGCAGCCTTAAACTGAATAAAACGGATACGCTGGGGCTGATTGTGCCCAATATTTCCAACGTCTTTTTTGCTACGCTCGCTGAAAAACTTGAGCAACGCTGTCGTCGTTCTGGATATCAGTTAACGATTAGCTGTACTTATGATGATGTTGATTACGAGAATAAATTAACCAAAGCGTTAATTGCCCGTAATGTTGACGGACTTTTTATTGTCCCGTCAACGCTCGAAAACCAGCAGCATCATTTACGCCAGGTTAGAAAACCGATGGTGTTACTTGACCGTGATTTTAAGTACACCGATAACGCGCTGGTAGAGAGTCATAATAGTTTAGGGGGCGAAAAGCTAACGCAAAGTTTGTTCGATGCGGGAAAATCACCAATCTGGTTTTTGGTGGGCGATACCGGGCTGCCCAGTATTGGCGACCGTTTACAGGGGTATCTTAACGCATTGAGTAACAATGGTATTTCCCATCATGATTGGGTGCGTGAAGGTCCGGATAACACGCCAGATGGTGGCTACCGGCTAATGGAAAAACTGATCGCTGAGCAGGGATGTCCTCAGGCATTTATCGCCTCGTCATTACCTGTGCTGGAAGGCGCCATCGTCGCTATTCGCAATCGTTTTGGCGTTATTCCACCTGATATTAATATCGGCACATTCGATGAACATCCGATGCTGGGATTCCTCGCCAATAATGTCTGGTCAATGCAGCAGGATGAAAACGTCTGGGCGGAAAAAGCCTTCGACATGATGATGAGTGCGATTGAAGACCAGCCGATTAAAGAAACGGTAAAAGTACCGATGAAGCTCATTAAGCGTGTAAGACAAAAATAAACTTTTTTAATAATAAATCAGCTAACTGAACCTGAATAAAAATTCAGTGGCTGCTCATATCTGAAACCTGACCCGTCTTACTCTGCGGCTGTATTTTTCGCAATCAAGACGAGGGGAAACTGTACCCGGAGAATTATGATGGAAAGAATGCGTTTGTCGCGAGAAATCATTGAAACCTGCCTTGAAATGACCAGCCTGGGGCTGAATCAGGGAACGGCGGGAAATGTGAGTGCACGTTATGAAAATGGAATGCTGATCACACCCAGCGGAATTCCTTACGAAAGACTCACGGAAAATATGATCGTGTATGTAGACAACGACGGTAATTACGATAAAGGACAATTACCGTCCAGCGAATGGCGTTTTCACCTTGCAGCCTATCAGACGCGGCCAGAGGCTAATGCGGTTGTCCATAATCATGCGATCCATTGCACCGCGGTATCGATTCTCAACCGTCCTATCCCGGCTATCCATTACATGATTGCTGCTGCCGGTGGAAATTCTATTCCGTGTGCGCCGTATGCGACGTTTGGTACACGTGAACTGTCAGAGCACGTGATCGTGGCGCTGAAAGACCGCAAAGCAACGCTGTTGCAGCATCATGGGCTGATTGCCTGCGAGGCGAACCTGGAAAAAGCACTGTGGCTGGCGCATGAAGTGGAAGTTCTGGCCCGCCTTTATCTGAGCACATTAGCGATCGTCGATCCTGTTCCGGTGCTGGATGATGAAGAGATTGCCATCGTGCTGGAGAAATTCAAATCCTACGGATTACGAATTGAAGAGTAATTTCGCAAAGCGAAAAGGAGAAATACGATGGCGAACAGAATGATTCTGAATGAAACGGCATGGTTTGGCCGGGGAGCTGTTGGGGCGTTAACCGATGAAGTTATTCGTCGGGGATATCGTAAGGCGCTGATTGTGACCGATGCCAACCTGGTACAGTGCGGTGTGGTCGAGAAGGTGACATCGCGGATGGATGCGGCGGGGCTGGCGTGGGAGATTTACTCCGGCGTTATCCCCAATCCCACCATTGCAGTGGTACAGGAAGGGCTGGGTGTCTTTGAGCAAAGTGGCGCAGACTATCTGATTGCCATTGGCGGTGGCTCCCCGCAGGATACCTGTAAAGCGATTGGTATTATCTACAATAACCCTGAGTTTGCCGATGTGCGCAGCCTTGAAGGCTTATCGCCCACGCGTAAGCCAAGCGTACCGGTGATGGCTATCCCGACGACGGCAGGGACGGCGGCAGAAGTGACCATTAACTACGTGATCACCGATGAGGAAAACCGGCGCAAGTTTGTCTGCGTCGATCCGCATGATATTCCGCAGGTGGCATTTATCGATGCCGATATGATGGACGGTATGCCTGCGGCGTTAAAGGCGGCTACCGGCGTTGATGCGCTGACCCATGCCATTGAAGGTTACATCACCCGTGCGGCCTGGGCGTTGACGGATGCGCTGCACATCAAAGCCATTGAGATCATTGCCGGGGCGCTGCGTGGCTCCGTCGCCGGTGACAGCAAGGCCGGTGAAGCCATGGCGCTGGGCCAGTATGTTGCCGGAATGGGCTTTTCCAACGTTGGCCTGGGGCTGGTTCATGGTATGGCACACCCGCTGGGGGCGTTTTATAACACGCCGCACGGCGTCGCCAACGCCATTCTGCTCCCGCATGTGATGCAGTACAACGCCGACTATAGCGGGGACAAATTCCGCGATATCGCCCGGGCAATGGGCGTGAAGGTGGAAGCATTGACGTTGGACGAGGCGCGTAAAGCCGCCGTGGATGCGGTGTTTGCGCTTAACCGTGATGTGGGCATTCCGCTGCACTTACGTGATGTTGGCGTGCGTAAAGAGGATATCCCGGCGCTGGCGCAGGCAGCATTCGATGACGTGTGCACCGGTGGTAATCCGCGTGAAGCGAGCCTCGGCGATATCGTTGAGCTGTACCACACCGCCTGGTAATCACCTGGCGTTTATCCGGCCTACAGTGTGATTGATTTGTAGGCCGGGTAAGGTGTTTACACGGCCATCCGGCAACAGCGCTATCGCCAAAGAACTACCGTACCAGGCGTAGTTGCTGTAGGTTCCCGTCGATATGTAAGTCCGTTTGCAACCGGGCAATATCGCGGCATAGAAATGCCATTTCTTTGTGCGCCTCGAGCTTCTTGCGCCACTTTTCCGGCACGTCATCAAGCCGGGCGTAAATCCCTTCCAGATGCTGAAACTGCACGAGCAGTTGGGTCGCACTTTTTGGGCCAATACCGGCGACACCAGGTACTTTTGAACTGCTTATTCCCGCTAGCCCCCAGTAATCCGGCAGTTGCTGAGGCTGTACACCAAACTCTTTTTCGATGAACGGCGCATCCAGCCAGCGCTTCTGGAAATAGTCGCGAATACGCAGGGCAGGAGAGAGCAACTGGCAGTAACCTTTATCGGTTGAGACGATGGTGGCCTGATGCCCGGCCTGGGTGACTTTCACCGCCAGCGTTGCGGCTAGATCGTCAGCTTCATTACCGCTGGAAACCCAGCAGCAGACGCCGCGTTGTTCAAAGGCCGCGCGTAAGGCGGGCATTTCTTGATGGAGTTCGTCGGGCATCGGTGGGCGACCAGCTTTGTAGTCGGGCAGCCGTTGGTGACGCCAGCCGCTGTTACGCGCTTCGTCATCAAACACCGCCACGGCGTGCGTAGGCTGGCTGTGCACGAGCAATAAATCGAGCGCGTGCTGGCAGGTCTCCACGCAGGGCGATCCCTGAACAGCGTGAATACGGCGGATGAGGTTCAGTGCATCGACAATGAGCAGATGGACGGCCACGGTGTTCTCCCTTACGAATCAGCCTGTAGGGTAACATTCACGGCGAGTGGAGGCGAAGATCTGAAACAACATTTTGCCGGATGGCGGCTGACGCCTTATCCGGCCTACAAATGACTACGGTACTGTAGGCCGGATAAGCTTGCGCCATCCGGCAATGGGTTGGGACTTAATCGCAGGTGACAACTTTCATCGCCAGGCCGCCACGAGAGGTTTCGCGGTACTTGGCATTCATGTCTTTACCGGTCTCGTACATGGTCTCGATCACTTTATCGAGGCACACGCGCGGCTCGCTGGTACGGCGTAGCGCCATACGTGCGGCGTTAACCGCTTTGACTGAGGCAATAGCGTTACGCTCGATACATGGGACCTGAACCTGGCCCGCAACCGGATCGCATGTCAGCCCCAGGTTGTGTTCCATACCGATTTCTGCCGCGATGCACACCTGGGTAGGGCTACCGCCCAGCAGTTCCGCCAGACCCGCTGCCGCCATTGAGCAGGCCACACCAACTTCACCCTGGCAACCCACTTCGGCACCCGAGATAGAGGCGTTCATCTTGTACAGGGAACCAATCGCACTCGCGACCAGCATGTAGCGTGCCAGCGAGTTAGCGTTCACTTCGCGGATAAACTTGTCGTAGTAAGCCAGTACCGCAGGAACGATCCCACACGCACCGTTGGTCGGGGCGGTAACCACACGTCCACCGGCCGCATTCTCTTCGTTCACCGCCAGCGCGAACATGTTAATCCAGTCCACGACCGCCATTGGGTCGGTGGTGGTTTTGTCACTGCTGACCAGCATGCGACGCAGCGCTGCGGCACGACGTGGCACGCGCAGTTTACCCGGCAAGACGCCTTCGGTGGTGATACCGCGTTCAATCCCGCTACGCATCACTTCCCAGACGTTAGCAAAGTGCTGTTCCAGCTCTTCTTTGCTGTGCAGGGCCAGTTCGTTTTGCATCATCAGACCAGAAAGCGACAGGCCGGTTTCCTGGCAATGTCGTTGCAGATCGGCGGCGGATTTGTACGGATAGGGCACGTTTACCGGCGAGCTGTTCGGCAGGCCGAAATGTTCTTCATCAACGATGAAACCACCGCCAATGGAATAGTAAGTCTGGCTGTAGAGGACTTTTTCGCCGGCCAGGGCGGTAATGCGCATGCCGTTTTCGTGCAGGGACAGATTGTCCGCATGGAAATTCATGCACTTATCGACCGGGAACTCCACTTCATGCTGACCGTCTGCCAGCAGCAAACGTCCGTGAGTATTCACATCCTGGATAAAGGACGGAATGGCATCGATGTCTACGGTGTCAGGCAAATTACCCGCCAGGCCCATAATAATCGCGATGTCAGTGTGATGGCCTTTCCCCGTCAGAGACAGAGAGCCGTAAACATCAACCACGACGCGGGTTACGTCAGTGAGTATTCCGCGAGCAATCAGGTCATCCGTGAATTGTTTGCCTGCTTTCATTGGACCCACAGTGTGGGAGCTGGAAGGGCCAATGCCGATTTTGAAGATATCGAATACGCTAATCATGAGGCGTCCATTGTCCCGTAGGCGGCGCAGGGGATTAACTAAACAGCGAGTAGAAAATAGCGGAGATGGCAATCAGACCCATAATCACAACGAAGACGTTGCTGATATGGCCGCTGTACTTACGCATGGCCGGGACTTTCTGAATCGCATACATCGGCATCAGGAACAGAATCATCGCGATGATTGGGCCACCCAGGGTTTCAATCATACCGAGGATGCTCGGGTTCAGCGTTGCCACGATCCAGGTGGTAACCAGCATGAACAGCGCAGTGAGTTTGTTCAGCTTGTTGACTTCGATGGATTTGCCTTTACCACGCAGGTGCTTAATCACCATACCATTGAAGCCTTCACGTGCGCCCAGGTAGTGGCCGAGGAAGGATTTGGTGATAGCGATCATCGCGATAATCGGTGCCATCCAGGCAATGATCGGTGCGTTAAAGTGGTTCGCCAGGTAAGACAGGATGGAGATGTTCTGCTCTTTCGCCGCAGCCAGATCCGCCGGGGTCAGGCTAAACACGCAGCTGAAGACGAAGAACATAACGGTCAGCACCATCATGATGTGAGCGAATGCCAGAATCTTGGAGCATTTCTTCTCTGCTTCATCACCGTACTCTTCACGCTTCGCAACGGCGAAGGAGGAGATGATCGGTGAGTGGTTGAAGGAGAATACCATTACCGGAATTGCCAGCCACAGGGTCAACAACAGGCCATTGCCAGTGGTTGCTGCAGAGTCAAAGGACAGGGTTTCCAGAACCGCACCGCTCCACTGAGGGATCAGGTACAGTGCCAGCAGCATCAGCGCTGCAACGAACGGGAATACCAGGATGCTCATCGCCTTCACGATCATCTGCTCACCGAAGCGCACGATGGTCATCATACCGATAATCAGGATCAGCGACAGGATGGCACGCGGCGGAGGCGTAATTGCCAGCTGATGGGTCAGGAAGCTCTCGACGGTATTGGTAATCGCTACGCTGTAAACCAACAGAATTGGGTAGATAGCGAAGAAATAGAGCAGCGTAATCAGTTTACCTGCGCCAACACCAAAGTGTTCTTCTACCACTTCGGTGATGTCTTCACCCGGATTTTTACCGGATAACACGAAACGGGTCAGACCACGGTGTGCAAAGTAGGTCATTGGGAAGGCAAGAATAGCCATGATGATCAGCGGGATCAGACCGCCAACACCGGCGTTAATTGGCAGGAACAAGACACCCGCGCCAATTGCCGTACCGTAAAGGCCCAGCATCCACATGGTGTCAGTCTTGCGCCATGCGCTGCGGGTCTGGCCCGTAACGATAGTGCTGGTTTGCGTGTTTTCCATCTATTTCTCCTGGAGGAAGCTTAAAAAGTCAGGTTTGGGTTCAATCCACTGAAAAAAGACCCGACTGTAAAACGAATTCCGATTAGCGATTTTTTATATAATTTTTCGCCGTAATAATTTTCGGGCGGAAAGATACATTTAAGTTATGAATGTATCAGTGATCGGGATCCCAAATGCAATAATCCACTTTTTATGTGGATAAATTTGGACCATTAATCTATTAAAAAATAACCAAAGCGGATTTACGGGCGCGAAGGCTAGCATTAACGACATATGACGTGAAAGAGAACGCGAGAAGATACGAGTGTTGCGCTGTAAAAACTGTCATTTTCAGTGGATTCTTGCAACTAATGATAATTTATGATGATAAGTCACGGTCGAATTTGAAAGGTAAACGTTTGCGTATTGAGGGTTTTCTGACGAAACATTATTGATGTTTATGTTAGGAGTTGAGCTATGTGACTGGTATCACTAAAAAAGCCGGCTGGCTGCGAGGCCAAAACCGGCTTGGATATGGACAAATCTGTCACCGTGGTAGCCGCAGCTACCGGGCGTTAAACATCAGGCGCAGATTTCGTAGCAAGGAATGTAGGCCGAACCCGGCAACTTCATGCGGTGCTGTGCGACAAAGCCCTGCAGCAGGTCATCCATACGGCGCATCATCTCTCGGTCACCGTGGATCTTGTACGGCCCAAACTCTTCAATAGCGTGAATACCGACTTCCTTGACGTTACCCGCGACGATGCCGGAGAACGCGCGACGCAGGTCTGCAGCCAGTACTTCAACCGGTTGATCGGGGTACAGCTTCAGGTTCGCCATGTTTTCATGAGACGGTTCAAACGGCATCTGCAAATCAGGTGAAATGCGAATCGACCAGTTAAAGCTGTAGGCATCACCGGTGTCGCGGCGATTCTCTTTCACCAGCGGCATCGCTTTTTTCATCAGGCGAGCGACTTCTGAAGCATCGTCAATGATAATGCGGTAGTGGCGACGCGCGTCTTCACCCAGCGTGTGTACGATAAATTCATCCAGCACGCGGAAGTAGTCCGCACTCTCTTTTGGTCCCGTCAGGATCAGTGGCAGAACCTGATCTTTGTTCGCCGGGTTCATCAAGATCCCTAACAGGTACAGCAGCTCTTCCGCCGTTCCTACGCCGCCAGGGAAAATGATAATGCCGTGGGCAATACGGACAAATGCTTCCAGACGTTTTTCAATGTCCGGCATGATGATCAGTTCGTTGACCAGCGGGTTAGGCGGTTCGGCGGCAATGATTGACGGTTCAGTCATGCCGATAAAACGGCTGTCTTTGTAACGCTGCTGGGCGTGGCCCACCGCCGCGCCTTTCATGGGGGCTTCCATCGCACCAGGACCGCAGCCGGTACAGATGTTCAGCTCACGCAGGCCCAACTGGGTACCGACGCGACGAGCATACAGGTACTCATTTTCGTTGATGGAGTGACCGCCCCAGCAGACAACCATGTTCGGTGCTTCATCGACGTGCAGTGCCCGGGCGTTACGCAAGATGGAGAAGACGAGGTTGGTAATGTGAACCGAGCTTTCGAGATCCAGACGTTGAAAACGACCAGCGTTATGGATCTGGCCGTTAACGAAAAGAATGTCGCGCAGGACGGCAAACAGGTTGGCCTGCAGCGCACGAATAATGCGTCCATCAACAAACGCGTCTTCAGGCGGGTTAATCAGTTCCAGCTTAACGCCACGTTCACGGCGCAGCACGTTAATGTCGAAACTTTCAAAACGAGACAGCAGCTCTTTGCTGTTGTCGGTCAAACTGCCGGAGTTCAGGACGGCAAGCGAACAGTTACGAAACAGTTGATACAGGTCGCTGCTGGCCGTGCGTTTAAGCATATCGACTTCCAGCTGCGACAACATGTCCATTGAGCCAAGCGGGCTAATATGTGTAATCAAGTAAACTCCTTATGGGACGCAACACGTCATTCCCTGTTGATTACAATAGCTCTGGCTTATGACCTTTCACAACCTTGCGCGCGGAATCCGGCACGCAAAATTGAGAAATAAAGTTACTGACGCACCAGTCTACCGATAGCAGGGACAAAATCGGTGTTGGTTCGCCATGGATTAATGTCCAGACCGCCGCGTCGCGTGTAGCGGGCGTAGACGCTCAGCTTTTCCGGCTGGCAGAAGCGCAGAATGTCATTGAAAATGCGCTCCACGCACTGTTCATGGAATTCATTATGATGGCGGAAGGACACCAGATAACGCAGCAGCTGCTCCCTGTCGATTTTTCGTCCACGATACTGAATTTGTATAGAGCCCCAGTCGGGCTGGTGGGTGATCAAACAGTTAGATTTCAGCAGATGGCTGACTAGCGTTTCTTCCACTGCTTTCTCGCCGCTTGTGGCGTTCTCCAGATAATCAGTGGTGAACTGGTAGTTATCGATGACAATATCCTGGTCATCGATGCAGGTGCCATTGAAATGAGCAATCGGCTGTCCTTCCAGTTCATCGATACGGTACAGTGCCACGTGAACATCACCTTCGGCGCAGGCGCGCAAATCGTGTTCCAGCGTTTGGCGAACGGCATCCCATGAATCAAAGCGGGTCTGGTTAAAACTGTTCAGATACAGCTTAAAGCTTTTTGATTCAATCAGATTCACGCTGGTGTAGTCTAATTCGACATGCCCGACGGCAACCTGCGGTAAGCCATTGGCATTTAGCCATGACAGTTCATACAGCGTCCAGATATCGGCGCCATGAAAAGGAAGATTATCGACCTTTAAATCCAGCGGGTCGCGGTTCAGGCTACGCGGAACGCCCTGCAACAAACTGGCATCGTAATTATCCCGGTAATCTGTTGATTTACCGAGGGTCAGGCCGTCAAGCGCCTGATGGTTTTCATAAGAAGACATGTTTCACCGTCATAAACCAGATACACTATGTGTCAAGTGTATCCTGGCTTTTGTGAAGAGAGAAATCAGTGGACGAATTGACTGCGCAGGCGTTAACGGCCTTTACGACACGCTATTGCGATGCATGGCATGAGAAAAATAACAGCTGGCCTCTCAGCGAAGAATTATATGGCGTACCTTCCCCATGCATTATTTCCACGACCAGCGATGCCGTGTACTGGCAGCCTCAGCCGTTTGTGGGCGAAACGAATGTAAACGCGGTTGAACGCGCCTTTGACATTGTGGTACAACCCGCCGTTCACGCTTTTTATACCACCCAATTTGCCGGGGACATGCACGCGCAGTTTGCCGATGAAAAGCTCACGCTGCTGCAAACCTGGAGCGAAGATGACTTCAGGCGCGTTCAGGAAAACCT
This sequence comes from Citrobacter sp. wls711, assembly GCF_005281055.1. Taxonomy (NCBI): domain Bacteria; kingdom Pseudomonadati; phylum Pseudomonadota; class Gammaproteobacteria; order Enterobacterales; family Enterobacteriaceae; genus Citrobacter; species Citrobacter sp. wls711. Next base: position 120,679 of record NZ_SZXC01000006.1, on the reverse strand, counting down.
GATTGGCCATTTGGTCACGCAAAAGCGGCTCAAGCTCTCGCCGACGCTGTTTATTGCGACACAGGAAAATGAACTGGATGTCATTTCGGTGTGTAACCTGTCCGGGGAAGTGTGCAAAGAAACGCTGGGGACTCGTAAACGAACGGTGCTGTCGGCCTCTCTTGCGGATTTCCTGACTCAACTTAAGCCAGTTCTGTAATCCATTTTGCCCGCATGCGTGTGAGAGATCTCTTACAAACCCTGTAGGAGATCGCCAGGTAATAAGTGAAAGCTTAATGCAGGGCCTTCATAGTAAATGTATGTAATTCAGCTAGTTGATGTTTTATTCTCTGCTTTCATATGAAAAAAACCTTAAAGGAATGTCTGTAAGTATCTTGTAAGACAAAGCGAAACAGGCGATTCTATCTCCGTCGACAAGGAGTCGCACAACGAAGTGAACATCAGGATGATGACACTTCTGCAGGACACACCAGGATGGTGTTACAAGGATAGGCTTCAGGACGAAGCAAAGAGGAAAACGCCGGATGCGTTAAGGGACACCTCCAGGAAGGAGAATGAGAGCCGGGCAGGATGGTCGGCGGGTCAGGATGGCCACGGACACTTCAGGATGAAGTTTTCACATCGGGGTGATGTGAGCAGGATGCAAATGTTCAGGATGAACAGGTCGTAAGACCACAGGAAAAGTTGTCATGGATGAGCAGGGAGCACTAAAAGTAGCTGGAATGCTGCGAAACGAACCGGGAGCACTGTTTTTTTACAGTGCTCCCTTTTTTTATTTCCTGCCCACAAATGCTATTCTTCGCGCCAGATTTTTCATCAATGAGGTTAATTTCATGACGACTCATGACCGTGTGCGCCAGCAACTCCACGCGCTTGAAGCGCTGTTGCGTGAGCATAATCACTGGCGAATGGATGAGCCTGAGGCGCATTTATTTACCAGCACGCAGCCTTTTTGTATGGATACCATGGAGCCGGTTGAATGGCTGCAATGGGTATTGATTCCCCGCATGCATGCTCTGCTTGATAACGCGCAGCCGCTTCCAGAGGCGTTTGCCATCGCACCGTATTACGAAATGGCGCTGACCGCCGACCATCCACAGCGTGAAGTGCTTCTCGTTGCATTACAGGAGCTGGATGCACTGTTTACCAGCGATAAATCCTGATGCTTGAGATCCTCTATCAGGACGAATGGCTGGTTGCTGTTAACAAACCTTCTGGTTGGTTGGTTCACCGCAGCTGGCTCGACCGCGATGAGAAAGTGGTCGTGATGCAAACGGTGCGTGACCAGATTGGTCAGCATGTTTTTACCGTGCATCGCCTCGACCGACCGACATCCGGCGTGCTGCTGATGGGATTGTCCAGCGAAGCCGGGCGTTTGCTGTCGCAGCAGTTTGAACAGCATCAAATTCAAAAGCGTTATCATGCCATTGTGCGTGGCTGGCTAATGGATGACGCGGTGCTGGATTACCCGCTGGTGGAAGAGTTGGATAAAATTGCCGACAAATTTTCCCGTGAAGATAAAGATCCGCAACCGGCGGTCACCCACTATCGCGGACTGGCAACGGTAGAAATGCCGGTGGCCACCGGGCGTTATCCAACGACTCGCTACGGACTGGTAGAGCTTGAGCCTAAAACCGGTCGTAAACACCAGCTCCGGCGGCATCTGTCCCATTTACGCCATCCTATTATTGGCGACAGTAAGCACGGTGATTTGCGGCAGAACCGCAGTGCGGCGGAGCATTTCGGTTGCCAGCGCTTAATGTTGCATGCCAGCCAGCTTACGCTTACCCATCCGTTCACTGGCGAGCCATTGGTGATTCGCGCGGGTCTGGATGACGTCTGGATGCAGGCGCTATCGCAGTTTGGCTGGCGTGGACTTCTCCCTGAGAATGAAAGGGTTGAGTTCAGCGAGCGGTCAGGTCAGGATGAGCAAATAGATTCTTAAGTCCCTGGAGAAAAAGGTTATGGCGGAAATTGGTATTTTTGTCGGCACGATGTACGGAAACTCGCTGTTGGTAGCCGAAGAGGCTGAAGCTATCCTTACCGGACAGGGCCATAAGGCTACGGTGTTTGAAGATCCAGAGCTGGCGGACTGGCAGGCGTATCAAGACAAATACGTCCTGGTGGTGACTTCAACGACCGGGCAGGGCGATCTTCCGGACAGCATTGTGCCACTGTTTCAGGGAATCAAAGATAATCTTGGTTTCCAGCCAAATCTGCATTATGGCGTGATCGCACTCGGCGACAGCAGCTACGTTAACTTCTGCAACGGCGGAAAACAGTTCGACGCGTTGTTGCAGGAACAAAGCGCGCAGCGCGTGGGTGAGATGTTGTTGATTGATGCCAGCGAGCACCCTGAGCCGGAAAGTGAATCCAATCCCTGGGTAGAACATTGGGGAACTCTCCTGTCTTGAGGCTTCCCCTCCCCCCTACCGGGAGGGTGTCCTGCTTGTGCCAGCAAGCAAAAAGAACGACCTGGCCATATCCTAATAAAACTGAATCGTGTTAGCTTCGGGCAAATGCCTGTAAAAACCTTCATTTAAAAGTGGTTTTACAGGCGTTTTCATAGGATCAAGCGACCCGTTTCACACTCCTTTCTTTTCCGTCCTGATATTTCCTTATTCAACCCTCTGGTTTTCATTTCCGTGAAGTCGCTTCCAGTCACCAGGGCTTTTGCCACAAACAGGCTTGGTGTGTGGACTAAATACTGTGTTGTTGCACGGTGAGTGTTTCCTGCCTGCTTTTTATACTCCTCATGCCAGTTATAAGAAAATGCAGCATGCAAGGCGAACAACCTCCAAAAAAGCTGCCTATACACCAAACGTTACCTCTGACCCCTACCGGTTTTGCAATTCAGAGTGAGCGAATAAAAACGCGAAAATTCAGGAGTGCAACAATGAGTTCATTAAGTCAGGCGGCGAGCGGCGCGGAAAAGCGCACTAATGCTCGCTACTGGATAGTGGTGATGCTGTTTATCGTCACATCCTTCAACTATGGCGACCGCGCCACCTTATCCATTGCCGGTTCGGAGATGGCCAAAGATATTGGCCTCGATGCTGTCGGTATGGGTTACGTTTTCTCTGCATTCTCATGGGCCTATGTTATCGGCCAGATCCCCGGCGGCTGGTTGCTCGACCGCTTTGGTTCTAAACGTGTCTACTTCTGGTCCATCTTTATTTGGTCCCTGTTTACCCTGCTGCAAGGCTTCGTCGATATCTTCAGCGGCTTTGGCATTATCATCGCGCTGTTTACGTTGCGATTCCTTGTCGGTTTAGCCGAAGCGCCTTCCTTCCCCGGCAATAGTCGCATTGTGGCGGCGTGGTTCCCGGCGCAGGAGAGGGGCACTGCGGTGTCGATTTTTAACTCCGCACAGTACTTTGCCACCGTTATCTTCGCGCCGATCATGGGTTGGCTGACTCACGAAGTGGGCTGGTCGCACGTGTTCTTCTTTATGGGCGGCCTCGGGATCGTTATCAGCTTCGTCTGGCTGAAAGTAATTCACGAACCTAACCAGCATCCAGGTGTGAACCAAAAAGAGCTGGATTACATCGCCGCAGGCGGCGCGCTGATCAACATGGATCAGGCGGCAGCGAAAACGAAAGTCCCGTTCAGTGTGAAGTGGGGACAAATTAAGCAGTTGATTGGTTCGCGCATGATGGTGGGGATCTACATCGGCCAGTATTGCATTAACGCGCTGACCTACTTCTTTATCACCTGGTTTCCGGTTTACCTGGTGCAGGCGCGCGGTATGTCGATTCTGAAGGCCGGTTTTGTGGCGTCGGTTCCGGCTATCTGCGGCTTTGTGGGCGGCGTGCTCGGCGGGATTATTTCCGACTGGCTGATGCGTCGTACCGGATCGCTGAATATTGCGCGTAAAACGCCGATCGTGATGGGTATGCTGTTGTCGATGGTGATGGTGTTCTGTAACTACGTCGACGTTGAATGGATGATTATTGGCTTTATGGCGCTGGCCTTCTTCGGGAAAGGCATCGGTGCGCTCGGCTGGGCAGTGATGGCGGATACTGCGCCGAAAGAGATCAGCGGCCTGAGCGGCGGTCTGTTCAACATGTTTGGCAATATTTCCGGTATCGTGACGCCGATTGCGATTGGCTACATCGTGGGCACCACCGGTTCGTTCAACGGTGCGTTGATTTACGTTGGGGTGCATGCGCTGATTGCGGTGCTGAGCTATCTGGTGCTGGTGGGCGATATTAAGCGTATCGAACTGAAACCTGTGGCAGGGCAATGACGATGACAACACAATCGAGTCCCGTTATCACCGACATGAAGGTTATTCCGGTAGCCGGTCATGACAGCATGCTGCTCAACATCGGCGGTGCGCATAACGCGTATTTTACCCGCAATATCGTGGTACTGACCGACAACGCCGGGAATACCGGCGTCGGTGAAGCGCCGGGCGGTGAAGTGATTTATCAGACGCTCCTTGACGCCATCCCGATGGTATTAGGCCAGGAAGTCGCCCGTCTGAACAAAGTGGTGCAGCAGGTGCATAAAGGCAACCAGGCCGCTGACTTTGACACCTTCGGTAAAGGCGCCTGGACCTTTGAGCTGCGGGTTAATGCGGTAGCTGCGCTGGAAGCAGCGCTGCTCGACCTGCTGGGTAAAGCGCTCAACGTGCCGGTCTGTGAACTGTTAGGGCCGGGCAGGCAGCGCGATGCGGTAACCGTGCTGGGCTATCTGTTCTACGTAGGCGATCGCACGAAGACAGATTTGCCGTATCTGGAGACGACGCCGGGCAACCATGACTGGTATCACCTGCGTCATCAGCAAGCGATGAACAGCGAGGCGGTCGTGCGCCTGGCGGAGGCCTCGCAGGACCGCTACGGTTTTAAAGATTTCAAACTCAAGGGCGGCGTGCTGCCCGGTGAGCAGGAAATTGAGACCGCCCGTGCGCTGAAAAAACGTTTCCCGGATGCACGTATTACGGTCGACCCTAACGGCGCCTGGCTGCTGGATGAAGCTATCTCATTGTGCAAAGGGCTGAACGATGTGCTGACCTACGCTGAAGATCCGTGCGGTGCCGAACAAGGGTTCTCGGGTCGCGAAGTGATGGCAGAATTCCGCCGCGCGACTGGTCTACCTGTGGCGACCAACATGATCGCCACTAACTGGCGCGAAATGGGCCACGCGGTGATGCTGAACTCCGTCGATATTCCGCTGGCCGATCCGCACTTCTGGACGCTTTCTGGTGCGGTGCGCGTGGCACAGTTGTGCGATGACTGGGGGCTGACCTGGGGCTGTCACTCGAACAACCACTTCGATATTTCGCTGGCGATGTTTACCCACGTGGGCGCTGCTGCGCCCGGCAAGCCGACGGCGATTGATACCCACTGGATCTGGCAGGAGGGCGATTGCCGCCTGACCAAAAATCCGCTGGAGATTAAGCACGGAAAAATTGCGGTTCCGGACGCCCCAGGGCTGGGCGTGGAGCTGGACTGGGAACAGGTTAACAAGGCCCATGAAGCCTACAAGAGACTGCCCGGCGGCGCGCGTAATGATGCGGGTCCGATGCAGTACCTGCTCCCTGGATGGACCTTCGACCGTAAACGCCCCGTTTTCGGCCGCCACTAGATTTTGAATAAGGACTTTATTATGAGCACACAATTTACGACCCCCGTTGTTACCGCCATGACGGTCATCGCAATTTTGCTCTCGTCGACCAGCAACGGCTCGTTGCTTTGGTTCAGATGACAATACTCCGTCAGGGCAGGCAGCAGGCGGGTTGACGTGAGCGGTTTTAACAGACACGCCGCAGCGCCGCCTTGTTTTAATTTCTCAGCGTTAATCTGCGCATGGCAAGGCAGCGCCAGTAACAAGAAGTCGGTCATTGCCCGGGCGCTTGCCAGCCGTTCATGTTGCATGGTGAGCGGTTCGCGCAGCGTCACCGGTACGCCAAGCAGTAGAATATCGTAGTGTTCTGCCGGCAACGCGGAGAATGACGGGCTATAAATCACCTCCAGCGGCGTTTCGCTCAGGATATCCAGCGTACATTGTGCCGCATTGGCGTTGGGTTCTACGTAGGCCAGTCGTTTCCCGGCCAGACAGCGGGTAGGTGAGCGTTCACTGAGTACGTTAGGATTGAGGTCAAGGCTGATGTGGAACCAGAAGGTTGATCCACGATTGGGCTGACTGTGGAAGGAGATATCCCCGCCCATTTCGTTGACCAGTTTTTGCGTAATCACCAGGCCCAGCCCGGTGCCGCCGTGGCGTCGCGAAATACTGGCATCCGCCTGGCGGAAGGCCTGGAACAGGCGCGACTGATCGCGTTCTGGAATGCCGATACCGGTATCGCGGATTTGCACTTCAATCTGCACTTTGGTGTTACTGAGGGCGCGTTTCTCCACCAGAATATCGATATTGCCGCTCTCGGTAAATTTGATGGCATTGCCGACCAGATTGGTGATGACCTGCTGCAAACGCAGTGGATCGCCAATCACATTGTCTGGCACGTCGTTCTTGATATTGAGTGTTAGCTCCAGCCCTTTATCATGGGAGGAGTGCGCCAACAGCGTCACCACATCGTCCAGCGTGCTGCGTAGCGGGAACGGGATACTTTCCAGAATCAACTTGCCTGCTTCCAGTTTGGAGAAGTCGAGCACGTCGTTGATGATGGCCAGCAAATTGTTGGCGGAGCGTTCAATGGTATTCAGGTGATCGCGCTGGGTGGTGTTCAACTCGGTTTTCAGCGTCAGGCGGGTAAAGCCAATCACGCCATTGAGCGGCGTACGCAGCTCATGCGACATGTTTGCCAGAAACTCGGATTTGATACGCGCCGCTTCCTGGGCGCGTTTCTTCGCCAGATCCAGCTCAACGTTCTGGATCTCCATCTGCTCCAGCGTTTCGCGTAGGTCAGACGTGGCCTGATCGATATTGTGCTGCATCTCTTCATGGTAGGCCGCCAGCGACATCGCCATCGAGTTGATGCCGTTTTTCAGCATATCCAACTCGCCCAGCATGAAGCCTTCTACTCGACTGTCGAGCTGCCCTCGTCGTATCCGGTCAACGGTATTCACCATGTTGCGGATAGGGCCGGTCACGTCGCGCATCAGACGCCAGCCAAAAATTAACGCAATACCGATGCAAAACAGCATCATCACGGTTGAAATAAAGATTTCTTTGTACTGCTGTAGCCGCACCGATTTAAGATCTAACTCAAGCGCCACGTACCCCAGCATATTTTTTGTGTTTTTCGCGTCGCTGACCACAGACTCATCCGGAGAATAACTTTCCGATATAATTGGGGTGCGCAGGATCATGATATCCCCCTGGCGGATGACGCTCAGTTTTCGGGGAAACGGCGCACCGGCAGGCAGCTGCATTTCTGATGGATCGAGATGGAAATTTGACGTGACGAACAGCCGATTATTTTCATCATAGACCGAAATCGCCCGCACAATTTCGGAATGGCGACGGTGCAGCACGCTGATAAGCTGGCCGATAGACTCCCGATTTTGTAGGTTCATGCCATATTCGCTGGAGACTGCGAGTGGCTCAATGATGCTGGCACCAGCATCTTCCAGTTGACGCTGCAAGTCGTTATAGCGATGCACAACAAAAAAGATACTGAGCAGCAAACCTATCAGGACGGTCGGTGCCAGGATCAGAATCATCATGCGAGCGCGCAGGCTGTAGTTGGTCATGGAGTTCCGTTATGGGACAATTAGGGTCACACTGTTAAATAGAGAAAACTCTCGTCGATGGCGCAATTCTACTCTGCAAAACGACGCGTGACGACGCGTCAGATCATAACCGTTACCGTCAATGACCTCGATCCTTTTGGTCAGGGCGTCGCTCGCCATAACGGGAAGACCCTGTTTATACCGGAATTACTGCCCCAGGAAAGCGCTGAGGTGGCAATCACCAAAGATAAAAAACAGTTCGCCCGCGCGCAAGTCAAACGTCGTTTAAATGACAGCCCAGACCGTGAAGTGCCACGTTGCCCACACTTTGGCGTATGTGGTGGCTGCCAGCAGCAGCATGCCAGCATTTCTTTACAGCAACGTAGCAAAAGCGCGGCGCTGTCACGCTTAATGAAATGTGAAGTGTCAGAGGTTATTGCCGACACGCCATGGGGCTATCGCCGTCGTGCGCGTTTAAGCCTGAACTATCGGGCGAAAGAAAAGCAGTTGCAGATGGGGTTTCGTAAATCTGGCTCCAGTGACATTATCGACGTGAAGCAGTGCCCCGTTTTGGTGCCCCAACTTGAGGCGCTGCTGCCCGATATCAGGGCGTGCCTGGAAAGTCTGCAAGGGTTACGCCATCTTGGCCATGTTGAATTAGTGCAGGCTGGCAACGGTACGGTGATGATTTTGCGCCATACGTCGCCGCTAAATACTGCTGATAAAGAAAAACTGGAATGCTTTTCGCATTCTCAGGGACTGTCTTTGTTTCTGGCCCCGCAAAGCGAGATACTGGAACGCGTTTCAGGAGAATCACCCTGGTATGACTCAAATGGGCTACGTTTAACCTTCAGCCCGCGTGATTTTATCCAGGTGAATGCCGGGGTAAATCAACAGATGGTTGCCCGAGCGCTGGAATGGCTGGATGTACAACCTGAAGATCGGGTGCTCGATCTGTTTTGCGGCATGGGTAACTTCACGCTGCCGCTAGCAACCCGTGCGGCTAGCGTGGTGGGCGTTGAAGGCGTGCCTGCGCTGGTGGATAAAGGCCGCGAGAACGCCCTGAATAACGGATTACACAATGTGACATTCTTTCATGAGAATCTTGAGGAGGATGTCACCCGGCAGCCGTGGGCAAAGAACGGATTTGACAAAGTTTTACTCGATCCCGCGCGTGCAGGTGCTGCAGGCGTGATGCAACATATTATAAAATTAAAACCGGGTCGCGTTGTTTATGTATCCTGTAATCCTGCTACGCTGGCTCGTGACAGCGAAGCGTTACTCAACGCGGGATACACCATTCAGCGACTGGCGATGCTCGATATGTTCCCGCACACCGGACACCTGGAGTCAATGGTCCTGTTTGAGCATAGGTAATGAATCTTATACCCACTGGGTTTCGGCGCGCAGTAGCCTGAAACCCAATGGGTACGGCTTGTCGACTTCGACAGGCCAGGCCCCTAAAGGAGAGGACGATGGTTGCGGTAAGAAGTGCACATATTAATAAAGCTGGTGAGTTTGATCCCAAAAAATGGATCGCCAGTCTGGGGATCACCAGCCAGCAGTCGTGTGAACGCTTAGCCGAAACCTGGGCGTATTGCCTGCAGCAGACACAGGGGCATCCGGATGCGGAGTTGCTGTTGTGGCGCGGCGTGGAGATGGTAGAAATTCTCTCTATGCTGAGTATGGATATGGACACGCTGCGGGCCGCTATGCTTTTCCCTCTGGCGGATGCCAACGTGGTCAGCGAAGACATCCTGAGCGAGAACGCGGGGAAGTCAATCGTCAATCTTATCCATGGCGTGCGTGATATGGCGGCGATACGTCAGCTGAAAGCCACGCATACCGATTCGGTCTCTTCCGAACAGGTTGATAACGTCCGCCGTATGCTGCTGGCCATGGTCGACGACTTCCGCTGTGTGGTCATTAAATTGGCGGAGCGTATCGCGCACCTGCGCGAAGTCAAGGACGCACCAGAAGACGAACGTGTACTGGCGGCAAAAGAGTGCACCAATATCTATGCGCCGCTGGCCAATCGATTAGGTATCGGGCAGTTAAAATGGGAGCTGGAAGATTACTGCTTCCGCTACCTGCATCCGGACGAATACAAGCGAATCGCCAAGCTGTTGCACGAACGCCGTATCGACAGAGAACACTACATTGATGAGTTCGTCGGTCACCTGCGTTCAGAGATGAAAATCGAAGGCGTGAAGGCCGAGGTGTACGGTCGTCCGAAACACATCTACAGCATCTGGCGCAAAATGCAGAAAAAACAGCTGGCTTTTGATGAGCTGTTCGATGTGCGCGCCGTGCGCATCGTCGCCGAGCGGTTACAGGATTGCTATGCCGCACTGGGGATAGTACATACTCACTATCGGCATCTGCCGGACGAGTTCGATGATTACGTCGCGAATCCCAAACCCAACGGTTATCAATCAATCCATACGGTTGTGTTGGGGCCGGGTGGTAAAACCATCGAAATCCAGATCCGCACTAAACAGATGCACGAGGATGCCGAACTGGGCGTCGCGGCGCACTGGAAGTACAAAGAAGGCACCGCTTCAGGTGCGGCGCGTTCGGGTCATGAAGACAGAATTGCCTGGCTGCGTAAGCTGATCGCCTGGCAGGAAGAGATGGCAGACTCCGGCGAGATGCTCGATGAAGTGCGTAGCCAGGTCTTTGATGACAGGGTTTATGTCTTTACGCCAAAAGGCGATGTGGTGGACTTACCGGCGGGCTCGACGCCGCTTGATTTTGCTTACCATATCCATAGTGATGTCGGTCATCGCTGTATTGGTGCCAAAATTGGTGGGCGTATTGTGCCGTTTACCTACCAGTTGCAGATGGGCGATCAAATTGAAATCATCACCCAGAAGCAGCCAAACCCAAGTCGCGATTGGCTGAACCCTAACCTCGGGTACGTGACCACAAGCCGTGGGCGCTCCAAGATCCATGCCTGGTTCCGCAAGCAGGATCGCGACAAGAATATCCTCGCGGGCAGACAAATCCTTGATGATGAACTGGCGCACTTAGGCATTAGTCTGAAAGAAGCCGAAAAGCATCTGCTGCCGCGCTACAACTTCAATGAGCTGGAAGAGCTGCTGGCGGCGATTGGCGGTGGGGATATCCGTCTTAACCAGATGGTGAACTTCCTGCAATCGCAGTTTAACAAGCCGAGCGCCGCCGAGCAGGATGCTGCCGCGCTGAAGCAGTTGCAGCAGAAAACGCATGCGCCACAAAACCGCCGTAAAGATGATGGTCGCGTGGTGGTTGAAGGGGTAGGTAATCTGATGCACCACATCGCACGCTGCTGCCAGCCGATTCCTGGCGATGAGATTGTGGGGTTCATCACCCAGGGGCGCGGTATATCCGTGCACCGGGCGGATTGCGAACAGCTGGTAGAACTGCGTTCTCATGCGCCGGAGCGTATCGTCGATGCGGTTTGGGGCGAAAGCTACTCGGCGGGGTATTCGCTGGTGGTCCGCGTCCTGGCGAACGATCGTAGCGGTTTATTGCGCGATATCACCACCATTCTCGCCAATGAGAAGGTGAACGTGCTGGGGGTTGCCAGTCGTAGCGATACCAAACAGCAGCTTGCCACCATCGATATGACCATCGAAATCTATAATCTGCAGGTGCTCGGGCGCGTACTTGGCAAGCTCAATCAGGTGCCGGATGTGATCGACGCACGTCGTCTGCACGGTAATTAATCATTTGTAGGCCGGATAAGGCGTGCCGCCATCCGGCAATATCACCATGCCCGATGGCGCTTTGCTTATCGGGCCTACGTTTTCAGGATCTTGTAATGAATCAAATCGACCGACTGCTCGGTATTATGCAGCGCCTGCGCGACCCGGAAAACGGCTGTCCGTGGGATAAAGAGCAGACTTTCGCCACCATCGCCCCCTATACCCTCGAAGAAACCTATGAAGTGCTCGATGCCATTGCGCGTGAAGACTTCGACGATCTGCGCGGAGAGTTGGGGGATTTACTGTTCCAGGTGGTGTTTTACGCGCAGATGGCACAGGAAGAAGGGCGCTTTAATTTTGATGATATTTGTGCGGCCATCAGCGATAAACTTGAACGCCGTCATCCGCATGTTTTTGCCGATGTTTCCGCCAGCAACAGCACTGAGGTGTTAACCCGTTGGGAGCAAATTAAAAGCGAAGAACGTGCGCAGAAAGCCCAACATTCCGCATTGGACGATATTCCCCGTAGTTTACCGGCGCTGATGCGCGCTCAAAAAATCCAGAAACGCTGCTCAAATGTTGGTTTTGACTGGAAGACGTTAGGACCGGTGGTCGACAAGGTTTGTGAAGAGATCGACGAAGTCATGTTCGAAGCGAAGCAGGCCGTCGTCGACCAGGCTAAACTGGAGGAGGAAATAGGCGACCTGCTGTTTGCCACGGTCAATATGGCCCGCCATTTAGGCACAAAAGCCGAGACCGCATTACAGAAAGCGAACGAAAAATTTGAGCGACGTTTTCGTGAAGTTGAACGGATTGTTGCTGAACGCGGTCTGGAAATGACTGGTGTTGATCTGGAAACTATGGAAGAAGTCTGGCAACAGGTAAAACGCCAGGAAATTGATCTCTAAGGGGTTTCGTCGGTCAAGGGCGATTTGTGTGATTTTTTAAATAACAAGCGATTGATTTACGTCAAAAACATTTACCCCAAAGGGGCTATTTTCTCACTCCCGATGTTAATGTGAGCCTGGTGAAGAGGAGGAATAATGAAAGTTTGTGGCGCTCGCCATGTTCGGGTATACTACTTTCCCGTCTTGGTAATTCCATCGTTTCACCCTAACTTCTCAGGTCCAGCATGACAACGAACTATATTTTTGTGACCGGCGGGGTCGTATCCTCTCTGGGAAAAGGCATTGCCGCAGCCTCCCTGGCAGCCATTCTTGAAGCCCGTGGCCTCAATGTAACCATGATGAAACTGGATCCGTACATCAACGTCGATCCCGGTACTATGAGCCCAATCCAACACGGGGAAGTGTTCGTTACCGAAGACGGCGCTGAAACCGATCTGGACCTGGGTCACTACGAGCGTTTCATCCGCACCAAAATGAGCCGCCGCAACAACTTCACCACCGGTCGTATTTACTCTGACGTTCTGCGTAAAGAACGTCGTGGCGACTATCTGGGCGCAACCGTTCAGGTTATCCCGCACATCACGAATGCGATCAAAGAACGCGTTCTGGAAGGCGGTGAAGGTCATGATGTTGTTCTGGTCGAAATCGGCGGAACCGTTGGGGATATCGAATCTCTGCCGTTCCTTGAAGCGATTCGCCAGATGGCCGTGGAAATTGGCCGCGAACATACGCTGTTTATGCATCTGACGCTGGTTCCCTACATGGCAGCGGCAGGTGAAGTCAAAACTAAACCGACTCAGCACTCTGTAAAAGAGCTGCTTTCTATCGGTATTCAGCCAGATATTCTGATTTGCCGCTCCGATCGTGCTGTTCCGGCTAATGAACGTGCAAAAATTGCATTGTTCTGTAACGTCCCGGAAAAAGCGGTGATTTCTCTGAAAGATGTCGATTCTATCTATAAAATTCCAGGCCTGTTGAAATCTCAGGGGCTGGACGATTATATTTGTAAACGATTCAGCTTGAACTGTCCGGAAGCAAATCTGTCAGAATGGGAACAGGTTATCTACGAAGAAGCCAATCCGGCAGGCGAAGTGACTATCGGTATGGTCGGCAAGTACATTGAGCTGCCGGATGCCTATAAGTCAGTTATCGAAGCGCTGAAGCACGGTGGTCTGAAGAACCGTGTCACCGTCAACATCAAGCTGATCGATTCGCAGGATGTTGAAACGCGCGGTGTTGAGATCCTGAAAGGTCTCGACGCTATCCTGATCCCTGGCGGCTTCGGCTACCGTGGTGTTGAAGGTAAAATCGCGACGGCACGCTTTGCGCGTGAGAACAATATTCCTTATCTGGGCATTTGCCTGGGTATGCAGGTAGCGTTGATTGAGTTTGCTCGTAACGTCGTGGGTATGGACAACGCCAACTCCACGGAATTTGTGCCAGACTGTAAGTACCCGGTGGTGGCCCTGATTACCGAATGGCGTGATGAAGACGGCAACGTCGAAGTCCGTACCGAGAAGAGCGATCTGGGCGGCACGATGCGCCTTGGTGCGCAGCAGTGTCAGCTGGACGACGAGAGTCTGGTGCGTAAGCTGTACGGTACGCCGACAATTGTTGAACGCCATCGCCACCGCTACGAAGTCAACAATATGCTGTTGAAACAAATTGAAGCTGCGGGTCTGCGTGTTGCAGGCCGCTCCGGTGATGATCAGTTGGTCGAGATCATTGAGGTACCGAATCATCCGTGGTTCGTGGCCTGTCAGTTCCACCCGGAATTTACTTCCACGCCACGTGATGGGCACCCGCTGTTTGCCGGCTTTGTGAAAGCCGCCAGTGAACATCAGAAGCGTCAGGCGAAGTAAGAAGTAAAAAGTTAGAACGGCAATGCACCCATCCGGGTGCATTGTTTGTCTGGAGTTTTAGTTTAACTTGTACTGAGGAAAACCTAATGTCCAAAATCGTTAAAATCATCGGTCGTGAAATCATCGACTCCCGTGGTAACCCGACTGTTGAAGCCGAAGTACACCTGGAAGGTGGTTTCGTTGGTATGGCAGCAGCGCCGTCAGGTGCTTCTACTGGTTCCCGCGAAGCACTGGAACTGCGCGATGGCGACAAATCCCGTTTCATGGGTAAAGGCGTACTGAAAGCGGTTGGCGCGGTAAACGGCCCAATTGCTCAGGCTCTGCTGGGTAAAGATGCTAAAGATCAGGCTGGCATCGACAAGGTAATGATCGATCTGGACGGTACTGAAAACAAATCCAACTTCGGTGCAAACGCCATTCTGGCTGTGTCCCTGGCGAACGCCAAAGCAGCAGCTGCTGCTAAAGGCCTGCCGCTGTATGCACACATCGCAGAACTGAACGGTACTCCGGGCAAATTCTCTATGCCGGTTCCGATGATGAACATCATCAACGGTGGTGAGCACGCTGACAACAACGTCGACATCCAGGAATTTATGATTCAGCCGGTTGGCGCTAAATCCCTGAAAGAAGCCGTACGTATGGGTTCTGAAGTGTTCCACAACCTGGCTAAAGTTCTGAAAGCCAAAGGCATGAACACTGCAGTTGGTGACGAAGGTGGCTACGCGCCGAACCTGGGTTCCAACGCAGAAGCTCTGGCTGTTATTGCTGAAGCGGTTAAAGCAGCAGGCTACGAGCTGGGCAAAGACATCACTCTGGCGATGGACTGTGCAGCATCTGAATTCTACAAAGACGGTAAATACGTTCTGGCTGGCGAAGGCAACAAAGCATTCACCTCCGAAGAATTCACTCACTTCCTGGAAGAACTGACCAAACAGTACCCGATCGTGTCCATCGAAGATGGTCTGGACGAGTCTGACTGGGACGGTTTCGCATACCAGACTAAAGTACTGGGCGACAAAATCCAGCTGGTTGGTGACGATCTGTTCGTAACCAACACCAAGATCCTGAAAGAAGGCATCGACAAAGGCATCGTTAACTCCATCCTGATCAAATTCAACCAGATCGGTTCTCTGACCGAAACTCTGGCTGCGATCAAAATGGCGAAAGACGCTGGCTACACGGCTGTCATCTCTCACCGTTCTGGCGAAACTGAAGACGCAACCATCGCTGACCTGGCTGTTGGTACCGCTGCAGGCCAGATCAAAACTGGTTCTATGAGCCGTTCTGACCGCGTTGCTAAGTACAACCAGCTGATTCGTATCGAAGAAGCGCTGGGTGAACAAGCGCCGTACAACGGTCGTAAAGAGATCAAAGGTCAGGCGTAATCCTGCTCTTTAGCTCTTAACGTAAAAACCCGCTTCGGCGGGTTTTTTTATGTCTTTAAAGTAGCAGCGGCAGCGTCGCACTGGCGGTTTGCTGACTCACATTGCTGTACTTTTCATCCAGCGCGATAAGCGATGTGGTGAGCAATTCAACTAATAACATTACGCCCACTTTGGCATTGAGCGCCCCAGCGCTCAGCGGTCCTTCGGGTTTGGCTGCAACCAGTTGGATATCACTCAGTGAGGCCAGCGGACTGCGCGGCGTGTTGCTCAGCGCCAGTACGGGGACGCCATGCTTACGCGCAAGTTTAACGACATGAAGCAGATCGCGAGTGGAGCCTGAACTGGAAATTGCCACTACCAGCGAGTCTTTGGAAAGCGTAGTGGCATTCATGGCGGCACGATGCATGTCGCTGAACAGTTGTGCGGGCTTGCCCAGACGCAACAGTTTGTAATGCAGATATTCCCCCAGAATCGCACTGGCCGCCACGCCATAAATCTGTACCGACTGGGCCTGATGCAGCGCGAGGGCGGCGGCTTCGAGTAATGTCCTGTCGAGTAATTTTGCGGTGTCCTGCAAGGCCTGCACGGATTCATTGACCACATTGTCAATCTCATCGCCGCCGTGTTCGATCGGCTGTCCGTGCTGGAGATCAAGCGCCAGCGCCATCTTAAATTCGTTATAGCCCTTACATCCTAGCGTGCGGCACAGACGCGTGACGCTGGCCTCGCTGGTGTCGCTTTCGCGCGCCAGTTCGGTAATCGTTAGATAGACAACTTTTGCCGGATCGCTCAGCACAAACTCACCCAGCTTCTGCTGTGTACGGCTGTATCCGTCTACGCCCTGGCGCAGTCTCAGCAGCAGGTTTTCATTTTCTGGCATGCAAAATCCTTAATACGTTTCTCTGGCGATAGTGTGGCGGAAAGCGGGGGAGAGATGCCAGTCATTTCAAAAAAGTATGATCGACTTCCAGAAAGTTGATGATAATTTTCATTTATAAAATTTTTTATGGTAAAAATTTTCATCAATTGTCAGGGGAATGAAAAAATGATGAATATGTTTAGCGGCGCGTCGTCAGGGACGTGGTTTGAAAAGGCACAGCGGTTTGGCAAATCGTTTATGCTGCCAATTGCGATATTACCTGCTGCGGGGCTGTTACTGGGTATTGGTGGTGCATTATCAAACCCCAACACGTTGACGGCTTACCCGTTTTTAGATGTTGACTGGTTGCAGGCTATCTTCACTATCATGACCAGCGCGGGATCCATTGTGTTCGCCAACTTGTCGGTGCTTTTTGCGGTTGGTGTAGCAGTGGGTCTGGCGAAGACGGATAAAGGCACTGCGGGGCTTGCCGCGCTGCTGGCGTTTCTGGTGATGAATGCCACTATCAACGCTTTGCTGATCCTGAACGGGACGCTGGCGCATGAGAACCCAGGTGCTGTTGGTCAGGGAATGACGCTGGGTATTCAGACGCTGGAAACGGGTGTGTTTGGTGGTGTGGTGATAGGCCTTGTCACCTGCGCGCTGCACAGTCGCTTTAATAAAGTCTCGCTACCGCAGTTTCTGGGTTTCTTTAGCGGCTCGCGCTTTGTTCCGATCATTAGCTCGCTTGCGGCGATTGCAGTCGGTGCCGCAATGACGGTGGTCTGGCCCCATTTCCAGAAACTCATATTTGGACTGGGTGGCCTTGTTGATGCAACGGGTTATCTGGGAACGCTGTTGTACGGTTTTATCCTGCGTATGCTTGGTCCACTGGGTCTGCATCATATCTTTTATCTGCCATTCTGGACGACGGCACTCGGTGGCAGTGAAATCGTTAACGGCCAATTAGTGGAAGGCACACAACGTATTTTCTTCGCTCAGCTTGCCGATCCGAACACTCAGCAGTTCTATGTGGGTACCTCGCGCTTTATGTCCGGGCGCTTCATTACCATGATGTTCGGTCTGCTTGGGGCATGTCTGGCGATGTACCACACGGCGAAGTCAGAGAACAAAAAAGTTGTCGCGGGCCTGCTGCTGTCTGCTGCGCTGACTTCCTTCCTGACCGGCATCACTGAGCCTATTGAGTTCTCCTTCCTGTTCGTGGCACCCGTGTTATATGTCATTCACGCCTTCTTCGATGGCCTGGCATTTATGATTGCCCATATTTTACATATCACCATCGGGCAAACCTTCTCGGGAGGACTGATCGATTTCATCCTCTTTGGCGTATTGCAGGGCGAAGCGAAAACCAACTGGATGTACGTGCCTATGGTGGGCGTGCCGTGGTTCTTCCTGTACTACTTCACCTTCCGCTATTTGATCAACCGCTTTGGCTGGCTGACGCCGGGCCGTGAGAACGCAACGTTAGTAGAACATGCGTTGCCTCAAAGCGAACGTGCCGCAGCAGTGGTTGCCGGACTGGGGGGCAAAGAGAATCTGGAAGAGGTGGATTGTTGCGCCACACGACTACGCGTGACGGTGAAAGATGGCAGCAAGGTTGATGAAGCCGCGCTGAAAGCAACCGGGGCGCGTGGCGTGATTATTCGTGGCAATGGTGTTCAGGTGATTTATGGCCCGCACGTCACCATTATCAAAAATGAAGTTGAAGAGATTTTATCGTAATGAAAACTGTACTGAATTCGCTGAAAGGTAAGTTAATTGTCTCCTGTCAGGCGCTGGAAAATGAGCCTCTGCACAGCCCGTTTATCATGTCACGGATGGCATTGGCGGCAGCACAGGGAGGGGCTGTCGGTATCCGTGCAAACAGCGTCGTGGACATTCGCGCCATTAAAGAAAACGTCGCACTGCCGATCATTGGCATCATCAAACGTGATTATCCGGGTAGCGACGTGTTTATCACCGCCACTATGAAGGAAGTAGATGAGTTGATGACCGTTGAGCCGGAAATTATTGCCCTTGATGCGACTGCGCGCCCACGTCCCGGTGGGCAAACGCTGGACGCGTTGGTTATGCAGATTCGCGCGCGCTACCCATCTGTGCTGTTGATGGCGGACATCGCCAGCGTAGACGAAGCCGTCGCCGCTGAACGACTGGGTTTTGACTGCGTGGGTACGACGCTTTACGGCTACACGGTAGAGACTCGCGGGCATGTGCTCGCGGATAACGACTGTGGTTTTTTACGTGAGGTATTGGCTGCAGTCAGCCTGCCGGTAGTGGCAGAGGGGAATGTCGACACCCCTGAACGGGCTGCACACTGCCTGGCATTAGGCGCGCACACCGTAGTGGTTGGGGGGGCGATCACCCGTCCGCAACAAATAACGGCACGCTTTGTCACGGCGATCGCCTCGTAAAGCAACGATCGGGCATGATACTTTGGCGGGGATCTGCGATAATTATCGTTTATCCCCACATTGAGAAGACTATGCAGTACCCGATTAATGAGATGTTCCAGACCCTGCAAGGTGAGGGTTATTTTACCGGCGTCCCCGCCATTTTTATTCGTTTACAGGGATGCCCGGTTGGCTGTGCCTGGTGCGATACCAAACACACCTGGGATAAGCTTGAGGATCGGGAAGTCTCGCTTTACAGCATCCTGGCCAAGACTAAAGAGAGCGATAAATGGGGCGCGGCGAGCAGCGAAGATCTGCTGGCTGTGATTCAGCGTCAGGGCTATACCGCCCGCCATGTGGTGATCACCGGTGGTGAACCCTGCATTCACGACCTGATGCCGCTGACCGACTTGCTGGAAAAGAATGGCTTTAGCTGCCAGATTGAAACCAGCGGCACGCATGAAGTCCGCTGTACGCCGAACACCTGGGTGACTGTCTCTCCCAAGGTGAATATGCGCGGCGGCTATGACGTGTTATTTCAGGCGCTGGAACGCGCCAATGAAATCAAGCACCCGGTGGGGCGTGTTCGCGACATTGAAGCACTGGATGAACTGCTGGCGACGTTGACCGATGATAAGCCGCGCATCATTGCTTTACAGCCGATCAGTCAGAAGGATGATGCCACGCGCCTGTGTATTGATACCTGCATTGCGCGTAACTGGCGTCTGTCGATGCAAACGCATAAATATCTGAATATTGCCTGATAAATTTTGCCGGGTGCGCTTCGCTTGCCCGGCCTACGCTTGTAGATACGTGTAGGCCGTATAAGACGCTCCGCCATCCGGCAATGACTTTGAATCACTCGCCGCGATAGACGCAGCCCGCCGTGCAGGTCTCTTTTACCATCACCGCGCTCAGCAGCGGAACCAGCGGTTTCATCTCATCCCAGATCCACTTTGCCAGTACTTCACTGGTCGGATTCTCAAGACCCGGAATATCATTCAAATAGTAGTGATCAAGGCGATTGTACGTCGGCTTAAATGCCGCTTTTAACTCGGAAAAGTCCATAATCCAACCGGTATGGGGATCGACTTCACCCGTAATTTCAAGACGCACCATAAATGAGTGACCATGCAGACGGCCACATTTGTGCCCTTCTGGTACGTGCGGCAGGTGGTGAGCGGCTTCGAAGGTGAAATCTTTAAACAGGGTGGTGGACATTATCTACTCTCAAGAATGCAAAAAACCGCCGTAGGGTACCTTATAATACGAATTTTATCATTAGTTAAACGGGCGCTGAGTATCCTGACAGTGCATTCACACAATCAATATCAAATAACTATTTATATATCATATGGTTATTAAATCTGTTTTGCCGTTAATAACTATAGCTAAAACAGGTTAGTCCATTTGGTTATTTGTTATTTCTATCCCTTCTTTAATTGTTACTATTCTCGCCGTTAACCTTATCTTCAGTTTGGGTTTTATTGCTTAAATCCGCTTTGCTTACTGGAACATGACAACGCATGACGACACAGGCCCCACTTTCCGCTTTGCTTCCGCTAAACCCGGAACAGCTGGCACGCCTTCAGGCGGCCACGACCGATCTCTCGCCCGCGCAGCTTGCGTGGGTTTCTGGCTATTTCTGGGGCGTGCTGAATCAGCAGCCGGGCGCTAATGCGGTTATTCCTGCACCTGCTGCCGAAATGCCGGGGATCACACTCATCTCCGCCTCGCAGACCGGTAATGCGCGCCGCGTGGCGGAAGCCCTGCGTGACGATCTTATTGCCGCGAAGCTCAATGTCACCCTGATCAATGCCGGCGACTATAAATTTAAAAATATTGCCAACGAGAAATTGCTGGTCGTAGTGGCCTCGACGCAGGGAGAGGGTGAGCCGGCGGAAGAAGCGGTGGCGTTGCATAAATTCCTGTTCTCTAAAAAAGCGCCGAAACTTGAAAATACCGCCTTCGCCGTGTTTGGCCTTGGCGATACCTCTTATGAGTTTTTCTGCCAGTCTGGCAAAAACTTCGACAGCAAACTGGCGGAGCTTGGCGGTGAACGCTTGTTGGATCGTGTAGATGCAGATGTTGAATATCAACCGGCAGCTGCGCAGTGGCGCGCCCGTCTGGTTGATGTGTTGAAGGCACGAGCGCCTGCTGTACCTTCTGTACAGACCGCTGCGAGCGGTGCGATTAACGAGGTGCATACCAGTCCGTACACTAAAGAAGCGCCGCTTAGCGCGTCGCTTTCCGTGAATCAGAAAATCACCGGTCGTGACTCCGAAAAAGACGTGCGTCATATCGAAATCGATCTGGGCGATTCCGGCCTGCGCTATCAGCCCGGCGACGCGCTCGGCGTGTGGTATCAAAACGATCCGGCGCTGGTCAAAGAGATTGTTGAACTGCTGTGGCTGAAAGGCGACGAGCCGGTCACGGTTGATGGCAAATTGCTATCGCTTACCGACGCGCTGCAGTGGCACTTCGAACTGACGGTTAACACAGCCAATATTGTAGAAAATTACGCCACCTTAACGCGCAGTGAGACGTTGCTGCCGCTGGTGGGCGATAAAGCGCAGTTGCAACACTATGCCGCCACCACGCCTATCGTCGACATGCTGCGCTTTTCTCCGGCGCAGCTGGACGCGGAAGCGTTAATCGGTCTGCTGCGTCCGTTGACCCCGCGCCTGTACTCAATAGCCTCCTCACAGGCGGAAGTCGAAAGCGAAGTACACGTGACCGTCGGTGCCGTGCGATTTGACGTCGAAGGCCGTGCGCGTGCCGGCGGAGCCTCGAGCTTCCTCGCCGACCGCGTTGGCGAAGAAGGTGAAGTACGTGTGTTCATTGAACATAACGACAACTTCCGCCTGCCAGCCAATCCTGAAACACCGGTTATTATGATTGGGCCGGGGACGGGAATTGCACCGTTCCGCGCCTTTATGCAGCAGCGTGCTGCCGATGAAGCGACGGGCAAAAACTGGCTGTTCTTTGGCAATCCGCACTTTACCGAAGATTTTCTCTACCAGGTGGAGTGGCAGCGCTACGTCAAAGAGGGCGTACTTACCCGGATCGATCTCGCCTGGTCACGCGACCAAAAAGAAAAAGTCTACGTACAAGATAAACTGCGCCAACAAGGTGCGGAACTGTGGCGCTGGATTAATGACGGGGCGCACATTTATGTCTGCGGCGACGCCAATCGCATGGCGAAAGACGTTGAGCAGGCTTTGCTGGAAGTGATTGCCGAATTCGGTGCGATGGATACCGAAGCGGCGGATGAATTTTTAAGTGAGCTGCGCGTTGAGCGCCGTTATCAGCGAGATGTCTACTAATGAGTGAAAAACATCCAGGGCCACTGGTGGTCGAAGGTAAGCTGTCCGACGCTGAACGTATGAAGCTGGAAAGCAACTATCTGCGCGGCACCATTGCGGAAGATTTAAATGACGGTCTCACCGGCGGTTTTAAAGGTGATAACTTTCTGCTGATCCGTTTTCACGGTATGTACCAGCAGGATGACCGCGATATTCGCGCCGAGCGCGCCGAGCAGAAGCTGGAGCCGCGTCATGCGATGCTGCTGCGCTGCCGCTTGCCGGGCGGGGTCATCACCACTAAACAATGGCAGGCGATCGATAAGTTTGCTCATGACAACACGATTTACGGCAGCATCCGTCTGACCAACCGTCAGACCTTCCAGTTTCACGGCATTCTGAAGAAGAACGTCAAGCCGGTGCATCAGATGCTGAACTCGGTCGGACTGGACGCGCTGGCGACCGCCAATGACATGAACCGTAACGTGTTGTGTACCTCCAACCCGTACGAGTCCGAGTTACACGCGGAAGCCTACGAGTGGGCGAAGAAAATCTCTGAACACCTGCTGCCGCGCACCCGGGCGTATGCAGAGATTTGGCTGGATCAGAAAAAAGTCGCCACCACCGATGAAGAGCCGATCCTCGGTCAAACTTATCTGCCGCGTAAGTTCAAAACGACGGTGGTTATTCCGCCGCAGAACGATATCGATCTGCATGCCAACGACATGAACTTCGTCGCGGTGGCAGAAAACGGCAAACTGGTGGGGTTCAACCTGCTGGTTGGCGGTGGGCTGTCTGTTGAGCACGGTAACAAGAAAACCTACGCGCGTACCGCCAGTGAATTTGGCTATTTGCCGCTGGAGCACACGCTGGCCGTTGCGGAAGCGGTGGTGACTACCCAGCGCGACTGGGGTAATCGTACCGACCGTAAAAACGCCAAAACCAAATACACGCTGGAGCGCGTCGGCGTTGAGACCTTTAAGGCAGAAGTGGAACGCCGGGCGGGCATCAAATTTGAATCGATTCGCCCGTATGAGTTTACCGGTCGCGGCGATCGTATCGGCTGGGTGAAGGGCATCGACAAAAAATGGCACCTGACGCTGTTTATTGAGAATGGCCGTATTCTGGATTATCCGGGACGTCCGCTGAAAACCGGGTTACTGGAGATAGCAAAGATCCACAAAGGCGAGTTCCGTATTACCGCCAACCAGAACCTGATCATTGCCGGTGTGCCGGAAAGCGAGAAGGCGAAGATCGAGAAGATTGCGCAGCAGAGCGGCTTAATGAATGCCGTGACTCCGCAGCGTGAAAACTCGATGGCCTGCGTCTCGTTCCCGACCTGTCCGCTGGCGATGGCGGAAGCAGAGCGCTTCCTGCCGACGTTTATCGACAGCATTGACGCCCTGATGGCGAAATACGCGTTGAGCGACGAGAACATTGTGCTGCGCGTGACGGGCTGCCCGAACGGTTGTGGTCGCGCCATGCTGGCGGAAGTCGGCCTGGTCGGGAAAGCGCCGGGACGTTACAACCTGCACCTGGGGGGTAACCGTATCGGGACGCGTATTCCACGGATGTTCAAAGAGAACATCACCGAGACAGAAATTCTGGCCTTGCTGGATGAACTGATTGGGCGCTGGGCAAAAGAGCGTGAAGCGGGTGAAGGCTTCGGCGATTTTACGGTGCGTGCGGGCATTATTCGCCCGGTGCTCGATCCCGCGCGGGATTTCTGGGAATAACCTGAATTGCCGGATGGCGGCATAAATGCCTTATCCGGCCTACCGACTGCGTAGGCCTGATAAGCGCAGCGCCATCAGGCATAAGATGAGGTAATCATGTCCGTACTCGATCTACACGCATTGAACAACCTACCAAAAGTTGAGCGCGTCATGGCGCTGGCGGAAACCAACAGCCAGCTGGAAAAACTGAGCGCGCAGGATCGTGTGGCGTGGGCGCTGGAGAATCTGCCCGGCGACTACGTGCTCTCTTCGAGCTTTGGTATTCAGGCGGCGGTTAGCCTGCACCTGGTGAATCAGATTCGCCCGGATATCCCGGTGATCCTTACCGATACCGGCTATCTGTTCCCGGAAACCTACCAGTTTATTGACGAGTTAACGGACACGCTCAAACTCAATCTGCAGGTTTACCGGGCAAAAGAGAGTGCCGCCTGGCAGGAAGCGCGCTATGGCAAACTGTGGGAACAGGGCGTTGAAGGCATTGAGAAATACAATGACATCAACAAAGTCGAGCCGATGAACCGGGCGCTGCAAGAACTCAATGCGCAAACCTGGTTTGCCGGTCTGCGTCGTGAGCAATCCGGCAGTCGTGCCCATTTGCCGGTACTGGCTATCCAGCGTGGCGTGTTCAAACTGCTGCCGATCATCGACTGGGACAACCGCACGGTGTACCAGTACCTGCAACAACACGGGCTGAAGTATCATCCGCTGTGGGAGCAAGGCTATCTGTCGGTAGGCGATACCCACACCACCCGTAAATGGGAACCGGGCATGGCGGAAGAAGAGACGCGCTTCTTCGGACTGAAGCGGGAGTGCGGATTGCACGAAGGGTAATCGGTAACAGGCCCGGTAAGCATCTGCATGCTACCGGGCAGGATACGGGTGAACTAGCCCGCCTTTGCCAGCTCTTTTACCAGTGGCAGCATAATGCGTACCACGTCGCGACTGCGGTGCTCAATACGGCCGGGTAACGCTTTATCAATATGCTGCTGGTTATCCAGTCGAACGTCGTGCCAGCTGTTGCCTGCAGGGAATGAGGCAGTTTTGGCTCGCTGCTGATAGCCGTCTTTGTTACCCAGATTCCAGTTGGTGGCTTCGACGGAGAGCACGGCAATCCCCGCTTTGTCGAACACCTCCGCATCGTTACAACATCCAGTGCCTTTCGGGTAGTTCTTGTTCAGACCGGGATTAGTGCTGGCGGAGATACCGCGACTGCGTGCAATAGCCAGCGCCCGGTCGCGTGTGAGCTTACGAACCGCTTCTGGCGTTTTTTGCCCGCTGTTGAAATAGAGCTTATCGCCGACGATCAGGTTATCCAGATTAATCACCAGCAGCGTATTTTTCTTCTCGGCGGCGCTCATGCGTTTGAGTACGTTCTCTGCGCCGAGCTTGCCTTCTTCTTCTCCGCTGGTGGCGATAAAGCGGATGCCGTACTCGGTCGGGACATTCTTGAGTTTTTCTGCCAGTTCCAGCATCACGCCGAGACCCGCCGCGTTATCGTCAATCCCTTGCAGCGTTAATCCACCGAGATTGGCATCGGAGTCGGCATCGCTTTGCGGCGCGTAGGTATCAAGGTGCGCCATAATAATAATCTGCTGCGGTGCCTTACCTTCATGTGCTGCAATTACCGTGCTACCCGTTACGTTATGCCAGTTTTTATGGTTATTTTTGGCGGTATACACATAGCGGCTATTAAACGTCCGAATATCACTGCTGTATCCCATCTGCTGAAACTGCTGACGTAAATAATCGGCAGACAACATTTCTGCAGGCGAGCCCGTCACGCGGCCAGGAAAAAACGTTGCAATATGGCGGGCCTGGAAGTTGGCGATATCTCCGGGCTTCGAAGAGGTTGCCTGTGCGGGAAGGATAAAGCACACGCCGAGCGCCAGGGCAGCAGGAAAGTGGCGCAATGCGGAAAACATAGTGAGTCCTTAAATACCAAGCATAAATTTTTACCCGCTAGTATGAAACCGTGATCGGGGTAAAACAATTTCATTTGCTCCTAAATGCCCGAAATCCGGCGGCTTAAGCACTTTTTGATATTTGCTTTTCCAGATCGTTATTCCTTTGAGGAACTACTCATTCCAATTCGTAATTTCATTCGTTCTCTTGCCCTCCCTATAGTCGAGTTATCTGAGCATCGTTAGAACAATAACGGCATTACATAGGAACGGTTATGGATCAAAAACGACTTACCCACCTGCGGCAACTGGAAGCGGAAAGCATCCATATTATTCGTGAGGTGGCCGCCGAGTTTTCTAATCCGGTGATGATGTATTCCATCGGCAAAGACTCCAGCGTAATGCTGCATCTGGCGCGCAAAGCGTTTTATCCCGGCACGCTGCCGTTCCCGTTGCTACATGTGGATACTGGCTGGAAATTCAGCGAGATGTATGAATTCCGTGACCGCACGGCAAAAACCTACGGTTGCGAGCTGCTGGTGCATAAAAATCCGGAAGGGGTGGCGATGGGCATTAACCCGTTTGTTCACGGCAGCGCCAAGCATACTGACATTATGAAAACCGAAGGGCTGAAGCAGGCGCTGAACAAATACGGCTTTGATGCCGCGTTTGGCGGCGCCCGCCGCGATGAAGAGAAATCACGTGCTAAAGAGCGTATCTACTCTTTCCGTGACCGCTTTCATCGCTGGGACCCGAAAAACCAGCGCCCGGAATTGTGGCACAACTACAACGGGCAGATTAACAAAGGCGAAAGCATTCGCGTGTTCCCGCTCTCCAACTGGACCGAACAGGATATCTGGCAGTACATCTGGTTGGAAAATATCGACATTGTGCCGCTGTACCTGGCTGCGGAGCGCCCGGTGCTGGAACGTGACGGTATGCTGATGATGATCGATGACGACAGGATCGATCTGCAGCCTGGTGAGGTTATCAAAAAACGCATGGTGCGTTTCCGCACGCTTGGCTGCTGGCCGCTTACCGGCGCCGTGGAGTCAAACGCGCAGACGCTGCCGGAAATTATCGAAGAAATGCTGGTCTCAACCACCAGTGAACGTCAGGGCCGCGTGATTGACCGCGACCAGGCGGGCTCCATGGAGCTGAAGAAACGTCAGGGGTATTTCTAAGGAGCCGCCATGAACACGACACTTGCACAACAAATTGCTAATGAAGGCGGCGTTGAAGCCTGGATGGTTGCCCAGCAACACAAAAGCCTGCTGCGCTTTTTAACCTGCGGCAGCGTGGATGACGGGAAAAGTACGCTGATTGGCCGACTGCTGCACGACACGCGCCAGATTTACGAAGATCAGCTCTCAACGCTGCATAACGACAGCAAACGTCATGGTACCCAGGGTGAGAAACTGGATCTGGCGCTGCTGGTTGACGGGTTACAGGCCGAGCGTGAGCAGGGGATCACCATCGACGTGGCCTACCGCTATTTCTCCACCGAGAAGCGCAAATTTATTATCGCCGATACGCCAGGGCACGAGCAGTACACCCGGAACATGGCCACCGGTGCGTCCACATGCGATCTGGCGATCCTGCTGATTGATGCACGTAAAGGTGTGCTGGACCAGACTCGCCGCCACAGTTTTATCTCCACGCTGCTGGGGATCAAACATCTGGTGGTGGCGATCAACAAAATGGATCTGGTGAGCTTCAGCGAAGACACATTTACCCGCATTCGCGAAGATTATCTGACCTTTGCCGAACAGTTGCCGGGCAATCTGGATATTCGCTTTGTGCCGCTTTCTGCGCTGGAAGGCGACAACGTGGCCTCCCAGAGTAAAAACATGCCATGGTATAGCGGCCCGACGCTGCTGGAGGTACTGGAAACGGTAGAGATCCAGCGGGCTGTTGAGACCCAACCGATGCGTTTCCCGGTGCAGTATGTGAATCGCCCGAACCTGGATTTTCGTGGTTATGCCGGAACTCTGGCCTCCGGTCGCGTAACGGTAGGCCAGCGAATCAAAGTGCTGCCGTCTGGCGTTGAATCAAGCGTCGCGCGGATCGTCACCTTTGACGGCGACCTCCAGGAAGCGCATGCGGGCGAAGCGATTACACTGGTACTGAAAGATGAAATCGACATCAGCCGTGGCGACCTGTTGCTGGATGCTCGCGAAGTCTTGCCAGCGGTACAGCATGCTGCCGTTGACGTGGTATGGATGGCGGAACAACCGCTGTCGGAAGGTCAGAGCTATGACATCAAAGTCGCGGGCAAGAAGACGCGTGCCCGCGTAGATAACGTGCAGTATCAGGTCGATATCAATAACCTGACTCAGCGTGAGGTCGACGCGTTGCCGCTGAATGGTATTGGCCTGGTTAATTTGACGTTTGATGAACCGCTGGTACTGGACACCTATCAGCATAACCCGGTGACGGGCGGTCTGATTATTATTGACCGTCTGACCAACGTCACCGTGGGTGCGGGACTGATCCGCGAACCTATCGAGCAGCAACAGGCCACGACATCCCCGTTCAGCGCGTTTGAACTGGAACTGAATGCGCTGGTGCGTCGTCACTTCCCGCACTGGAACGCACGTGATTTGCTGGGAGGAAAGTAATGGCCTTGCATGACGAAAACGTCGTCTGGCATGCCCATGCGGTAACGCGCGAAGATCGCGAAGTGCTGCACGGGCATAAAGGGGCGGTTGTTTGGTTTACCGGGCTCTCAGGCTCCGGTAAATCAACGGTGGCGGGGGCGCTGGAAGAGGTGCTGCATCGGTTGGGCGTCAGCACCTGGCTGCTGGATGGCGACAACGTGCGCCATGGCCTGTGCAGCGATCTGGGTTTTAGCGACGCCGATCGCAAAGAGAACATCCGGCGGGTGGGGGAAGTCGCTAGCCTGATGGTGGATGCCGGGCTGGTGGTGCTGACGGCATTTATCTCCCCGCATCGCGCTGAGCGGCAAATGGTCCGCGAGCGCGTCGGCGAGGGGCGTTTTATCGAGGTGTTTGTCGATACGCCGCTGGCGACATGCGAAGCCCGCGATCCGAAAGGGCTGTATAAAAAAGCGCGAGCGGGTGAACTGCGCAATTTCACCGGAATTGACGCGGTGTACGAAGCGCCTGAATCGCCAGAGATTCACCTTGATGGTGAACAATTGGTAACAAATTTGGTTCCTCAATTATTAGACCTGCTGAGGCAGCAAGATATTATCAGATCCTGAGACATCCCCGAGCTTATCGGCTCGGTCAGTCAAGGTCACAGGATTAGCTATGCGTAACAGCCATAACATTACTATTGCAGAGTCAGACACCTTCAAGGCCGACGGCGAAACCATCTGGTCACTACCGGGGGCCGTGGTCGGTTTTGTGGCGTGGTTGCTGGCGCTGGGCATTCCATGTCTTATGTATGGCCCTAACACGCTGTTTTTCTTCCTCTATACCTGGCCGTTTTTCCTTGCATTGCTGCCTGTCGCGATTGTGGCGGGAATAGCCCTGCACTCGTTATTGAAGGGACGACTGTTCCTGAGCATGACGTGTACCCTGCTGACGGTGGGGCTGATGTTCGGGGCATTGTTTATGTGGCTGCTGGGTTAGGCTATCTCCCTTCTCTTTATATGGCTACTGAGGCTGAAACGCGGACTGGTCATAATTCAAACCGTAACCAACAATGAGATTATGTTCTCCTTACACGGGGTATACGTAACAACGAGCAAATGTGGTACATTTGCCCGCGTTGTCGCGGTATTCCCGCCTGTAGACGGAGAGTCGTCTGCGGATGTTTTGGGATGATGATGCCGTTTTTCAGGGGGCAGGATGGGTAAACTAACGCTGCTGTTGCTGGCTTTATTGGTCTGGCTTCAGTATTCGCTGTGGTTCGGTAAGAACGGCATACATGACTATAGCCGCGTCAACGATGATGTGGCTGCGCAGCAAGCGACAAATGCGAAACTTAAAGCGCGTAACGATCAGCTGTTTGCCGAAATTGACGATCTCAATGGCGGTCAGGAAGCGATTGAAGAGCGTGCGCGCAACGAACTCAGCATGACCAAGCCGGGCGAAACCTTTTATCGTCTGGTGCCTGATGCGTCTAAACGCGCTCAGACTGCAGGGCAAAACAATCGATAAACCAGCCAAGGATTTAACATGGCAGCCACTTTATTGGACGTTTGCGCCGTGGTACCGGCTGCCGGATTTGGCCGCCGAATGCAATCGGAGTGTCCTAAGCAGTATCTCTCCATCGGCAATAAAACCATTCTTGAACACTCGGTTGCTGCGCTACTGGCGCATCCCCGGGTGACGCATGTCGTCATTGCTATCAGCCCTGGCGACAGCCGCTTTGCAGAACTTCCTCTGGCAGCGCACCCGCAAATCACCGTGGTGGATGGCGGCAATGAGCGCGCCGATTCAGTGCTGGCCGGTTTGCAGGCCACCGGAAATGCCCGCTGGGTGCTGGTGCATGATGCTGCCAGACCGTGCCTGCATCAGGACGATTTATCTCGTTTACTGGCGATAAGCGAAACCAGTCGTACAGGTGGGATCCTTGCCGCACCGGTGCGCGATACCATGAAACGCGCGGAACCGGGCAAAACTGACATTGCCCATACGGTCGAACGCACTGACTTATGGCACGCGTTGACGCCGCAGTTTTTCCCCCGCGAGTTATTACACCACTGCCTGGCCCGAGCACTCAACGAAGGCGCGACCATTACCGATGAGGCCTCGGCGCTGGAATATTGCGGCTTTCATCCACAGCTTGTCGAAGGACGCGCTGATAATATTAAAGTTACTCGTCCGGAAGATCTGGCGCTTGCGGAATTTTATCTGACCCGAAGAATCTAGACACAAAATCATTCAAGCTGCATCGAGGCGGCAACTGAGTGAATCCCCAGGAGCTTACATAAGTAAGTGACTGGGGTGAACAAAGGCAGCCAACAAAGAGGCCGCTTGAAGGGTGATGTGTATATCAGGAGAATGCATAATGCGAATTGGACACGGTTTTGACGTACACGCCTTTGGCGGCGTAGGCCCAATTATCATTGGTGGCGTGCGCATCCCGTACGAAAAGGGGCTGCTGGCGCATTCTGATGGCGACGTCGCGTTACATGCGCTGACTGATGCGCTACTGGGCGCGGCAGCGCTGGGCGATATCGGTAAACTGTTCCCGGACACCGATCCGGCCTTTAAAGGGGCAGATAGCCGCGAATTATTACGTGAAGCCTGGCGTCGTATTCAGGCCAAAGGCTACACGCTCGGCAATGTGGATGTGACCATTATTGCGCAGGCACCGAAGATGCTGCCGCACATTCCACAAATGCGCGTGTTTATTGCCGAAGATCTCGGCTGTCATATGGATGATGTTAACGTGAAAGCGACCACCACGGAGAAACTCGGTTTTACCGGGCGTGGGGAAGGGATTGCCTGTGAAGCGGTGGCGTTGCTCATAAAGGCTGCAAAATGACAGAGTTTGAAAATCTGACGTATCTCCACGGTAAACCGCAGGGCCGTGGCGTATTGAAGGCGAATCCAGAAGACTTTGTGGTGGTCGAAGATTTAGGCTTTGAACCGGACGGAGAAGGCGAACACGTTCTGGTACGCATCCTGAAGAACGGCTGTAACACTCGTTTTGTCGCCGATGCACTGGCAAAGTTTTTGAAAATTCATGCTCGTGAAGTCAGCTTCGCCGGGCAGAAAGATAAGCATGCGGTCACGGAACAGTGGCTGTGCGCGCGCGTGCCGGGCAATGTCATGCCTGATTTAAGCAAATTTGAGCTTGAAGGCTGTAAAGTGCTGGAGTACGCCCGTCACAAGCGTAAGCTGCGTTTAGGTGCCCTGAAAGGTAACGGCTTTACGGTGGTGCTGCGTGAAGTCAGCGATCGCGCCGACGTTGAAGCACGTTTGCAGGCTATTCTCGAGCGCGGCGTACCGAACTATTTTGGTGCCCAACGTTTTGGCATCGCCGGCAGTAACCTGCAAGGGGCGCTGCGCTGGGCGCAAAGCGATGCACCGGTGCGCGATCGCAATAAACGCAGTTTTTGGTTGTCGGCAGCCCGCAGCGCGTTGTTTAATCAAATAGTCAATGAACGATTGAAAAAAACAGACTTTAATCAAGTTGTTGACGGCGATGCGCTACAATTGTCTGGACGCGGAAGTTGGTTTGTTGCCACTCCTGAAGAACAGGTTGAATTACAGCGTCGCGTTAATGAAAGAGAATTAATGATTACAGCGGCATTACCCGGCTGCGGTGAGTGGGGAACTCAGCGCGATGCGCTGGCGTTTGAACAGGCCGCCATTGCCGATGAAAGCGTGCTGCAGTCTTTATTATTGCGTGAGAAAGTCGACGCATCGCGTCGCGCTATGCTGCTGTACCCACAACAATTAAGCTGGAACTGGTGGGATGACGTAACCGTTGAGTTACGCTTCTGGCTACCGGCAGGTAGCTTTGCCACCAGTGTAGTAAGGGAACTTATTAACACAACGGGTGATTATGCGTATATTGCTGAGTAACGATGATGGGGTCCACGCGCCCGGTATACAAACGCTGGCGAAAGCGCTGCGTGAGTTTGCTGACGTACAGGTCGTTGCCCCGGATCGTAACCGCAGTGGCGCGTCTAACTCACTGACGCTGGAATCTTCGCTTCGCACCTTCACCTTTGAAAACGGTGATATCGCCGTGCAAATGGGCACGCCTACCGACTGCGTCTATCTGGGCGTAAACGCATTAATGCGTCCGCGCCCGGACATCGTAGTTTCCGGGATTAACGCCGGTCCTAATCTGGGTGACGATGTTATCTATTCTGGAACCGTTGCGGCTGCGATGGAAGGCCGGCACCTGGGCTTTCCCGCGCTGGCGGTCTCACTGGATGGCCATAAACACTACGATACCGCAGCCGCGATTACCTGCCGCATTTTGCGTGCGCTGAGCCGCGAACCGCTGCGTACCGGGCGTATTCTGAATATCAACGTCCCGGACTTGCCGCTGGATCAGATTAAAGGTATTCGCGTTACCCGCTGCGGCAGTCGCCATCCGGCGGATCAGGTTATTCCACAGCAGGACCCACGCGGTAACACGTTGTACTGGATTGGGCCGCCGGGCGAAAAATGCGATGCCGGGCCGGATACGGACTTTGCTGCCGTCGATGAAGGCTATGTTTCTGTCACGCCGCTGCATGTTGATTTAACCGCATACGGCGCGCATCAGGTTGTTTCTGATTGGTTAGACAGCGTGGGAGTCGACACGCAATGGTAAGCAGACGCGTACACACTCTTCTTGAACAATTACGTGCGCAGGGCATCAGAGATGAGCTTGTCCTTGATGCGCTCGCCGCCGTGCCGCGTGAAAAATTCATTGATGAGGCGTTTGAACATAAGGCCTGGGAAAACATCGCCCTGCCCATTGGTCAGGGGCAGACGATTTCGCAGCCTTATATGGTCGCACGTATGACCGAGTTGCTTGAGCTGACGCCACAATCGCGGGTGCTGGAAATCGGCACCGGTTCTGGTTACCAGACAGCGATTCTGGCGCATCTGGTACAGCATGTGTGTTCTGTCGAGCGCATTAAAGGTTTGCAGTGGCAGGCGCGTCGTCGCCTGAAGCAGCTTGATTTACATAATGTTTCGACCCGTCATGGTGATGGATGGCAAGGCTGGCAGGCACGAGCGCCGTTTGACGCCATCATTGTGACAGCTGCACCGCCGGAAATCCCTACCGCGTTAATGACGCAGTTGGATGAAGGCGGCATTCTCGTCTTACCCGTGGGCGACGAGCACCAGTATTTGAAACGGGTGCGTCGTCGGGGAGGCGAATTTATTATCGATACCGTGGAGGCTGTACGCTTCGTACCCTTAGTTAAAGGGGAGTTAGCGTAGATATAGGTTCTGAATACCTGGAGTTTTCCTGGATATTCTGGAATTAGTAAGCGTATCGTGGTCACGTTTTCCAGTGTCCAGCCCGATGCCTTGCACGGTGATTACGTCACTGGTTGTTAACCAAATTTTCCTGGGGGATAAATGAGCGCGGGAAGCCACAAATTTACCGTTCGCCGCATGGCGGCATTGTCACTGGTTTCGTTATGGCTGGCAGGCTGTTCTAACACCTCGAATCCGCCTGCGCCGGTCAACTCTGTTGATGGCGGTGCGCCAACGAACACCAATTCTGGCATGCTAATCACGCCTCCACCTAAAATGGGCACGACGACCGCACAGCAAACGCCGCAGATCCAATCGGTGCAGACTCCGGTCGCGCAGCCAACGCAAATTCAGCCCGTTGCGCAGCAGCCTGTACAGATGGAAAATGGCCGTATTGTGTACAACCGTAAGTATGGGAACATTCCGAAAGGCAGCTATACCGGCGGCAGCACCTATACAGTTAAGAAAGGTGACACACTTTTCTATATTGCCTGGATAACCGGGAACGATTTCCGTGACCTCGCACAACGCAATAACGTTCCGGCCCCGTATGGCCTGAATGTGGGACAAACTCTGCAAGTGGGCAACGCATCGGGTGCGCCGATTACCGGCGGCAATGCCATCACCCAGGCGGATGCAGCACAGCAAGGAGTTGTGACCAACCCTGCACAAAATTCCACCGTCGCTGTTGCTTCGAAACCAACAATTACGTATTCTGATGATTCAGGTGAACAAAGTGCTAACAAAATGTTGCCGAACAACAAGCCTGCTGGGACAGTTGTCACAGCGCCAGTAACGGCACCAGCAGTTAGCGCAACCGAATCGACTGCAAGCTCAACGTCTACCAGTGCGCCAATCTCCACCTGGCGTTGGCCGACTGACGGTAAAGTGATTGAAAACTTTGCGGCTACCGAAGGTGGCAATAAAGGGATCGACATTGCAGGCAGTAAGGGACAGGCTATTGTCGCGACCGCAGATGGACGCGTCGTATATGCCGGTAACGCACTGCGCGGTTACGGTAATCTTATTATCATCAAACACAACGATGATTACCTGAGTGCCTACGCCCATAACGATACAATGCTGGTTCGGGAGCAACAAGAAATCAAGGCGGGGCAGAAAATAGCTACCATGGGTAGCACCGGAACCAGTTCTACACGCTTGCATTTTGAAATTCGTTACAAGGGGAAATCCGTAAACCCGCTGCGCTATTTACCGCAGCGATAATTCGGCGGAACCAGGCTTTCACTTGCTTGTTCCGTTTAGGGATCACGGGTAGGAGCCACCTTTATGAGTCAGAATACGCTGAAAGTTCATGATTTAAATGAAGACGCGGAATTTGATGAGAACGGAGTAGAGGCTTTTGATGAAAAAGCCTTGAGTGAAGAGGAACCCAGTGATAACGACTTGGCTGAAGAGGAGCTGTTATCGCAAGGGGCCACACAGCGTGTGTTGGACGCGACTCAGCTTTACCTTGGTGAGATTGGTTATTCGCCACTGTTAACAGCCGAAGAAGAAGTGTATTTCGCGCGTCGCGCATTGCGTGGAGATGTAGCTTCTCGCCGTCGCATGATTGAAAGTAACCTGCGTCTGGTGGTTAAAATTGCCCGTCGTTATGGCAATCGTGGTCTGGCATTGCTGGATCTGATTGAAGAGGGCAATCTGGGGCTTATCCGTGCCGTCGAGAAGTTTGACCCGGAGCGCGGGTTCCGCTTCTCAACATACGCAACCTGGTGGATCCGCCAGACGATCGAACGGGCGATTATGAACCAAACCCGTACGATCCGACTGCCGATCCATATAGTAAAAGAGCTGAACGTCTATCTGCGTACTGCGCGTGAGTTGTCGCATAAACTGGACCACGAACCGAGCGCAGAAGAGATTGCTGAACAACTGGATAAACCGGTTGATGACGTCAGCCGTATGCTCCGACTCAACGAGCGCATTACCTCGGTAGACACCCCGCTGGGTGGCGATTCCGAAAAAGCGTTGCTGGATATTCTGGCCGACGAAAAGGAAAACGGTCCGGAAGACACCACGCAAGACGATGATATGAAACAGAGCATCGTCAAATGGCTGTTCGAGCTGAACGCCAAACAGCGTGAAGTGCTGGCACGTCGTTTCGGTCTGCTGGGGTATGAAGCTGCGACACTGGAAGATGTGGGCCGTGAAATTGGTCTCACTCGTGAACGTGTTCGTCAGATTCAGGTTGAAGGTCTGCGTCGTCTGCGTGAAATCCTGCAGACACAGGGACTGAATATCGAAGCGCTGTTCCGCGAGTAAGCACAGTTCTATCAAGAAAGGCCAGTCTCAGTGAGGCTGGCCTTTTTCTTGGTTTACAACCAGGTAGCGCTACGTCTTATCTGTGTGTAGGCCGGATAAGGCGTAGCCGCCATCCGGCACTGATTGCCCGATGGCGCTTTGCTTATCGGGCCTACAAATACATCACCTGTAGCGGCCATCCGGTAAATTACGCCATCATCTTGCGTACCAGTTGCGTGAACTGTTCACGCTCTTCCTCGCTCAACCTGCCCAGAAACTCATCATCAACGCTATCGCCCAGCGGCGCTGCGCTTGTCAGTAGTGCCTCACCTTGCTCAGTCAAATAGACAAACCGACGACGCTTATCAGCCGGGAAGTGTTCACGCCTGACCAGCTCACGCTTTTCCATACGGCTCAGCAGCTCGGCAAGCGTGGCCTTGGTGCAGACCGCGGCTTCGGTGAGAGCAACCTGTTCAATGCCGGGATGCTCGGCAATAGCGCGCATCACTGCGTATTGCGGCTTGGTGAGCTCCGGTAATTCGTGCTGCCAGCGTGACGTATGCTGCTGGAAAAGCTGACGTAACAGGTGAAAGGCTTTATTTCGTAATGGCATAGGGACTCCGGGATCGCGGTCGGCTTCTATCATAGCGGGTAATGCGCCATTTTTTAACGATCGTTTCTTTAGCTATCTGTGCGAGTCACCCTTGCCTGAAATGTATCGAGAGCGTATTTTAACTAAAATGTTCGTACACGAACAAATATTAAGGGGCTGAATGAGACTGATCGTAGGGATGACCGGTGCAACGGGAGCACCGCTTGGTGTGTCGCTGCTACAGGCGCTACGGGAAATGCCGGAGGTGGAAACACATCTGGTGCTGTCGAAGTGGGCGAAAACCACCCTTGAACTGGAAACGCCTTATAGCGTCCGCGAGGTGTCTGCGCTGGCGGATTATTGCCACAACCCGGCGGACCAGGCGGCGACGATCTCTTCCGGCTCATTTCACACCAACGGTATGATTATTATCCCCTGCAGCATGAAAACGCTGGCCGGGATCCGCGCAGGCTATGCCGAAGGGCTGGTGGGCCGTGCTGCCGACGTGGTGCTGAAGGAAGGGCGCAAACTGGTGCTGGTGCCGCGTGAAATGCCGCTGAGTACCCTCCATCTGGAAAATATGCTCGCACTTTCCCGCATGGGAGTCGCGATGGTGCCGCCCATGCCTGCGTTTTATAACCATCCCCAAACGATCGACGACATCACGCAGCACATTGTGGCGCGCGTCCTCGATCAGTTTGGTCTGGAACATCCGAACGCCCGTCGCTGGCAGGGTTTACGACCGGCGCAGAATTTTTCACAGGAGAATGAATAATGGCATTTGATGATTTGCGCGGTTTCTTGCAGGCGCTGGACGACCAGGGGCAATTGCTGAAAATCAGCGAAGAGGTGAACGCTGAGCCGGATCTGGCCGCGGCCGCTAATGCGACCGGGCGTATCGGCGACGGCGCACCGGCGCTGTGGTTTGACAATATTCGTGGCTTTACCGACGCCAGTGTGGCGATGAACACCATCGGTTCATGGCAAAACCACGCCATTTCGATGGGGCTGCCGATCAATACGCCGGTCAGAAAACAGATTGATGAGTTTATCCGACGCTGGGATAAATTTCCGATTGCCCCGGAGCGCCGTGCGAACCCGGCATGGGCTGAGAATACTGTCGACGGCGAAGACATTAATCTGTTCGACATTCTGCCGCTGTTTCGTTTGAACGACGGCGACGGGGGCTTCTATCTCGACAAAGCTTGCGTGGTGTCGCGCGATCCGCTGGATCCGGATAACTTCGGCAAGCAAAACGTCGGCATCTACCGCATGGAAGTGAAGGGCAAACGTAAGCTTGGCCTGCAGCCGGTGCCGATGCACGATATCGCGCTGCATCTGCATAAAGCCGAAGAGCGCGGCGAAGATCTGCCGATAGCGATCACCCTGGGCAACGATCCGATCATTACCCTGATGGGCGCCACGCCGCTGAAGTACGATCAGTCCGAATATGAAATGGCCGGTGCGCTGCGTGAAAGCCCGTACCCGATCGCTACCGCGCCACTGACCGGTTTTGACGTACCGTGGGGCTCTGAGGTGATCCTCGAAGGGGTTATCGAAAGCCGCAAACGTGAAATCGAAGGGCCGTTTGGTGAGTTTACCGGTCACTATTCCGGGGGGCGCAATATGACGGTGGTGCGTATTGATAAAGTCTCTTATCGCACCAAACCGATTTTTGAATCGCTGTATTTGGGTATGCCGTGGACCGAAATCGACTACCTGATGGGGCCTGCGACCTGTGTGCCGTTGTATCAGCAACTGAAAGCGGAATTCCCGGAGGTACAGGCGGTGAATGCCATGTACACCCACGGTCTGCTGGCGATTATCTCGACTAAAAAACGCTATGGCGGCTTTGCCCGCGCGGTCGGCCTGCGGGCGATGACCACGCCGCACGGTCTGGGCTACGTGAAGATGGTGATTATGGTGGATGAGGACGTTGACCCGTTCAACCTGCCGCAGGTGATGTGGGCGCTGTCGTCGAAGGTCAACCCGGCAGGCGATCTGGTGCAGTTACCGAACATGTCGGTGCTGGAGTTGGATCCGGGTTCCAGCCCGGCAGGGATCACCGATAAGCTGATCATTGATGCCACTACCCCGGTTGCACCGGATAACCGTGGTCACTACAGCCAACCGGTATGCGATTTACCGGAAACCAAAGCCTGGGCTGAAAAGCTGACCGCCATGCTGGCCAACCGTAAATAAGGAGTAGCAGATGATTTGTCCACGTTGTGCTGATGAACATATTGAAGTGATGGCAACCTCGCCGGTGAAAGGCGTCTGGACGGTATACCAGTGCCAGCACTGCCTGTACACCTGGCGTGATACCGAGCCGCTACGCCGTACCAGTCGCGAACATTACCCGCAGGCGTTTCGCATGACGCAAAAAGATATCGATGATGCGCCAATGGTGCCGAGCATCCCGCCGCTGCTGGCGGAAGGTAAGCGCTAATCAAAATCCCGGGCGTGGTTTTGCCTTGCCCGGCTTGCATATAGCGGTATTTTGTAGGCCCGATGAGCGCAGCGACATCGGGCACAGCATACCAATATTAAGCCTCGAATATCCGGGGGCTTGTTATTTTGCGAGCAGACTCGTAGCAAATGGCTTAATTTTTTCGAAGAAATGGCATCTGGAATAGAATGATGGCGGGTGCTTGAGGCTTTCTGAGCTTTGAGCATTTGCAAGGTCCCGGAAAGACAAAAGCCCCAGGAGATAGTTCTATCAACCTGAGGCTAACGTACAAACCTAGACCATTTGGATGCTAGTCTCTTCTTTGCAGGGAGGCAAGACATGCTGACAAAATATGCCCTGGTGGCAATTGTAGTGCTGTGCTTCACGGCGCTGGGATTTACGTTAATGGTACGAGATTCGCTGTGCGAGTTAAGTATTAAAGAGCGTGGTATGGAGTTTAAAGCTGTTCTCGCTTACGAACCGAAGAAGTAGCAACAACGCGGGGGAAACCCCGCGTCTTGAGGGTTTGGTTTCGTCCTCTCGCACCCATTCCTGCCAGTTGTCGTAGGCCCGATGAGCGCAGCGACATCGGGCACAACGAGTGTTACACCAGGCTTTTCAACCGATATATCCATTCCAGCGCCTGACGCGGCGTCAGGGAATCCGGGTCGAGATTTTCCAGCGCTTCTACAGCGGGAGACGTTTCTTCCGGTGCTGAAAGTAGCGACATTTGCGTCCCGTCTACCTGGGTTGCGGCGGCATTTGGCGTAATGCTTTCCAGTTCGCGCAGTTTTTGCCGCGCACGTTTGATGACGTCTTTCGGCACACCGGCCAGCGCAGCGACGGCCAGACCATAGCTTTTGCTTGCCGCACCATCCTGCACACTATGCATAAAGGCAATCGTATCGCCGTGCTCTAATGCGTCCAAATGCACATTGGCAACGCCTTCCATCTTCTCTGCTAACTGAGTCAGTTCAAAGTAGTGGGTTGCGAACAGCGTCAATGCCTTGATTTTATTGGCAAGATTTTCTGCGCACGCCCATGCCAGCGACAGACCGTCATAGGTGGAGGTGCCGCGCCCAATCTCATCCATCAACACCAGGCTGTTCTCGGTGGCGTTATGCAAAATATTGGCGGTTTCGGTCATCTCAACCATAAAGGTCGAACGACCGGACGCCAGGTCATCCGCTGCGCCCACGCGGGTAAAGATGCGATCGATCGGACCTATCTCAACCTTTTGTGCCGGAACATAGCTGCCGATGTAGGCCAGTAGGGCGATCAGTGCGGTCTGGCGCATATAGGTACTTTTACCGCCCATATTCGGCCCGGTGATGATCAACATCCGGCGCTGAGGTGAAAGATTCAGCGGGTTGGCAATAAACGGTTCGGTCAGCACCTGTTCAACCACCGGATGACGGCCTTCGGTAATACGAATGCCGGGTTTGTCGGTGAAGGTCGGGCAGGTGTAATTCAGGGTATAAGCCCGTTCGGCCAGATTGACCAGCACGTCGAGCTCGGCTAGCGCGCTGGCGCTCTGCTGTAAATCCGCCAGGTGTGGTAACAGCATGTCGAAGAGTTCGTCGTACAGCTGTTTTTCCAGCGCCAACGCTTTACCCTTCGAGGTCAGGACTTTGTCTTCGTACTCTTTGAGTTCAGGAATGATGTAGCGTTCGGCATTTTTTAGCGTCTGGCGGCGCACGTAGTTAATGGGCGCCAGATGGCTTTGACCGCGGCTGATCTGAATGTAGTAACCGTGTACACCGTTAAATCCAACCTTAAGCGTGTCCAGCCCGGTGCGTTCACGCTCGCGGATCTCCAGTCGGTCAAGATAGTCGGTCGCGCCATCGGCCAGCGCCCGCCACTCGTCCAGTTCATCGTTATAGCCTGGCGCAATGACGCCACCGTCGCGTACCAGTACCGGCGGGGCTTCAACGACGGCGCGTTCCAGCAGTTCACGCAGTTCGCTGAACTCGCCCATTTTCTCGCGCAGCATCTGTACCGGCGCGCTGTCGACGCCTTCCAGCTGTGCACGCAGTTCAGGTAATTGCTGAAAGGCGTGGCGCATACGGGCCAGATCGCGTGGACGCGCGGTACGCAGTGCCAGGCGGGCCAGAATACGCTCCAGATCGCCGACCTGACGCAGAACCGGCTGTAATTCGCTGGTGACATCCTGCAGGGCGCCGATCGTCTGCTGACGTTCGGTGAGGATTTTGGTGTCGCGAACCGGCATATGCAGCCAGCGCTTGAACATACGGCTGCCCATCGGGGTGACGGTGCAGTCGAGCACCGAGGCCAGCGTATTTTCGATACCGCCGGCCAGATTCTGGGTAATCTCCAGATTCCGGCGCGTGGCGGCATCCATAATGATGCTGTCCTGCTGGCGCTCCATGGTGATGGAACGAATATGCGGCAGCGAGGTGCGCTGGGTATCTTTCGCATATTGCAGCAGACAGCCTGCGGCACATAATCCGCGCGATGCGTTATCGACACCAAAGCCAATCAGGTCCCGCGTGCCAAACTGTAAGTTAAGCTGCTGGCGGGCGGTATCAATTTCAAATTCCCACAGCGGACGGCGACGCAGTCCGCGACGGCCTTCGATCAGCGAGGTCTCGGCGAAATCTTCGGCATACAGCAGTTCTGCCGGGTTAGTGCGCTGTAATTCCGCCGCCATGGTCTCGCGGTCGGCTGGTTCACTGACGCGAAAGCGCCCGGAGCTGATGTCCAACGTGGCATAGCCGTAGCCTTTGCTGTCCTGCCAGATGGCAGCCAGCAGGTTGTCCTGACGCTCCTGCAGCAACGCTTCATCGCTGATGGTACCGGGCGTGACGATGCGGACAACTTTGCGCTCAACCGGACCTTTGCTGGTGGCCGGGTCACCAATTTGTTCGCAAATGGCAACCGACTCCCCCTGATTCACCAGTTTTGCGAGGTAGTTTTCTACCGCGTGGTGGGGAATGCCCGCCATCGGGATCGGTTCGCCCGCGGATGCGCCGCGCTTGGTCAGCGAGATATCCAACAGCTGCGACGCACGTTTGGCATCGTCATAAAACAGTTCGTAAAAGTCGCCCATGCGGTAAAACAGCAGGATCTCCGGGTGCTGAGCCTTCAGCTTAAGATACTGCTGCATCATGGGGGTGTGGTTGGTGAAGTCCGTATCAAGTGACTCTTTCATATTGATTATGCTCGTTTTTTAATATTTTTAGGTACTCGGGCAGTCTCATGTGAACCCCCTGTAGACTCACACAAACCCATAAATTTCACTATCGAAAGCAGCCTGAAGGGCTGCAACGGCAAGCCTCAGTTCAGCCACAATAGAGTATCTTATCACCGACTACCCCAGACATTCACCCGTCACTTTGGCACAAAAATACGGTGTCACTATTCACTCTCGGGCAAGTCATAATTCTGACAGTACAGGTAGGGGATGCCTTCTTTAGTGATCAGGTAGGTTTCTTTATTCAGCGAGAAAAGATCGACATTAGAGACGCTGGTATTGGTCAGGAAGAAATCGGGCAGGAGTTGCTGGATGATACTGACAGGGGCGGTTTCACGATTTGATATATGGATGTTCTGCGATACCCATACGGGGCTTGAGCCATAGCTGGAGTGGGTAAACAAAACCATGCGTTGCACGGTTTGCTCGCTGTTGTTTGCATCTTTGATGATGCCATCAATATTCACAATACCTTTACTGTCCCCACTTTTGATATCGATGATCCCGCGAAACGAGGCATTATCGCGTACGATCTCGATCGTA
Organism: Citrobacter sp. wls711; assembly: GCF_005281055.1. NCBI lineage: Bacteria > Pseudomonadati > Pseudomonadota > Gammaproteobacteria > Enterobacterales > Enterobacteriaceae > Citrobacter > Citrobacter sp. wls711. Next base: position 78,016 of record NZ_SZXC01000006.1, on the reverse strand, counting down.
GCGCGACAGGCTAGATTATGTAGATGGCTATGATTTTTACCCTGCTGCCAAAAACTCACAATACTGATAACCACAAGACAAAGCAGCAGGATAATACCTGTTTGTGTTCTGATTTTGGGCGCGCGGGAAGGTAAGTTCATTAGCTATCGTACCGTGGGTAATAGACCGACTGACAGGTATTCTTCTGCTCTCCGTTTATAGGGGAGCGACACTGGATCACTGACAGTTTTTTGGACTCAGGATACGTCGTTATATAGATAAATTTATTGTCCTGGCACAACCCTGGGTTCTTATCGATAAAAGCAGTGTGTCGGGAGAAATCGCTGGCATCGTTATTAAAATAATACTTACAGTTTGAGTGGGTATTCTGGGTGGCAATATAACCGGAAAAATAATTATCGCGGGTGTTCCACGGATACAGTATCAGACCGCAGACGATAATAGTCAGTAAGACCAGTACAGATTCCGTCCTGGTTATCGGTGTTTTATGTGCGGTATTATCTGAAAACTCAGTGAGGTCGGTATTGGGCGGCCAATCTTCTTCTGTTACCGCAGGGCAATTCTCCGGCGTGTCAATTTCCTCAATGCTAAATGTGTCCTGGACGATCAGCCCTTTACGGGTAATGGTTGTGATAAAGGATGCTTCCAGTTCTAACTGAAGTAAACTTTTACGCAGCGAGAGAATACTCTGATAAAAAGCATTGAAGCTTGCCTGACGATGGTTTTCACCCCAGCCAAATTCCAGTAGTTCGTTTTGCGAAACCACTTTTCCGTGATTTTGGATGAGTAATAAAAGACATAATGATGCTGAGTGCTTGAGCTTTATCTGTAGCTCGGGTTGATCCACTCTCGCCAGGCATTGAGTCGCTGGTGTAAAGATGATTTTTCTTTCAATCAGATAACTGATGTTACCAGTCTCAGACATGATGTCTCTACTCTTGATGATGCTTTCATTGGTGGGGTGGCATTAAAAACATCCCGGCCATCAGGACCACCAATGTCTGTCAGATTCTGCAGCCAGAACCGCGAAATGTTGCAATTTAGTATCATAGCACAACAACAGTAATGGTTTGTTAATGAAAATAAAACATATAGGAATCAAATAATTGTATCTTTCTGGCTATTGCGAAAAGAAGAGAAAGAAGAAATAATGATGACAAAGGCGATAAGCATTAATTCTCTTTGGACTGCGCAATATACTGTTCGGCATCACCACGCGAGAACACGGTTCACACCGATAACGCGCCAAAGCACCTGGGAATGCGGGTGGTGAAACCATGATGGTTGCGATGTTTGTCGTACCTGTAGTGCGTAGCATCCGGATTAACATAAAAATATAAACGGAAATAAATGTCAGCATGTTATTAAGCTGGCATTTATTTTTGTTTCTGTTTTTTTGTCAGGCATAAATTTGTAGCAGAGATATCCATGTTCCAGAATGAAATAGAGAAGTCGGTAGTACTTATTGGTGATGAAATTAAGAAATCAGATAACGCCTGGCTCTCCTTACGGAAAAAACGCCAGCGTATTGACCTGAAGGTCGATGGACATATCTTATTTCTGGAGAAAGGGACGGTCTCTGTTTATCGTGTGGAAAATGACCTGGTCACGGTCAGTATTTCAGCACCCGCTATTCTCGGGCTACCGCAAATGCGCACCGAAGTGGCAGGACATTATTTACGCTGTGACACCGATTGTGAAATGTGGGCAATGAGCGTGCAGAATGCCGATCTCCTGTTCACCGCTAAAAATTTATGGAAGCAGGCGTTTGATATCTTAACGCACCATCTGCAACGCTATTTTCAGCGCGAGACCCTGCAATCGCACCGTACTATTCGCGAGCTGATTATTGAGCATGTGAAGTATATTTGGGCGATGGCACCTGAGGTGCGCGAAAAAACGTCGGTGTATACCTTTATTCTGGCGCGTAACCATATCTCGCGCAGTGCCATCCACAAGGTATTACAGGAACTGGTTAGCGACGGAAAAATTAGCCTGAATCGCGGAAAGCTCACTTCTTATATCCCATCATAACCGCGTACGCCCCCAGGGCTATGACTGGGGGCGCAGAGCCACTAACGTTCTCTCAGTGCTTCCGCACGTGCGCGGATAATCGGTTTGAGTAGATAGCTAAGAATCGTCTTCTTACCGGTGAGAATATCGACGCTGGCCACCATACCGGGAATAATCAACATCGGGTGCTCTTTCGTCCCCAGATAGTTTTTATCCGTTTGCAAACGAACAATATAGAAACTCCGCCCCTGTTTATCCGTAACCGTATCCGGGCTTATCTGTACCACTTCACCTTGCAGGCCACCATAGATGGTGTAGTCGTAGGCGGTAAATTTCACCATCGCGTGCTGGCCCGGATGAAGGAAGGCAATATCGCGCGGTTGTATTTTGGCTTCAACCAACAGCTTGTCATCAAGTGGGACGATCTCCACCAGATCGCTACCGGGTTGAATCACCCCACCGATGGTATTCACCATGACCTGCTGGACGATACCGCGGACCGGCGAGGTGACCATAGTACGATTCACGCGGTCTTCCAGCGCTTTGACGCTGGCCTGCGCCTTACTCAGATTGGTACGGGCTTCGTTCAACTGGGCCAGCGCATCGCTTTGAAAGCGACCGCGGCTTTCGCCAATTTTGTTCTCAATCTCTTTTATTTCTGAAGCGACTTTAGGCAACGTCAGGCTAATAGAATTTAACTGCCCGGCGGTTTCTACTTCAGTACGGCGCAGACGCAGCAGCTCGACTTTCGAGATCGCCCCGGAGGCAAGCAGCGGCTCGGACATTTTGATTTCCTGGCGAATTAACCCGAGACTGCGCTTAAACTGATCTTCTTTTGATTCAACATCGCGCAGTTCCTGTTTCTTCTGTACCAACTGCTCTTCAAGTCCGGAGATTTCGTTGTGAAATTGCGCGCGACGGCTGTTGTACAGTTCGGTTTCTCCGCGGGCGACGTCCGGTGCTTTGCTGGCTATCTCTTCTGAGATAACAAAGTCCCGGTTTTCAACCTCTGCCGTCAGGCGTTCCACCTTCGCCCGCAGGCCGAGTTTATCGGCTTCTGTTTCACCGACGTTAGAGGCAAAACGGGTATCGTCGAGATGCAACAGTGGCGTACCGGCGTTAACGATTTGTCCTTCATGCACGTACAGCTCGGTAACAATCCCGCCTTCCAGGTTCTGTATCTTTTGCAGTTTTGACGAGGGGATCGCTTTACCTTCGCCGCGCGTCACTTCGTCAATGCTGGCAAAGCCCGCCCACACGAAGGCCAGCAGCACCAACGCCAGAATCACCCACAGCGTCAGGCGGATCACCCTCGGGGCGTCATCAATAATGGCGTGGCTGACGTCATTGATACTGTCAGTTTGATTTTCATCGCGGGCACGAAAGTAGGGCTGTACAGAGCGGCGGGCGCGAGCCAGGAAATCAGCGAGACGCATTTATCTGCCCCTTTTTTAACGCATCCATCACGACCGCTTTCGGGCCGTCGGCAATGATGCGTCCTTTATCAACAATAATCAGGCGGTCAACCAACGACAGCATTGAGGCGCGATGAGTAACCAGTAATAGCGTTTTACCTGCAATGCAGGGGGCCAGCGCGTGTTTGATCTGCTCTTCGCTGGTGTTGTCCATCGAACTGGTGGGTTCATCCAGCAGCAGCAAAGGGGGATCGAGTAATAACGCACGTGCGAGCGCGACGGCCTGGCGTTGCCCGCCAGAAAGCCGCGAGCCACGCTCGCCGACCTGCAGGTTATAGCCGTCAGGGTGCAGGCGGGCGAAGTCGTTCACTCCCGCAAGTTCTGCCGCGCGCAGCATAGTTTCGTCATCGACATAGCGCGCTCCGCAGAGCAAGTTGTCGCGCAGCGTTCCGCTGAATAACTGGATGTCCTGCGGGACGTAGCCGATGCTGTGGCGCAGATCGTTGACATCCAGCTGGCGCGCATCGACACCGTCGATCAGGATGTTACCGGCGCTGGGCGGGTACAAATTAACGATCAATTTACTCAGTGAGCTTTTACCGGAGCCGCTACGACCGATAATGCCTACACGCTCACCGGGCGAAATGGTCAGGTTGATCTTGTTGAGCGACAGGCTTTTTTGTTCCGGGTAGCTGAAGTCCACATCGCGAAATTCTATGCTGCCCTGCAGTTGTTCACGTTTGAGCGGCGTTTCATCCGCCCGGCGTTCCTGCGCCAGCGACATCATTTTCTCAGTACTTTTGATGGTCAGCTTCGCCTGTTGATAGCGGGCAATCAGGCCGGTTAACTGGCCCAGCGGCATTAAGGCGCGACCGTTGAGCATGTAGCAGGCGATCAGGCCGCCCATACTCAGCTTGCCGCCGATTATCATGTATACGCCGACGATGATCATTACCACGCCAGAGATCTGCTGGAACCAGCCGGTCAGGTTGCTTGCCAGGCTGGACAAGGTTTTCACGCGCAGTTCCAGACGACTCAGGCTACCCAGCGTTTGCTCCCACAGATACTGGCGCTCGCTCTGGGCATTATTCACTTTGATGGCATCCAGGCTGCTTAATGTTTCAATCAGCAGCGCCTGGCGTTCGCTGGCCAGGCTCATGGTTTTTTCCACCGCGGCGTTAACCGGTTTTTGCAATGCCCAGCTGCACAGCAGCGCAACCGGCAGTGTGAGGACCGGGATCCACGCCAGCGCACCACCGATAATGCCGATGACAACCAGCAGCAGCAGGGTAAAGGGCAGGTCAATAATGGTGGTCAGGGTGAGCGAGGAGAGAAAATCGCGCAGCGACTGAAACTCGTGGATGTTTTGCGCGAAGCTGCCCACGCGCGCAGGGCGCTCCTTCATCTCCATACCGATAATGCGTTCAAACAGGGTCGAGGAGATAATGAGATCGCTTTTTTTGCCAGCAATATCCAGACAGATGCTGCGCAGCATTTTTAAGATCAGATCAAAGACAAAAGCCAGGCAGATACCGACCGCCAGCACCCACAGGGTTACCGTCGCCTGATTCGGCACCACGCGGTCGTAGACGTTCATGGTAAACAGCGGCGTGCCGAGCGCAATCAGGTTGATCAGCAGGCTGGCCAGCACGGCATCCATATACAGAAAGCGCGACAGCTTGAGCGTATCTTTAAACCAGGATTTAGTGCGCGGTAAAAATGCTTCTGCCTGCAAATCGAATTCGTGGCGCGGGTGAGCAAAAATTACCTTGCCGGCATAGTTCTGCGTAAGCGTGGTGGCATCGACGGTGATTTCGCCTCCTTCGCTTTCGCTGGGCATAAAGCGGGCGCTACCGTCATCATTCCAGCCCAGTAACACCCCGGTTCCCCCGGAGCGCAGTAACAGAACGGCGGGCAGGGACATGGCGGGGATTTTATCGAGCGTGCGCGTCACCACCCGGGCTTTTAAACCGGCGCGTGCTGCGGCTCGGGGGAGTATATTTAGCGTGAGCCGATTGTTTTCTAATGGCAGGCCGCTGCTTAATGTTGCTCGACTGGCGGGTTTACCGTGCAAAGAACACAGAATGAGTAAGCTATCTAATAAAGGGTCGTCATTATAGCTACGGGGATCATGATATTGAGAATTTGTGCTATCAGAATTCTCCGGGACTTCATTTAATAATTCAGCTTGTGCACTCATTTTAGCAACCATTTCTGACTGCACGACTTAAAAATAGCATGCTAATAATAAGTGTGCAGCTCAGATGTTTATTTATATAAATTATTATTAATGAAGATCAGGTAAATGATTTTCTTCTTCAGAATCCACCGGCTGGCCTGATGGCGGCGGCGCGATGTTTAGAATAGTCATTAATTCACCGGTACGTTCGCTAATTCGATACCCGCTTGTCATGGCCAGGTAACGTAATTCAACCAGACGACGTTTAGAGGAGAACACTTCATTCTCACTGTCGAGTAAATCCAGCAGCGTACGTTCACCCAGACTAAATTGGTCCTGATAGGCGGTGCGTACTTTCACGCTTCGGTCGGCATATTCTTCCGCCGATGGCAGCTGGGCGCGCGCATTTTGTAATGCGGTCCATGCCAGGCGCAGCTCCTGATTCAACTGGCGCAGGGTGTTATTGCGCACATCCTGAGCCTGTTTATGCAGCCAGGCGCGAGATTCCATGGTGGCTTTGTCGCTGCCGCCCTGGTACAGGTTGTAATGCAGTTTTACCATCGCTTCCCACTCTTCAGTGTGCGCGCGGGTGGTATCGGTGTTATTGCTGATCCCCCGAGACAGCTCAACGTCGACGCGCGGGTAGAAGGTCGATTTTGACGCTTCATACTGCTGATGCGCGGCTTCGATGTCGGCGTTGGCCGATTTCAGTAGCGGGTTGTTGTTTTCCATCCGGATTTTGGCGTCGGCAAGCGAGGTAGGGAGCCGCGCGTCAATGCTTTCCGGCAGGCTTAATCCTTGAGGGTCTTGACCGGTTACGCTGACGAACGTGGTTTTAGCGTCTTCCAGGTTGGTTTGCTCGGTGAGCAAATTGTTTCGTGCCTGCGCCAGACGTGCCTCTGCCTGCATAAAGTCACCGGAGCGGCCCACGCCCTGATCGGTGCGCAGTTTTATCTGGTCGTAAATGCGTTCGTGGTTAGCGAGATCGTCTTCTGCCAGGCGAACAAACTCCTCGCGCTGCAGCACATCAAAATAGGCCTGAACCACCGTGTAAGCGGTGCTTTCGCTGGTGTTCATCACGCCAAATGCCCGTGAGTCAACGGTCGCTTTTTGCCGTGCAACTTCACTATGGGTGGCAAAACCATTGAACACATTTTGCTCCAGGCTGAGCGTCGCCCCGTTGGGGGATTGGGTCAGCCCGTTTGTGCTGCCTGCGGCACGGGTGGTCGCATCATCAATATTTTTTCGCCCGGCTTCGGCATTTAAATTCAATGCGGGTAAATATCCACCTTGTGCCGCACGGAGCTCTTTTTCTGCTGAATAGCGACTATTTATAGCCGCATTGACTTCAGGGTGATTGGCTAATGCATCTTTAACGGTATTGTGTAAGTCTTCTGCATACACGGAGTTTATTGAAAACCATGAAAGCAGAAAAACAAAAAATTTCTTCATGACAGGAATGCCTTATATCACACGGTTATGACATCCAGTTGTCGTCGCTATCATCCATTTTTACAAACACGTTATATTAATTAACAAATATGAATTGTCTTAATTAAAGCCGGTAATCAGCTATTCAGAGACATGTTTTGTCACATCGTGTTTTATTTTTGGTTATTTTTTATTATATTCATTTGCCAGTCAAGTCTCATGTATATGCATTCTAAAAAATGTGTTTTTTTCCACATTGAATATTAATGTTTACATTAAAAGAATGTGTTTTTTGTTCGTTAATATATTAACGAGTTTATAAAAATAATGATGGTATTTAAGTGAGGTTACGGTGAGCAAATTACTCGGTGTGATCAAAGCAATAATTGGGCAGGTGTATGTTGTTGAAGCCAATGGCACACAACGACTTGTTCATGAAGGCGACAGGATCTCTCTCGGTGAAGAAATTGTGACCGGTGCCGGCGGCGCGGTCAGTATCTCTCTACCTAACGGGCAGACGGTAGATATTGGGCGTAATAGCCACTGGGGAGAGCACGGGATACAGGTAAGCCATAATCCGAATCATGATGCCCAGGATATTGCCGCCGTACAAAAAGCCATCGCCGATGGTGCGGATCCGACGCAGATACTTGACGCGACCGCAGCGGGCAACGACGAACCGGTGCCGATGGAAGGTGGCGGTGGCGGTCACACGCGGGTTCAGCTTGAACTGACCGGGCAGGTGGTTGATCCTACTGCGGGTTTTGACACCCAGGGACTGGGTAGCCCAAACGGCGATATCAACCTGCCGGTGGCGGGGATCCTGTCCGGGTCTGCCAGTCTTTTCCCACCAGAAGTGACTATTGCGGAGTTTGCAGGCAACGACGGCTACATTAACAAGAATGAATTCCACCGGACGCATTTAAGCGGCACCAGTAACCAGAACCACGTCACGCTGACCTTCACCGATAGCCAAAAAAACACATTCACCGTCGATGTCCCTGTGAGGAACGGTCACTGGATTATCGATACCGATCTGGGTGGATTACAGCCAGGGAACGTCACCGTGGTGGCAACGGCCACCGATGTGTCGGGTCGAACGGCACAAACTTTCGACAATGCGCTGATTGATATCACCGGCCCGCGCATCGATATTACGGTAGATAACGTCACGCCAGACAACCTGATTAACTACGAAGAATCTCTCCATACGCAAACCATCATCCATGGGCATGTAGGCGGCGACGCCAAACCTGGCGATATCGTGACCTTACTGGTCGATGGCAAAGAATATACCGGCATTGTGACCGATCCTGGCAATGGCCCGCTGACGTATAACATCCCGGTGTTAACTCACGGGTTGCTGAATGACCCAACTTTCCACGCCACGCTAACGTCAACCGATGATGCCGGGAATACCACGACTGTTTCTACGGAGCATCATGTCGAGAGCGATCTGCTGGCACAGAATGCTGTGACCATCGAGACAGTGGCGAATGATGATGTTGTTAACGCCAGTGAAAACCGCATGCCAACGCTGATTACCGGCGTCGCCAGTGGCGATGCCAAAGCGGGCGATCCGGTGACGTTGACTGTTCAGGGAAAAGAATTCCACGGCACGGTTTTCGACGATCATGGTCAACTCCGGTACGAAATTGAGGTGCCAAGGGGAACGCTTAAAGAAGGCGTCAATGATGTGCAGGTGAAGGTGGTTAGCCATGATGATGTGGGTAACGAAGCGACTGCCGTCACACACAAAAACGTGGTGCTGGACACCGTGGCGCACAACGCCATCAGCATCGACGATGTGGACAGCGATAACACCCTGAATCGTGTCGAATTGTATGCGCGTAATCAGGTCATTACCGGCACCGTCGGCGGCGAAGATGCCAAAGTGGACGACCGGGTTGAGCTGGAGATCAACGGCCACCGCTACAGCGGTCAGGTTATTAATCTCGGTAACAATACGCTGGGTTACCGTATTGCGGTGGACACTGGGGCGTTTGCTGATAACAGCGGTAACGTGCTGAAGGACGTCGACGTGAACGCTACGGTTACCTCCCTTGATGCGGTGGGGAACCTGGCAATAGTGACCCACACCCACACCGTACATATCGACAACTACGCTGAAAACCGGATCAGTATTGATGATGTGACGGTCGATAATACGCTGAATTTTAATGAGCTATCGGCGAAAACGCGGACCATTACCGGTACCGTCAGCGGGGAAGATGCCCGGGCGGGCGACCGGGTGGAACTGCTCATCAACGGCCACGACTACCATGGGCGGGTGATCGATCTGGGCAACGGCAGCCTGGGCTACCGCATCGCGGTGGACTCCGTGGTATTTGACGATAACCGCGGCAACGTGCTGAAAGACGTTGACGTGCATGCAACCATCACTTCTCACGATGCGGCAGGCAACCTGGCGATTGCAACCGAAACCCACACCGTGCATATCGACAATTATGCTGAAAACCAGGTGCATATTGATCAAGTAGCCGTCGATGACATTATCAATATTAAAGAGTTTTCAGAAAACGGCGGCGTTACGCATATCACCGGAACAGTGACCGGTATTGACGCGAAAGCAGGCGATGTGGTGACGCTGGGGCTGAAAGGCGGATATACCCTTACAACGACGGTGATTGCGCTGGCGGGAGGTGGGTTAGGTTATAGCTTCCCGGTGAACACCCATATGCTGATAACGCATCCGGAGATTAACGTTACTGTGACCTCAAGCGATGCGGCGGGTAACCACATCACCCATAACGAGTTAAAAACTATCGACTCGGATATGTACACGCAGTCATATATTACGATTGAGGCGGTGACTGACGACAACGTCATTAATATTAAAGAGTCCACGGAAAACAACGGTCAGACGAAGATCAGCGGCACGGTGAGCGGAGATGCAAAACTGCATGACACCGTTGAATTGATGATTGATGGTCATCGTTACTCTGGTTTTGTCGAAGCATTGCCTGACGGGAATCTGGGGTATCACATCCTGGTGGATACCCAGTCGCTGGTTAACGATCCGGTGATTCATGCCCGTATCAACACCACCGATAATCACGGTAACGAAAGCACCGCCACGACAGAACGTACCGTTGGGCTCGATCTCGATGCCAGCGCCAGTATCGGTGTTGATACCGTGGCAGGTGATGACATTATCAGTCATGCCGAATCTCTGCTGAACACGACGACAATAACAGGACCGGTCGGTGGTGATGCGAAACCAGGCGATGTTGTGACCTTAACGTTCAACAACCAGACCTGGCACGGTAACGTGGTGGTGCTGGCGGACGGCTCGTTAGGCTACAGCATTCCGGTGAGCACCAAAAACCTGCCTGATGGTGTCGATCAGAACGTGCATGTTTCAATCTCCACCGTCGATGAACACGGTAATCAGTTAACCGTGTCCCACGATCATACGGTGCATATCGACCTGCATGCGGATGCGAAAATCACCATCGATGAGGTGACCGACGATAATGTGCTGAACCACTTTGAACTGGATAAGCCTAAACAGTTGGTGAGCGGTACGGTGGGCGGCGATGCACAGGTCGGTGATGCGGTGAACATTGAGATTAATGGTTACACGTTTACCGGCAAGGTTATCGACCTGGGTGGGGGTAAGCTGGGCTATCAAATTCCAGTTGATTCGGCTGCATTCAGCAATAACCAGGGTAATCAGGATAAAAATCTCACCTTTACCGCCACGGTGACTTCCCACGATGCGGTGGGTAATGAAGTTACCATCGGCACTTCCCACACTGTTTATATCGACAACCATGCAAGGGCAGGGATCACTGTTGATACCGTAGCGGGTGACGATGTGCTCAATGGTGCAGAGGCTGCTCGACTTACCACCGAGGTGATGGGTACCGTTTCTGGCGATGTGAAATTCGGCGATAAGGTGCAGATCATCGTCAACGGGCATACCTACAATACAACCGTACAGCACTTACCTGAACATAATGGCGCACTGGGTTATAAACTGGATGTTCTGACCCGCGATCTGCTTAAAGACCCTCATATTATTGCCCAGGTCAATGGCGTGGATGCTCCACACAATATTCAGCATGTGCAGACGCTTCACGATCTGACGGTGGATCTGCACGCGAAAGCAATGCTGAGCATCGATCCTGTTACCGGCGATAACCGGGTGAACGGTGATGAATCTCACCAGCCGTTTACCTGGGTAACCGGAAAAGTCGCTGGTGATGTGCACGTCAATGATGTGGTGTATCTGACGGTGAAAGGCCACGTCCTGACAGGGAAAGTTGTCGATCTGGGCGGTGGGGTTCTCGGGTATAGCATCAAGGTCAGCACCGCTGATTTGCTGGCCGACCCGCACTTAACCGCCACCGTCAGCACCACCGATGCGGCGGGCAACGTGGCGAAAGCGGATGCCGAAACGACGGTGATTATTGATACGCGTGTCGACGCAGCAATCAAGATTGATACGGTAACGCCGGATAACACACTTAACCGCGATGAGCAGATGCAGGGCCATACGCTGGTCAGCGGCACGGTTACCGGCGAAGTGCATCCGGGCGATCCGCTGGTAATGACGATCAACGGACAGACCTATACTGGTGTGGTGGAAGATCTTGGCGGTAATAAAATGGGCTTCCATATTTCGGTGGCGACGTCCGATATTATCGCCAGCCCACATATCGATGTGTCAATGGATGTCACCGATGCGGCGCAAAACCATGCGCATATTACGGCACACCATAACGTGGGGCTGGATGATAAAGCCGATGCCGCAATCACTATCGACCCGGTCACCGGTGATAACGTTCTGAACGGTGCTGAGTTGCAGAAAACAACCACCGTAGTGAGCGGGACGGTGGGCGGTGACGCGAAGGCGGGCGATATTGTTCATCTCAATATCGGCGGACATCTGGTGGACACTCAAGTGATTCCGCTGCCGAATTTGGGCGGAACATTAGGCTACAGCGTCGATGTAACTACCCAGTGGCTGCAGCACGATCCGCATATTATCGCCACCATTACCGCCACCGATCCGCATGGCAATAGCGCCACGGCGCAGGCGCAGGATGTCCTGACGATTGACGACCATGCTGTTGCTACGGTGCACATCAACCCTATCGTTACGGCGGATCACGATTCCGTCATCAACTATAACGAGGCGCATAACCCGCTGACAACCGTCACCGGGACGGTAGGCGGTGATGTACTGGTGGGTGATTGGGTTGAGCTGACCGTCAACAATCAGGTCTATTACGCCCAGGTACAGGACAGCAACGGACAGCATACCTTTAGCGCGGATGTCTCCACGTTGGATCTACTACTGGACCCGAATATCCATGCGAAAGTATCGGCCACTGACGCGGCAGGTAACGTGGCATATGGGCATGATGACCGTCCGGTAGTGATTGATACCCATGCCGATGCCAGGATTACGATTGATTCAATGACCACCGGTTTATTGCCCAACATGACGACCCCGCAGGATCTTGCTCCGGGCAGAAAACCTGACTATGTGATTGTCACCGGGCATGTCGATCCAGATGCTAAGTTGAATGATGAGGTGATTCTCATTGTTGGGAATGGGATCCGCTATACAACTCATGTCATTGAATTACCGGGTCACATTCTGGGCTTTCAGGCTTCAGTGAGCACGGGCGATCTCGGTGATAACGGTAATATCACCGTGTCGATTACCACGCATGATGATCATGGTAATACCGCGACGGCAACGGACCACAAACTGATTGATCTGCCATGGACTCATAATCAGGCTGTCAGTGGGAATACGCCGTATATCATGCATAACCCGCCAGCGATCACCACGCCGCCAACCGGTACCGGGACGACGGTCCCGCATCAGCCGCAGGTTCATCTGACTGTTGATAAGGTGACGGGCGATGATGTGCTGAACCACGATGAAGTAAATAACGCTACCACACCTGTGCGTGGCAGGGTGACGGGGGATGTGCATGCCAACGACGTTGTCACCGTCACGGTGAACGGTGTGGACTACCACGGCAAGGTGTTTGCGATTCCGGGGCTGTCAGGCGAATTTGGCTACCAGGTTGATGTTCCCTCAAATGTGCTTCAGGCACACCCGATGTTTGATGTCTCTGTTACCGTGACCGAGGGCAATCTGACGGGATCGGATACGCAGCGCAAGGTTATTAGCATCGACACCGATAACCCTATCACCATCAACATGAACCCTGTGGCCAGCGATGATGTCATCAATGGCAAAGAAGCGCTTACAGGCAAAACGATGATAACGGGTACGGTCAAAGGCGAAGGGTTACACGATGGCAGCGTGGTATCCTTGCAGGTCAATGGCAATACCTTAACCACCGTGGTGCATAACAATAACGGCACGCTGGAGTGGTCAAAAGAGGTCAGCATTAACGACCTGCGCACCAACCCGACTATCGTTGCGACCGTAACCGGCACCGATGCGGCCGGGAACACGGTCACCGGGTCGACGGACCGACATGTCATCGTCGATCTGAACGCCGTTGCGGGAGTGACGATTGATAACATCACCGCTGATAACGTGCTCAACGCGCAGGAGTCTGATGTCAATGTGCATCCGACGACGACGGTGACGGGTTCCGTGACCGGCGATGTGAAGTCCGGCGATATCGTAACGCTGGAAGTGGACAATCATACCTACACCGCGACGGTTGATAACCAGCTGCATTATTCGGTGGATATCGACACCCAACACCTGAACGCTGACCACTCAATTGTGGCGAAAGTCACTGGTCATGACGTTCACGGTAACGATCAGGACGCCAGCTACACGAAGAACTTTACGCGTGATACCACGGCGGCAGCGACGGTGACCATTAACACCGTCGGCGGTGACGATGTCATTAATGCGGATGAAGTGAAGGCAGGCCAGATTGAAGTCAGCGGCACCGTGGGTGGCGATGTGCATAAAGGCGATAAAGTGCATATCACCGTCAATAACATCACGGTGGATGCCGATGTGGTCGAACTGCCGCATATGAACGGACAACTGGGCTACTCCGCGTTAGTGAACACCGCTGGTTTGCAAACCGATCCCACTATTTACGTTAGCGTGACGGGTGAAGATGCGGCGAAAAATACCCAGACTGCGAACAGTCAGAAACCGGTGACCATTGACACCAATGTGGTGGCAGAAATTCATCTGGATAAGGTGTCGGATGATGATGTGTTGAATAACGCGCAAACGAATCTTCAGCACACCAAAATCAGCGGCTATGTCACCGGTGATGTTGACGTTGGCGATCTGGTCACCATCAGGGTCGGCGGCAAAGACCTGGTGGCGAAAGTTACCAGCAGCGGCGGTAAAAAAGTGTTTAGCGTCGATGCCAGCACCGTGGATTTGGTCCATGACCAGAATATTACGGCGCACGTTACCGCCCATGACGATGCGGGCAACCGTCAGGAAATCGATACTGCGAAAACCCTCACCATTGATCGGGAGGCGAAGGGGACGGTGGATATCGATAACGTCACTGCTGACAACGTCCTGAACCAGCAGGAGCTGCAGGCGCTGAAAACGACGATTACCGGTACTGTGGGAGGGGATGCGCAGCCTGGGGATCCGGTCACTTTGAAGATGGGTAATGACACGTTTAAAGGTGTTGTGACGGCGTTGAATAACGGCACTCTGGGGTATCAGATTGACGTGGATACAGCCGTTCTAAAAAACCACACCGCGATTGATGTTTCACTTAGCGGCCATGATGCACCGGGTAACCCGTACAGTGTCCACATATCTCATTCTTACGTGGTTGATACTCATGCTGATGCCACTATCGTGGTGGATAAAATCACCGGCGATAACCACATTTCGCAGGCAGAGTCGCAGAACGCGATCACCCACCTTACCGGTAGCGTGACCGGTGACGTGCATGATGGTGAACACATTACAGCGCGGGTCAATGGTCATCAGTACGATACGGTTATTCATCTGAATAATAACGAACTGCGTTATGACTTTGCGGTGGATACGTCGACCTTGCGTACCGGCCATAATCGCGTCAGCGTGATGGTTGAGGCGAACGATAACCACGGCAATACCACGACACATGCGCAAATGGCTGATGTCACCATGGAAGATCATGCGCCAGTGAAAGCGCATGCGGCAGACAAGGGACAGCACGCCGCAGCACAGCATGCGCTGCACAATCTGTTTGATGACAGCGCATTGTCTTTGTCATACGCGCCAGCGGCATCCGCGCACGGACAGGCGGCAGCCGTACTGGGTCCTGACGATAAAGCGAAGGCCGTGCTCGATAAAGTCGACCTGAGCGATTTGGCCCGTGAGCTGCATGAAGGCGTTGATATTGCGAAGTACATTCAAAGCGGCGGCGATCATCATCTGATTGCCAGCCCGGCGAAGGTTGCGCATGGCATTGACACGGCAGTCTCCACACCGTTGAGTAGCGATGTGCATGCGTCAACGTACTCGCTGGATCACCTGATCGCCAAACCGGAACAAAATCACTCTCACTAACGGAAGCTGACTGCCCTGTGTAAACGGGGCAGTCACGTCACGACATATTAATCTAAGGCAACAAGATGAATGCTGTTCCACCTGATGAACACGGCGCTGAAATAGACAACCAACAGTTCCTGGCCATGCTGCAAAAGAGCGACCTGGAGATGGTGCGCGTACTGGATGACTTGATTTACCTGCTGATGCGTAAAGGCGTTATAGCGATTACCGATCTGCCGACGATGGCACAGGTTAAATTAATGAATCGCGCGAACGCGCGTCAGGAACTCGGGGGGTTAGAACAACTGCTCGGTAACGATGACCGAATTTTTTAACGGCAACAGACAGCCTGCAGACAACGTAGAAAATGCCCGGTGGCGCAGGCTTACCGGGCCTACAAAAATCATAACCATTTGATTTTGTAGGCCAGATAAGCGAAGCGCTATCCGGCAAAAGCAAGCAAAACAACGGCGCCCAGACGGACTGTTTTCATCACAGCGGTGCGGGCTCGCCTAACAGCTGTCCCATCGCGCCATCCACGCCCAATTCCTGCAACACCTTAAGCTCACCTGCGGTTTCAACGCGCTCGGCAATCAGCGGTAAATCAATACTGCGGGTGGCGTTACAGAGCACTTCAATAAACAAGCGCTTATCTTTTTCTTTGTCGATATGGCGGATATAGCTGCTGTCGATTTTCAGATACGCCAGGCCCCACTGTGACAGATGACCAATCATATCGAAGCGACTGCCGAAGTGTTGCAGGCCCAGCGAGCAGCGATATTGACTTACGGCTTTAACAAACATCGCCATTTGGTTCGGCCCGGGTAGCTGGTTTTCATCCAGCTCGAGAATTAACTGACCGGCCAGCTTTGGTGCGTATTTCAGCGGATTTAACAGGTCGGAAATGGCGCGAGCACTGGTGACTGAACTGCCTGAAATACTCAGCGCTAACTTACCGGGGGCGATTTTCAGCTGATTTAAGGTCAGTTTTAACATGACCTTGTCCAGACGATGGCTCCAGCCAAAGCGGTGGATCCACGGCAGGAAACGACCGGCGTTAATGGTATTGCCCTGCTCATCAACAATGCGCGACAGCACTTTGTAATGCAGGATTTTATCCGGCTGATGACAATCGACCACGGGCTGATACACCAGCTGAAATTGCTGATTCGCCAGCGCGTGCTCCAGACGCACAAACCATAAATGCTGATCTTCGCTCGCTGTGGCGACCTCTGTCGTTGGCACGACCTGATGGTCGGTATGCGTTTCCGCTTCGACCAGCAGACGATCGGCCTGAATCAACAACGACTGCGGACTGTCTCCGGCGCTGAAGGGCACCATGCTGCAGTAGGCGACCGGTTGTTGATCTGACATTCCGGTGGCATAAAATGCCGTCAGTTTTTGCGTCAGCGAAGTACGCAGTTCCAGCATCTCACCGTGCGTGACGCCGGGGCAGAGCAGGGCGAACTCGCCGCCCCGAATGCGGGCGAGCGTGCTGTCG
This sequence comes from Citrobacter sp. wls711, assembly GCF_005281055.1. Classification (NCBI taxonomy): domain Bacteria; kingdom Pseudomonadati; phylum Pseudomonadota; class Gammaproteobacteria; order Enterobacterales; family Enterobacteriaceae; genus Citrobacter; species Citrobacter sp. wls711. Next base: position 60,986 of record NZ_SZXC01000006.1, on the reverse strand, counting down.
AGCGGCGCGTATTTGGCTTTGTGTGCATTCAACAGGTTGGCGATATTCAGCAACAGCTTATCGGTATGCGGGCCGCCAAAACGCTGGTTCAGCCCCCCCAAATCCTGAACGCGAACCAACATCAAATAGCCCGGTGCGGTATCCGCATCGCTCAGTCGCGCCTGCAACTGCATATCAAATGCGCGGCGGTTGGCAATACCGGTCTGGCTGTCGAGATAGGCCTCATTGTGCAGGCGCTCGCTGTAGATAGCCTGCTCTTCAAAGAGTGATTTCAGCTTGGTCGCCATCAGGTTCATGGCTGCGACGACCCGGCGCAGTTCCGGCGTTTTTGGCAGTTCAGGCAGCGTCAGGAATTCGCGACGGGTAATTGCTTCTGATTGTTTCGCCAGATAGTTGAGCGGGCGCAGCAGTTTACGCAACAGCATAACCCCCGCCAGCAGGCAGGCCAGACTACAGGACAGCATCCACACCAAATTGCCTACAGTGCTGCTCCACAAACGTTGCACCGCAAAAATGGGGTCACTGGTGACCTCCACGCGGGCGGCCTGCTGCCAACCGCGCATAATGGTGGCATTGCCCGTTTGCGGGACCACATCCACCAGATCCACAAACCAGCCGGGTACATCCGGGATCGACGCCGCCGCGTGACGTTCCAGCATCGTTGTACCGTTGGTCAGATCGACGATGCGGATTTTTTGATAGTAACCACTATCAAAAATAGAGCTCACCATCAGCTCGATCATCGCCGGATCGTTGACGTTCGGTGTGAGTGAAACCCCCAGAGCCGTTGCCGCATCCTGGGCATGCGCCAGCAGCTGGTTGTTGTATTGATGGCGGGAGCTTTCCAGCGTCACAATAAAACTGCCGCTGAAGACAATCATCATGAAAAGAGAAATAGAAAAAAGTAACTGTTTAAAAAGTGACACTGACGTTCCCTATTTATCTATCGGGAAGCCTTCTTCCCGCATTTTGGTGAATACTTGCTGCCAGCGAGAAAGTCTCTTGCTGTCCCCAATACGTTTTGTGTTCTGGTTGCCCGGCAGCCACAGGCCGCTATCGTTAAATGAGTACACTGGTAATAAATCCTGACGCTGGCTGGCCGGTGAAAGGGTGTTTGTCAGACTATCGAGAACCAGAGGGATGGCGTCAGGCGTGGCATACCAGGTCAGTACCATATGTGCGCGGTTTAAACGTAGGGCTTTAACGTAAGTGATACGCAGCTTCTCTTCGGAAACGCCCAACTGCCGCAGCGTGAAATATTTCGCGATGGCGTAGTCTTCGCAGTCTGCTTTACCCTGGCGCAGGGATTCCACTGGCGTCGCCCAGTAGTCGACGTTGTGCCAGACGTCGCTATCCTCGGCGTAACGGAGCTGGGTATTAAAAAACAGATTTACCGCGCGCAGCTGTGTTTGCTCATCGGCATGGCGCAGTTGAATTAAGAGCTGTTGCCAGGCATTGATGCGCTGTTGTGCCGCAGCGCTGGCAGGGCCATAGAGGGCATCGGACTTCTGCATGATGGTGGCAAAATCCCACGCCGCGCGCAGCGAATTGACCATCAATAGCAACAACAGCGCCCCTGGGATCTGCCAGAGGCGAAGTAAGCGAGTGAGTGAACAGACGCTTATTTTTTTCAAGGGTGATGCTGACACGGTGTAGGAGGCTGATTTCCCGTATGTTTACAGGCATAAGGCGCCAGCCATTTTTTGCGCAGCTGTACATTAATAGGGGAAGCGAAAATGGTTTTCAGTGAACTGTCGATGAACGCCACAAACTGCGGATCGTTTTTGCGCATCATAATGGCATAGTGCATATCCGCGCCGATGGTTTCGGCTGACACGCTAAATGTGTCAGGCAGTTCACTCTGATTAATCAGCGGCCAGGCCAGGATATCATCGATAAACAGCGCTGCAGATTCATTCTGCGCCATTTTATTAAACGCCCCGTTTATCGTGGTAGTGGTTATTGTTGAAATATTAAGATGCTGTTCCCGGTTCGCCTTATTGAATTCCAGCAAATCTTTTGAACTGCCTGTCAGGCTAACCGTTCGTCCTTTTAAGTCAGCCAGGGAGTGGATATTGTTTTTACGTAAAGAGATGATGCGCATTTTCGCGATGTAGTAGTTAACGGAAAATGAAACGCTGGAGGTCCGCTCTGGCGCGTTAGTATTTACGCCACAGTCCATGTCTATTTTACGTGTTTTTAATGCAGAAAAGCGTTCCGCAAAATTCACCGGAATATAATGAATGGTTAAGTTATTGAGCTTGAGATACTGCCGCAGTTTGTCCGCAATCAGGTTACACACCGCAATGGTATACCCCGTTACCTTGCCGTTTTGGTCGGTAAAGGAAAACGGCGGCAGCTGGCGATAACCCACGTTCAGTACGCTGCTGATTTGTATGTGTTCCAGCGTGGCGGCATTCTGCTGCGCCATCAACACAGGGGACACGGTGAGGCCAGCCAGTAAAATCAGCCCCTGCGCTACACGTTTTATCCGGGCCATCTCATGCTTAATTATATTTTTCATAATCAAAACCGATCTTCTTTTTTGCTGACGTTAATGCTTTCAGATTATCTGACATGGGAATATTTAAATTGATGGCTTTCGGCGGTATTGGAGACTGAAACCATTTATTGTACAAGGTCGTAAACTCACCGCTGGTCATCAGAGAAGATAACGTGTCATCCACAAAAGCTTTAAATTCTTTATCGTGTAAAGGGAGCAGCAGTCCCGCCGGAAGTGGCGCACTGAGCGCAATACGGGATAGCATATATTCATCCGGGTTGGCGGCCTGCGCAATCATCCCTTTTAATAATACGGTGCTGGAAATCAGCGCCGGATAGGCGCCGCTCTGAACGCCATTGAAGGCGACGTTGTTGTTAGTATCCAGCTCAATATTAATGTTAAGCGCGTTGGCGGTATTAATTTTCTGTAGTTGCTCAACGTAAACTGTGCCGCTTTTTACCAGCACGCTGTGCCCGGAAAGTGCTTGTAGATTGCCATTATAATCATTCCTACGCATCACATAGCGAGTGCTGGAAAAGTAAAATGGCAATGAGAATTCACTAATGCTGTGGCGACCCTTCGAATAAAAAGCCGGAATGCACATGATATCGGCCATGTGTTTTTTAATGAGCACAAACTGAGATGCCGAGTTTGCGCGCACCCATTGCGTTTTCAATGATTTAAGCTGCAGTTTGGTTTTCAGCGCAGCGACGATATTTTTACAGATATCAATGGAATAGCCAGCAGGTGACTGGCCTTCCTGGTACGAGAAAGGAAAGGCATCATCCTGGTAACCGAGGGTGATAGTTTTCATTCTGGCAATCTTCTCCAGCGTGCGCTGTTCGGGCGAAACATCCGTCGCGCAGCGTGCAGAGAAAGGGATTAACAGCGCAGCGGCAAGCACAATACGCGTTGCCAAACGCAGGCAATTAGTCATGCATAACCTCTTCTGCAAGGGCTTCATCGGCAAAAGCAGACAACACGTCACGCTCGCGCAGCGGATAGCTGAAGAAATATCCCTGCACATGTTGGCACTTAATTTCGCGCAAAATGTTGCGCTGGAGCGGTGTTTCCACCCCTTCCGCGGTGACGGAGATATTGTACTTTTGCGCGAACTGGATAAGCATCACAATCAAGTACTGGCTGGCATTATCCTGCTCTAATTTATCGATAAGCGTGCGGGCAATCTTGATGCGCGTGAAGGGGTAGACCAGCAAATAGTCCAGCGCGGCGTAGCCTGTTCCCAGATCGTCCATTGCGATGTCGATCCCCATCGCGCGGATCTCTTTCAGTACCGGGAGGGCAATAGACTGATCCAGTTTCTCGGATTCGGTGATTTCAATTTCGAGTCGATTGGCTGACAGTTGGCTGGTGCGTAACGCTTCTTTGATGACGTCGACCAGCCCTGGGCTGTGTAACTGATTGGCTGACACATTGACGGCAATGCGGATGTGTTCCGGCCATTTTGCTGCGACGGCGCAAGACTGGCGAATGACCCATTCACCTAAACGCACAATCAGGCCCGAGCTTTCAGCAATATTGATAAAGTAATCCGGGTAAATCAGCCCTTTCGTCGGGTGATTCCAGCGGATCAGAGATTCGTAGCCGTGAACCGTTTCATCCTGCAGATTAACGATGGGCTGGTAGTAAAGTTCGAACTGCTCGTTATCAATACCATCAATAATTTCCTGATTAATGAACAGGCTGTGGCTCTGTTTCATCACCATGCCGTCTTCGAAGAAATGGAAGCAACCGCGGCCATGGTGCTTGGAGGCATACATGGCCAGATCGGCATTGATCATCAATGTTGAGGTATTATTGCCCTGATAAGGGGCGCTGGTAATGCCAATGCTGCAACTGATAGAGAACGTGTGGGTGCTCCAGCTAAACGGTGTGCTCAGCGCGCGCAGAATACGTTTCGCCAGCCGGTTCGCCTCTTTAACGGCGTTGTCGCTGACCTGTTGCAGAATCGCAAACTCATCCCCGCCCAGACGTGCCGCCATATCGTTTGGCCCCAGCAATAATTGCAGGCGCTGCGCCACGTTGATTAACACTTCATCGCCGGCTTTATGGCCGAAGGTGTCGTTTACCGGCTTGAAGTTGTCGAGGTCAATCAACAGCAGGTTGAACGGTTTCTCTGCCTGCTGGACTTCACTGACGCGTTTATCCAGCGCCAGTCCGAAAGAGACGCGATTGGGTAAGCCTGTCAGCGAATCATGATGGGCCATATGCTCCATCTTTTGTGACATCTCATGCATACGCTGTAGATAGCCGCGTTCTTTCATCGCGACGCGCAATTTTTCAATGGCGCTGGCGAGATGTCCAATCTCATCATCCTGGTCAAGATAGGGGGTGACAGAGTCGGTTTCTTCGCGGGCAATGCGGGTAATGGAGTTAATTAGCAACGGAACCGGGCGGAACAGACGGCGCATGAACAGCGTCACCAGCGTCAGCGTTGCCAGTAAAATGAGGACGAAAATGATACTGCTCTTTTTCAACATCGCATCATAGGCAGCGTACAGATCACTCTTCTTACCAATGCTGCTTATCAGGCTGCCGAGGATTTCACCTGAGGGCGTCAGAACAGGGACGGCGCTGATGAAGCACGCTTCGCCGTTGATCTGGGCAAATCCGATATAGTCGTTGACCAGCACATCGCGTGGCAAACGCCCGGCGAAGGAGATTACCCCGTCGCCTTCTTCAGACTTATTGTTGATACCCACGAAACCTTTATCGGGCGTATACAGGAACATCCAGGTGGGATTGTGCGTTTGCGCTGAGGCCAGTGCCAAAACGTCTACCGGGTTATAGCCGGTCTGAATAATGGAGTCGGTATCGCCAAGCTGTCTGTCCGAGACAATACGGGATATTTGCCCCGTGTCGCGGGTTTCAACCGAAACGGTGGTATATACGCTGCGGATGATGTAGGTCATGATCTGGGCGTTGGCTTCTGCTCTCTGTACCCACTGCTGATAAGAAAAGTTGTCGATCAGGCTCCAACTGGTAAAGGCACCAGCACCAAACGCAATAATGATCCCCGCCAGCAAAAACTGTGTTATTTTGCCGGTGATCGAATGTTGCCATCCTTTTATTGCCTTTAGGGAAAACAGAGACGTGGCCACGGATTCTTTTTAATTCCTGAAAATACACATATATGCTGAATTAAATTTCTTTTATGACTTAATGAAATAACAATATGGGTATTTTTGTTACAAGTAAGTAGATGAAAGGTGTGAAACTCTCAGGTACAACATTTAATTAACACTGGAGCTGAATAGCTAACGATAAAATAACGGTGTATAAATATAAGGATCGCTGTACATTTCGTCAACAGGTAAAAATGTACATTAAAACACAATTTCATTCAGTGGTGATGTGTCGTATTAATGTTGACATTAATGCCTGTAAGGAATGTTTTTTGTACACACGTTAAAGATGTGCGATGGATATGCTGGCGGTGCTGTGTTTTTACACTATTAATCAATTGATTAGGTGGCTTATTAACTGGTGAGATAAAAATAAAAATATCATGATATGTCCATTTTTATCTATAAATGATGGTTTATTTTCTGATGCGATATGAATAAGATGCACGCTTCAATGTAGAGCCTTTTTTATTTTCTCAGTGTGCGGTTAATGTCATCAATTTTACAATGGTTAATGACTGGCCCAAATGGATTTGTTTGCGACATTAGAATCTGGATTAAAGTCCTATTGGTATAGTGTATAGCGGATAAATTGATTTGGACGCAATAATAAATACAAACACTGCAAAAATCACGCGTGAATGGTGTCTGCCGCTTGCTATTCCTGGCCTTTTTTATCCACTGGCACACTATCTTAACGGTTACTGCATTCTTAATAATACTCTATTAACCGTTTACGATCTCAAATTAGCCGTATTTTCCGCCGCATTGGTTCTCTTTGGTTATCGGGTTCTGCCGGGGATAATGCTGTTTCTGGCGGTGATGTTTTGGGTTGGTCCTGCAGGCGAACACGTGGATGCGTTGTGCCTGACGGCGGCATCGACGCTGAGCTATGCCATTTATCGTAAAGTGACGGGCAGACGCAGTAGCGCCAGCTTTAGCCGGATCACCATCAGCCTGAATCGTATGATTTGGCTCTGCGGCTACAACATTTTGCTGTATCTGCTTTTCAGCAAAATTTTCGCCTTTGTGGTTCCCCACAGTCAGCGATCGGATGTGGCGAACCTGCATATTATGAGTCTGGAAATGCTGGTGCGTGTCCAGGGACTTGCTAACGGTTGCCTGACGGGGATCCCCTTTTTCTATAAAGCATTTCGCATCCTGCGCCGACCGTCCTGGTTGTTTACCTTTATTAAGTCGATCGGCGAGCAATGCAAAGGCAATGTCACGGTATACGGCGTCATGGCGTGGTGCACCGTGCTTATTGGTCTGATGCTATGTTTAACGTCGCCCTATAACTCGAATATTTTCTTCTCATTCTACAGTCTGATCCTGCTTTTCCCGTTGATGCTGTGGGGAGCTATTAAGATTGGCCACTCATTTACGATGCTAGTGTGGACGGTGGTATTAATTATTCTGGGCAAGCATAACGATAATTATATCGCCAGCGATGAGAGTTTCATGCTGCACCAGGCTATGGTTTCAACGCTTATTTTTATCTTTTCACTCACCATTGTGATTATGGGCGCGCTGGCAAAATTTACCCGTCAACGATTTAGCCAGGCGCTGGTATTAGGTCTGACCGACCCGATGACGGGCATGGCAAACTTGCGTGCGCTGAAGACGGAGCTGTTTACGACCGAACATGCGACGGTGTGCCTGATTCAACTTCCCGAACTGGAGCTTTTTTCCCGCCGCTACGGTTTTCATTTTCGTACCCGTTATCAGAAAATTTTGGCTGAGCATTTGCAGAAGCATTTGGTCGAAAGTGAGAAGGTCTATTATCACGCCGGTTATGATCTGCTGATCAGGCTGGAAAATTGTACCTGGGAGCGGTTGTGTGATTTATACCAGGCCGCTAACGGTTTTCGCCTTTTTCATAATAATCAGCGGCTGGGGTTTCGCAGTGGTTTGGGCTATTGCCTGATTCACGATGTGAGCGATGACATCTATCAGTTGGTGGGGAAACTGGGCATGGTCGCGGGGTTGTCTCTGACCAACGGCAGACCCGAAAACCTGGAAACACAACATAGCCGCATGCTCGGCAACCATATTGTGGATAAAACCGATATTCGCACGGCGTTGCAAAATGCGTTGGATAACAATGCGTTTGTGCTGATGGCCCAGCCTATTGTCAGCACCCAGGGCGAAGAACACTATCATGAAATATTGATCCGCATGTTAAACGATAAGGGTGAATTTATTTCGCCAAACAGTTTCCTGCCGGTGGCGCATGATGCGGGGCTGGCACCGGAAATCGATTTATGGGTCATCGAAAATACGCTCAAAGCCATGTGTCACCATCCACAGCGTTGCTTTTCTATTAACCTGGCACCGGTGACGGTGTGTCGTTCAAATATTGTCTCGAAGATCACCCAGCTCTTACAGGAATACGCCGTCGCGCCGCAGCGAATTATTTTTGAGATTACCGAAGCGGATACGCTGTCCGATAAACAACAAACCGTAGAAACGCTGCGTTTAATTCGCCAATTAGGCTGCCGGGTGGCGATTGATGATTTTGGTACCGGGTTCGCCAGCCATGCGCGTTTGATGAATATCGAGGCGGACATTTTGAAAATTGATGGCTCGTTTATTCGGCGGATCACGGAAAGTGAAATCAGCTACTACATCGTTGAATCATTCTGCCGCGTTGCCGAAATGAAAAACATGCAAGTCGTCGCCGAATTTGTGGAAAACGCCAGTATTCAGGCATGCCTGGAGCAAATGAACGTGGGGTGGTTGCAGGGATATCACATTGGTAAGCCGACACCGCTGCTCACGCTGAAATAGCGTGGCGCCAGCATAATTCTGACTCAAAAAAAGAACAGCGCCTTCTCAGACAGAGAATAAAAAATATGAGTGACATGATTAAAGTAAAAGAACGCCCGGCGGCCATATCTTCAGACGGACCCACTGCACGAGTGCTCACCTGGCTGCACAGTATTCACCTGGGTGTCGCGATGAAACTCGGCATGATTCTGGTGGTGTGCATTGCCACGCTGCTGATTGGCGCCTCTTTTATGTTATCGAATTATCTGTCCAGCGAGCTGCAGGTTAATGCGCTGGAAATGATCAAAACCAACACCCGTATTTTCCATAATAGTATTGCTAATGAGTTCCAAAGGGTCACCCGGGATGCGGAACATTACAGCAATGTTTACATTAATAACTATCAGAATGTAGCCAATAAGCCACTGCGCTCTATGGACGCGTCTGAACTAAAAGCCGTTTTGAGTAACCCCAATACAAACGACCATTTCACCGAATTAACCAGCGTCTTTGCCAGCACGTTTATTCTGCAGGGCGAGCAGTTTGTTCGTGTCAGCAGCACGTTGCTGGCCAGTTCAGGTAACACGGCGACGACAACGGCACTGGGGCGCGATAATCCGGCATTGCCATTACTGCTGAAAAATAAACCGTTTTCTGGCGTGGTCACGCTGTTTGGTAAGCAGTTTATTAGCCACTATGAGCCGATTGCCGATAAATATGGTCAGGTGATTGGTGCCGTGGCGGTCGGGTTTGATGTCAAACAGACCCTGCAACCGATCATCAGGCACTTACTCGATGTACATATTGGTAAAAATGGTTATGCCTACGTGCTGGACGCCGGGTTTGATCCCGGACGTATGCTGTCGCATCCTTCGTTGGCAAACCAGCAGGTGGTGAATATTACTGACGCCAACGGTTATAAGCTGTTTGCCGATATCCTCGAACATAAAAATGGCATCACCTACTACAACTGGGTGAGTGGTTATGGTGTCGCACCTAAGACCAAAGTTGCCGTCTATGAGTACATTGAAGGGATCAACTGGATCATCGCCACCACCAGCTATGTGGATGATGTCGCCAAGAGCAGCAATCTTGTGCGCAATGGCCTGTTGCTGTTCACCGCGTTGCTGTTGCCCATCATTTTATTGCTGATTGCGATTGCCAGCCGCTTCCTGATTTCACGCCGTCTAAACCGTGTGCTGAGAATTGCGCAGACCATCGCGGAAGGTGACTTAACGGTGGATGTGCAGGTCGATCATCCTGATGAAATTGGCGAACTGCTCGGCGCGGTAGAAATGATGCGCCAGCGCCTGCACTCGCTGGTGGGAGATATGGTGTCTCATGCGAACTCAGTGCACCAGGCATCATTGCACATCACCGAGGCGGTAGACGGCCAGGCCTCAACCAGCGTGGAAACCTCATCTTCAGTGGCTGAAATTACCTCCACCATGGAAGAGCTGTCGGCCTCTTCCACCCAGATAGCCGAGCATTCGCGGGCGGTGGTCGATATTGCCAACCAGACGCTTGAGGATTGCAATAAAGGCTCGGATTCGATGTCGCAGCTGCTGATGCGCATGACGGATATCGACAACGATAACCAACAAAACATGCGTGAAATCATGATGCTCGGCAACAAGTCGACGGAAATCAGCCGCGTGATGGTGATCATTAACAGTGTGGCGGATCAAACCAAACTGATCGCCTTTAACGCCGCGCTGGAAGCGGCCAGCGCCGGAGAAGCCGGGAAACGTTTCTCCGTGGTGGCGGCTGAAATCCGTCGTCTGGCGGATTCAGTCACCGAATCGACGGTTGAAATCGAGAATAAAATTAGTGAAATCCAGAACGCGATTAATCGCCTGGTGCTGAACGCGGAAAAAGGTGGCGAGAGCATAAAATCGGGGACGAGGGCGTGTCAGCTGAGCGCTGAGCACCTGAATGATATCGTCGTTACCGCAGAGCAAACCTCTACGGCAGCGCTGCAGATCTCGCTGTCTACCCAGCAGCAGAAAACCGCCAGCAATCAGGTGGTTATGGCGCTGCGTGAAATTGTTGTCGCCAGTAACTACACGTCGCAGTCGATCAAAGACATTCTGATTGTGAGTCAGGATATGACACAGCTGTCGAAGGCGCTGAAAGAGGCCTCTGCATCATTCACCCTGATGGATATGGATGCATGAGTAGCCGCGGTATTCGGGTACTGATCCTGGATTTGGGCAGCGTCTCGCGCAACCAACTGGTCAAGCAACTGGAAGATCATCCACATATTTCGGTGGTTGGGCAGGCGGCCCATCGCCGCCAGGCAATGCGGTTGTTGCAACAGTTAGGGCCTGATCTGCTGATCCTGACGCTGGAAACGTCGACCGCCGATAACGTCGAGATCGTCGAAACCATCATGGCGACCAGCGCAATCCCTATTCTGGTCATGCATTTTGGTGGTGAAAATGCAGGCGATGAGGATTACATTTCTCGCGGGGCGCTGGCGGTGTTGCACCATAACTACGACTCTCCACTCGCCACCCGGACGCTGCATCGACAGGTGGAACTGCTGGTGGGCGTAAAGGTCATCCGTCATATCAAGGGGTTACGCTACCCTGCCGAACCGAGTGTGTCGGGCACGCGTTTGGCAATGGAAACGGTTGAGACCACGGCCGACTGGCCCTATGTGCTGGCGATTGCCTGTTCGACCGGTGGGCCGCAGGCACTGAGCAAACTGTTGCAGGATTTACCCGGTACGTTCCCGTGTCCGGTACTGATTGCCCAGCACATTGCCGATGGTTTCGCCAAAAACATGGTGCACTGGCTGGACAGCGTAACCGATCTGAAGGTACGGCTGGCACAGGATAATGACCCGGTGGAGGCCGGAAATGTCTATATCCTGCCACCGGAACAGCATCTGATCGTCAAAAGTAACCAACGACTGGCGACGGTTCCACGACAAGAAAGCGACGTGTATCACCCCAGCTGCAATCTGTTACTGGAGTCGGTCGCTGAGGTGTTCCGCGAAAAAGCGGTCGGGCTGATCATGACCGGAATGGGCAGCGATGGATGTCGCGGCATCGAGCTTATCGTCCAGCGTGGTGGGCGAACGCTGGCGCAAGATGAAGAAAGTTCGGTGGTCTTTGGTATGAACAAGAACGCGATTGATAAGCAGCTCATACACCGCACGATCCCGCTGAATGGCCTCGCGAAGGTGCTGCTTTCGATGGCAGGTCACGGGCATTTCGAGAGTACATTGCCATGATACCCAACCTTCCAGAATATGCCCGCTTGATCAAAGAACGGGTGGGTTTGCACTTTGATAATGCGATGGAAGCGCTGCTGAAATCGGCGCTGAGTCAGCGCATGGCTGAGCGTAATATCACTGATTACTATGAATACTATGAAAAACTGCGGCTGTCGCAGGACGAGTTTGATCGCTTTATTACCCTGATTACGATTAACGAAACCTATTTTTTCCGTGAAAGCGACACGCTGGATTTAATCTGCGAAAAATGGGTGCCGCGCATCATGCAGCAGCGTAGCGGTCCGGTGCGTATTCTTAGCGCAGGGTGTTCATCAGGGGAAGAAGCCTACTCGCTGGCTATCAAACTGCATGAAAAGTACCAGGATGGGATGGCGGAACGGGTTGAACTCTACGGCTGTGATATTGACCCGGCAATTCTCGCGAAAGCCAGAAATGCCAGCTATTCCAGCTACTCGTTTCGTGGCGTCGATCCGTTAATTCAGCAGCGCTATTTTACCCGTACGGGAAACCAGTTTCGGCTGCATGACGCCATCCGTGAAAAAGTGTCATTCCACCGCACCAACATCATCAAAGAGCAACTGCTACCGGAAGTGGATATTATTTTGCTGCGCAACGTGTCTATCTATTTCGACACGCCGACCCGCCGCGAGCTGCACGCAAATTTGCAAAAAATGCTGCAGCCGCACGGCGCTTTGTTCTTCGGCAACGCAGAAACGCTGGCGAACAATTTCGATATCCTGAAGCTTGAGCAGGAAGAGAGCATTTTCTATTTTTGCCACCACGCTGAATCTCCTCGGGTGGTGCCAACACCACGGGCTACGCCGCGCGCGACCGTCACCGCCCCCGTTGTTGCCGTCGAGCCTGCCGCACCCGCGGCGCTTAAGTCTGACGACTGGCTGAAAAAGGCGCGTGCCTGCCTCGATGAAAAACGTTTTTCCGATGCTGAAAAGTGTATCGCCTGCGTATTACGCAGCGATCCGGGCCATCAGGATGCGCTGCTGATTCAGGGCGTGATTGCGCTTGAGCAGCGAGAGTTCTCGCAGACCACCGGCAATGCGCAAAAGATCCTCGCCCAGGATGAATGGTCGGCAGAGGCAAAAATGTTGCTCGGTCTGGCGATGATGTGGCAGCACCAGACGCAGCAGGCGATTGCCTGGTTCAAACAGGTGGTCTATCAGGAACCGGGTTACTGGCCCGCGCATTATTATCTGGCCGAAATGTATCGCCAAAGTGAACTTCACCAGCCCGCGCAGCGGACTTATCGCGTGGTGATGCAATTACTTAACGATGAAATCAACAATCCTTCAACGGTGTGTCGTCTACGTTTGCCGATGGTCTTTCCCGGCACGACGTTTCGCTTTCTGTGTGAACATCAACTGGCGCAATTCGCCCATCAAAGCGGGTAATAAGAACGATTATGGCTATCGATCTGAAAAAATTCGTTCTGCGTTTTATTGATGAAGGGAGAGGGCATTTGCAGACGCTCAGCGAGGGGGCCTTTCTGCTCTCTGCTGGGGAACATACCGATGCCGGGATAGGTGAGATGTTTCGCGCCGCGCATACCCTGAAAGGGGGCGCACGGATGCTGAAACTGCAAAGTATCGCCGATGTCACGCATCACCTGGAGGACGTCCTGAGCGAACTGCGGGAAAAAAAACTGACGCCGGACCGGGCGCTGGGCAACCTGATTCATGAAGCGGTGGAGTATCTCTCAAACCAATTGACCCAGCTTTTTGTCAGCGCAGGGGATAACCAGCTGCCGCCTGCGGATGCGGGGCTGTGTGAACGTCTTGCCTGTGCGAGCCGTGGGGAAGCTGCTACGTTGGCGGTGGAGGCGGTTATTCACGCGGACAAACCCACGCCGTCGGCGGCGTCGATTACCGTGGACGGTGGCATTAAGCAGGCTGACTTCGTGCGCGTTAAGCTCAACAAGCTGGATGATCTGATCGACATTCTGGGGGAAGTGGTCGCCGGTCATGACCGCCTGGAACAGCAGATACAGAATCTGAGTCACATTGTGCCGCGGTTGTTAGGGCTAAGCGCAGAGCAGCTTCGTCAGCAGATCCGCGATTTCAGCGCCCAGTTAAAAGAGAGCGTACAGGTTCAGCATTTGCAGATGTTTGAACTGTATGACGTGGCGGCGCGGATCCGCATGCTCCCGCTTTCCACGCTCTTTGAGCCGATTTCATTGCAGGTGAGTGAGCTGGCCTCCACGCTGAATAAGCAGGTGGTCTGCCGCTTTGTGGGCGGGGAAGTGGAGATTGACCGCCAGCTTATTGACCGGCTATCGGAGTCGCTGACGCATCTACTGCGCAACGCGGTCGATCACGGCATTGGTGACATTGATGAGCGGTTGGCGCTCGGTAAATCCACGCGCGGTACGATCACCATCACTACCCAGCAGGATGGCAGCGGAATATTACTGCGGGTGGAAGATGATGGCCGTGGGCTGAACTATCCGGCCATCAGCGCGAAGGCGGTCAGTAGAGGACTGGTTCCCGCGTCGATGGCCGGGCAGCTCTCTGAGCAGGAGTGTAATGAGCTTATTTTTCATCCCGGTTTTTCAACCAGCAAAATCGTTTCTGAACTGTCCGGTCGCGGCGTCGGTCTTGATGTGGTGCGCAAAACGGTGGTGACCGATTTGCAGGGGGATTTGCAGGTGTACAGTCGGCAAGGTGTCGGAACGAGTTTCACGCTGCGTCTGCCGGTATCACTGACAATGATGCGTATCCTGCAATTTGAAGAGCAGGGACACCTGTTTGGGTTGCCCGCTCAGTACGTGGTTGAGGTGGTGGAGTACACCCCGGAAGGGATCAGCGATATTGCCGGACGCCCGGCCATTATTTTGCATAACGAGTTTATTCCGGTGGTTTGCGCAGGCCTGCTACTCGGTATACACGCACGTCAGGGAAGCCGCTCTCCGGCGGGGCAGCGCTTAATCATTGTGCAGAATCAGTACAGCAAGATGGCGCTGCGGGTCGATAAGTTGCTCGATGAGCGCAAGATGATGATCAAACCGCTACCGAAGCATATGCAGCAGCAATCGCTGGTATCCGGAATGGTCCAGACGCCGGAGAACCAGCTGGTCAGTATTTTACAAGTTCCGGCGTTGATGGCGATGGCGCAGCAATCGCGACAAACCAGTACGCCCGTAAAACCGGTGAGCGTGGCGCAAAACGCCTGGCATGTGCTGGTGGTTGATGACTCGCTGAATACCCGCGAGATAGAAAAGAATGTACTGGAAGCGCACGGCTATCAGGTGACGCTGGCGGAAGATGGGCTGTCAGGCTTGCAGAAAGCGAAACTGACCCAGTTTGATGCGGTCCTGACGGATGTCGAAATGCCGTTTATGGACGGTTTTACCTTCACAAAATCGCTGCGTGGCGAGAAAAACTACCAGCACACGCCGATTATTATCGTGACCTCCCGCGCCAAGGAAGAAGACCGGCGGCGCGGTATTCAGGTAGGCGCGGATGCCTATATTGCCAAGGGCGATTTCGAGCAGGACAGCCTGATAAAAACCTTAAAAATGCTGTTGTGCTGAGGGCACAACACCGAGAGAGACGATGCGAATTTTATTAGTTGATGATGATCTTTTTGCCGCTGAACTGGCATCCGTCTTCCTGGAAATGGACGGCTACGAGGTGGTGATTGTGGAAAGCGCCATCTCTGCCTTAGCGTGCCTGGATTCGGATAAAACACTCGATCTGGTGATTAGCGACCTGTATATGCCAGAGATCAGCGGACTGGATCTGCTGGCGCTGCTGCGTGCCCAGGGCTGGTCTAAACCGTTTATTTTGCTGAGCGCCAATGAAGTGACGGCCAGCGATGTGCCGTATGATCGCTGGGTGAAAAAAGATGAAAATCTGGCGGAAAACCTCGGTTCCGCGGTCAATGCGCTGCTGCAGCCTGCTACTGAATAAGTCAAAAACCTCACGATGAAACAAGAAAATAAGCACCTTGCTATGGCTGCCGCTCAGGAAAAAATCTCACGGCTGAGACAGGGGTTTTTACGCCGCATTCCCGATATGCTGGCACAAGCGGACAGGCTATTGGTGCAACTGGTCGCCGAACCCAGCGAGGTTTGTCGTAAACAGCTGCATATTTTGCTGCACAGTATTCACGGGTCTGCCGGATCTTTTGGCTTTGCTCCGCTCGCTACTGCCTCCGCGGAAGGTGAGCGATTACTCACCGAGCCGGAGCAATGCACATTACATTGCGATGAGCTGCGGAGGATCCTCCGTTGGCTGTATACCCTGACGCAAGAACAGCTCAGTCTTGAGCATCGTATCAGCGACACAGGCTTCAAATTACCGAACCCTGAGGAGCGTCCAGAGGAGGCGTTTGTCCGCCGTACCAGTAAACCGATCTACCTGTGCGATGATGACCTTGATCAGGTTGAACTGCTCGCCACCCAACTGCGCTGCTTTGGTTTTACCTGCCATGTCTTTGCGAATACCGAGGACTTTACCCAGGCCGTACTGGCGCAACCACCTTCCGTGGTGATCATGGATGTCAGCTTTCCGGACAACGCCTACGGCGGCCCGCTGACCATGTCGGATCTGAAAAAGAAAGTTGGCACCGCTTTCCCGGTGCTGTTTCTCTCCTGTCACAGCGACTTTACGGCGCGCATTAACGCCATAAAATCGGGCTGCGACGGCTACTTTGTTAAACCGGCGTCTATCACCGATTTAGTGCAGGAGCTTCACCGCTTAACCCAGCCGTCGCTAAAGAAACCCTATCAGATCCTGTTGATTGACGATGAGCCAGCGGTCGCGGAATACAACGCGGAAATGCTGCGGATGGCGGGAATGGACGTGCATGTGCTGGAGAAACCTCAGTATTTGCTGCATGTGCTGAACGCCCAGCCGATTGATCTGGTACTGATGGACTACCACATGCCTGAGTTTAGCGGCGTGGATCTGACCAAACTGATCCGCCAGATCCCGCAGCACATTGGCCTGCCGATTGCCTATCTTTCCAGTGAAACTAATAAGACGGCGCAGTTTGGCGCCATGAGTATTGGGGCGGAGGACTTTATCCTCAAACAGGCCGATCCTCAGGGATTGATCCATGCCGTGTCGATCCGAGCGGAAAGAATGCGCACCCTGCGCGCCCGGATGTCGCAGGACAGTTTGAGTGGGTTATACAACCACTCGACGACCACCCACTTTCTTAAAAGCGCGATCGCCGAATCTAACTACAGCGGTAAACCGTTCTGCATGGTGATGGTGGACCTGGATCATTTTAAAAATATTAACGATACCTACGGCCACGTCGTCGGAGACCAGGTGATTGTCGGCATCTCGCAGCTGTTTTCCCATCGTTTACGCAGCACTGACATTGTGGGCCGCTACGGCGGGGAAGAATTCGCCATCATCATGCCGAATACCACCAGCGAAACGGCAGCCCTGGTAGTGGAACGTTTACGCAAGGATTACGAGCAGGTCGCGTTCTCCGTTAATGGTACCTATTTTCACAGTACCTTCAGCGCTGGTATCGCGCAGTGGCAGTTTGGCGATCGTATTGAAACGCTGCGTGAGCGTTCCGATCAGGCGCTGTATGCCGCCAAGCAAAAAGGCCGCAACACCTTCTGTATCGCTGAAGAAAAGGAGAGAGCATGAGCCCACAACTGGAGCAGATCCTGGCGCTGAATCATGGTGAGAAACCCGAGTGTGAAAGCGTCGATGAGCCGCAGTGCACGCTGGTGTTATTTCAGCTGGCGGATAAAAACTTTGCTTTCTACGGCGCGCAGATAAGAGAGATCCTCGCGGAACGTCCTATCTCGTGGGTACCCTGTTGTCCGCCGATGCTTGAAGGCGTGATCAACTATCGCGGGCGCGTGGAGTCGGTCATGAGGCTGGACGGCCTGATTGACAACCCCGTGGCTAACGCCCTGGGGAAACGGACTATCCTGATTGGCTGCGGTGAGAGGATGCAAAGTGGCATCCTGATTGACAGATTGATTGATGTTCTTGAGGTGGTGGAAAGCCAGATTCATTTACCCGGTGATTCACTGCCTCCGGCGCTACAGCCGATTGCGGTCGGGGTGGTCAAGGTGGGCGACACCTGGTTCACCCTGCTGGATCTGAATCTGGTATTTGACCGTTATCAGGAGACCTGTGGTGATGACGCAACCCGTTAACCTGGCGGCCGTGCGCATTCGCATGGGAACGCAGGAGTTTTACATTCCCGCAAGCCAGGTCCGCAACTGCTCGCGGGTGACGCACGTTTCACCGGCTATCCCGCGCTTTAGCCAGTGGCTGGGCATTGCCGATGAACCGCCAGAGGGTGGACATTTGCATTTTTTTGTTCCGCCAAGTGGTGTTGATACTGGCTGGTACTTATGGGGGCAACTGGAGAATGTCATGCTCTCCAGCGACATCATTTTTGCGCTGCCTCCGCTGCTGGCTCACAGCTGTCGCCTGCCCGCGCTACGGGCGCTGGTGGGGCGCGAGGCGCTCAGCCCGCTGTTGAGCTGGGGCTGATAAATACCTCACGCTCTTATCTTTGAGCGTTATATACCGCCGTACTGGCGTCGCCGTTCTAAACGGCGATCGCGCAGGGTGGAATAAATAAAGGCGATAACAAATAGCAGGGAGAATAAGACGACGATGGTCGGGGCCGGTGCGCTGTCGATGAAAAATGACAGGTACACGCCCATAAATGAGGTGGCCATCGACATGACGACGGCGAGTATCAGGGCGTGGGAAAACTGGCGCGTGAGTAAAATTGCAATCGCGCCCGGCGCAATTAACAACGAGATCGACAGAATAATACCCACCGACTTCAGCGTGGCGACGATGGTGAGCGCGATCATACACAGCAGACCATAATGCAGCAGGGTGGTGTTCAGCCCGCAGGCTTTTGCCTGGTGCGGATCGAAGGCGTGCAGCAACAGATCTTTCCACTTTAACCCGATGACAAGGGCAATCCCCAGCGCAATAACCGCCGTTTGTGCGATATCCCCCAGCGAGACACCGAGCATGTCGCCGAACAGAATATGGTCCAGATGAATCTCAGACTGGATTGAGACGTACAGCACCAGTCCTGCGCCAAACATGCCGGAGAAGACGATACCCATCAGCGTGTCGCGTTTGATGCGGCTATTATCATCGAGATAGCCGGTCGCCACCGCGCAGAACAGCCCAGCGATAAACGCCCCAATGGCCAGCGGAATGCCCGCGATGTAAGCCAGTACGATCCCAGGAAATACCGCATGGCTCATGGCATCGCCCATCAAAGCCCAGCCTTTGAGCACCAAAAACACCGACAACAGCGCGCAGGGTATGGCGACGATAACGGAGATGGTCAGCGCGTTCACCATAAAGCTGAACTGAAAGGGTTCCAGCAGGGCGGTTAAGAACATGAGGACTCCTTATTCACCTGGCGGGCGCGGCGACGGTTGGCCAACAGACCGTGTTTTGGCGCGAAGACAAACGCCAGCAGAAACAGCAGTGTTTGCAGAACGACAATGATTCCGCCAGTCGCGCCGTCCAGCCAGTAGCTCAGCCAGGCACCGAAAAAGCTGGTCAGGCTACCGATAGCGACGGCGATAGTGAGCAGCCGGGGAAAGCGATCGGTCAACAGCCAGGCCGTGGCACCGGGCGTCACTACCAGGCAAATCACCAGAAATGCGCCGACAGTTTGTAGCGCCGCAACGGTGGAAACTGAGAGCAGCGTAAAAAATAACAGCTTCAGGCGGCCTGGGTTCAGACCGATAGAACGCGCGTGGTTCTCATCGAAAAAAACCACCATCAAATCTTTCCACTTCAACAGCAGAATGGTGAGTGAGATGACGCCGATAATCGCCAGTTGCAGAATATCTTCCGGTGCAATCGCCAGCACATTACCGAGAATAATGGTCTGAATGTTCACCGACATCGGATTGAGCGACACCATAAACAGCCCGATGCCGAAGAAAGAGGAAAAAATCAGCCCAATGATCGCATCTTCCTTCAGGCGCGAACGCTGGTTAAGAAACAGCATACTGCCCGCTGCCAGCCCGCCAGAAAGAAACGCGCCAAGCGCAAAGGGGAGCCCTAACATATAGGCCCCGGCAACGCCCGGCACAATCGAGTGTGACAGTGCATCGCCAATTAACGACCAGCCCTTGAGCATTAAATAGCAGGAGAGAAACGCGCACAGGCCGCCGACCATCGCCGAGACCCACATGGCGTTGAGCATATACTGGTAGCCAAACGGTTCTGTCAGCCAGTTCATGGTGATTCCCCCTCGTTGGGCGTACGTCGAGAAATAAACGGCCGTTCATCATCGGTGATCACGTGCTGCTCACCGCCGCTTAGCTTCACATGGCGCAGGACGCCGCTGAACGCCAGCTCGAGATTTTCGGGGGTAAAGGTGGTGTCGGTCGGGCCGCTTGCCAGCACCGTCCCTTTGATCATGACCGTGTAATCACAAAACTCGGTCACCGAGCCCAGATTGTGAGTAGAGACCAGCATCGTGCGCCCCTCATCGCGCAGTTCGCGCAGCAGGTCGATGATGCGGGCCTCGGTTTTCACGTCCACGCCGGTGAACGGTTCATCCAGCAAAATGACCTGTCCGTCCTGGGCGATGGCGCGCGCCAGAAAAACACGTTTTTTCTGCCCACCGGAGAGTTCGCCGATCTGCCGATGGCGGTATTCCAGCATATCGACCCGCGCCAGCGCCGCATCCACGCATTGATGGTCGCGTGCGGTTGGTCGACGCAGCCAGCCCATATGGCCAAAGCGTCCCATCATCACCACGTCTTCCACCAGCACCGGAAATGACCAGTCCACCTCTTCCGACTGGGGAACGTAGGAAATCAGATTCTGTTTTAGCGCCTTGCTGACCGGCTGCCGCAGAATGGAAATTTCGCCCTGCGCCAGGCGGACAAACCCCATCAGCGCTTTAAACAGCGTTGATTTCCCGGAGCCGTTGACCCCGACCAGCGCGGCAATCGATCCACCCGGTACCTGAAAGGTGGCAGCGCGCAGCGCGGTGTGCCCGTTGCGATACGTCACCGTCACCTGATTGACGGAAATCGCTGAATGACTCATGGCTGGCTCCCCAAACCTGCGTTAATCCCGCTGACAATGGTTTCCGTTGTCACGCGCAGTAAATCCAGATAGGTCGGTACCGGGCCATCGGCAGCGCTCAGCGAATCGACATACAGCACGCCGCCGTAATGTGCGCCGGACTCACGCGCCACCTGACGGGCGGGCTTGTCGGACACCGTGCTTTCGCTAAATACCGTCGGGATCTGATGAGTTCTGATCGCATCGATCACTTTGCGCACCTGTTTGGGTGTGCCTTGCTGATCGGCGTTGATCGGCCACAAATACAGCTCTTTCAAATCGTTATCGCGCGCCAGATAGGAGAATGCGCCTTCACTGGTGACCAGCCAGCGTTTATTGGCCGGGATTTTTGCCAGCGCCGCATGCAGGGGATCGAGCGTCTGACGAATTTTCGTTTTATAGCGCTCTGCATTGTTCTGGTAGATGGTGGCATTGTCCGGATCGTACTTCATCAGCGCATCGCGGATGTTATCGACGTAAATCAGCGCGTTCTCAGCTGACATCCAGGCATGGGGATTTGGCTTGCCGTTATAGGGACCTTCGCTGATGCCCATCGGCTTCACGCCGTCAGAGACCATCACCTCCGGCACGCCGGATAAATGCTGGTAGAAGCGGGCAAACCACAGTTCCAGATTGAGACCGTTGGAGAGGATCAGCTGTGCGCCCTGCGCGCGTTTAATGTCGCCCGGCGTGGGCTGATATTCGTGAATTTCAGCCCCCGGCTTGGTAATGGAGCTGACCTCGGCTGCGTCACCCGCTACGTTGCTCGCCATATCGGCAATCACCGTAAAGGTGGTGACCACCTTAAATTTTTCTTGCGCCGATGCAGGCGACAGCGACAGCGCCGTCAGGACGCAGGCAAGGAGAAATGATTTCAGATGGGGCAGGCGCGGCATAGTATCCCTCACAAGAAAGTGGTTAATTTATCATCGAATATAGCCTTTGCTATGTTATATAGCACAAGGCATGATAAATGAAAATAATTCTTATTTGTGTAGGGTGCTAAGGATGTATCACCTTCAGGTAATAGTGCCGCGGATTACTAAGGTGTATTATGCATGCAACTTAAATATGGAGGCATCATGTCCGGCAAACGTATTGCACGTGAAAAAATGACGATCCAGAAAATGATCTCGCTGTATGAGAGCCAGTGTCCGCAGGCTTCAGACGAGCCGGGGCATTACGATGCGTTGTTTGCCTATGCGCAAAAACGACTGGATAAGTGCGTATTTGGTGAGGAGAAACCAGCTTGCAAACAGTGTCCGGTGCACTGCTACCAACCAGCCAAACGCGAAGAGATGAAGCAGATTATGCGCTGGGCTGGGCCGAGAATGCTCTGGCGTCATCCGATCCTGACCGTGCGTCATTTGATTGATGACAAACGCCCGGTGCCGGAATTGCCAGAGAAATTTAAGCCTAAGAAATAATGTTGCTGTGTGCCGGATGGCGGCAGCGCCTTATCCGGCCTACAAAGGCATACGCATCTGCGCCATCAGCCACAATCGTTAAACCAGCGCATCCTTATCAATACCCAGTCGCTTCATGCGCGAGAGCAACGTTGTGCGTTTCAGTCCCAGCCGCTGTGCTGCGCCTTTTGGACCGGCGACCACACCGTTGGTTTCTTTCAGCACGCGCATAATCAACTGGAATTCATCTTCGCCTTCCTGCGCAACTTCGGTCGCCACCGGCGGTGTACACGGCGACTGCGTGATGATATCCGGCAGGGACAGTTGCAGTACGTTGCCTCTGGTCAGCAGGACCGCGCGTTCCACCACGTTTTCCAGTTCGCGCACGTTACCCGGCCACTCCATGCCGCTCAATGTGCGCAGCGCTTCAGCCGGAATGCTGTCGATATTGCGCCCCATCCGGCGAGCAATTTTAAAGGTGAAGGCTTTCACCAGCAGCGGGATATCTTCCGGGCGCTCGCGCAGCGGTGGCAGGTGGATCGGGAAGACGTTCAGGCGATAGTACAGATCGTTGCGGAATTCGCGATCGGCCACCATTTTTTTCAGATCGCGGTTGGTGGCGGCGATCAACCGCACGTCGGTCTGGATCAGCTTGTTGCTGCCCAGGCGTTCAAATTCCTGCTCCTGCAGAACGCGCAGCAGCTTAGGCTGTAGCTCCAGCGGCATGTCGCCAACTTCGTCGAGAAACAGCGAGCTTTTATCAGCCAGTTCGAAACGCCCGATGCGCTGCGTACTGGCACCGGTAAACGCGCCACGCTCATGACCAAACAGGTCGCTTTCCAGCAGTCCGGCAGGCATCGCCGCACAGTTCATCTTCACCATCCGACGGGCATTACGTCCACTCAGATTGTGAATAGCCCTGGCAATCAGCTCTTTACCCGTTCCGGTCTCGCCCAGAATCAGCACGGTGCTGTCGCTTTGCGCCACCATCTCGACCTGTTTGAGCACGCTGTACATGGCTTCGCTGCGGCCAATGATTTCACCAAACTCACTGTCCACGTTATTGAGCTGCTCGGTCAATGCCAGGTTTTCATCGACCAGCCGTTCTTTCAGGCGGTGGATCTCCTGGTAGGCGAGGGCGTTATCGACAGCAATGGCCACGCGCTCGGCAATCTGGCGCAGCAGCTTGAGATTGGCGGTAGTGAAGACTTTTTCTTCGCACTGGGCCAGCTTGAGGACGCCAAGCATCGTGTCGCCGGACATCAGCGGCAGCAGACACAGGGTTTGTAACTGGTTGCCCCAGGTGTCAAACAGCATGCGTTCGTAAGGCGCCAGCGCATCACGTTCGCTCAGGTTAATCAGCAGCATCTCTTTGCTTTTGAATACCCGCTCAGAGAGCGTTCCCGCTTCGTCAACTTCGCTCTGCTCGTGCGCCGGATGATGCTCATCCAGATAGTGGGTGGAATAGATGCTCAGCTTATTTTTGCGATCGCTGCGCAGCACGATGCTGATGGCGTCGATATCGAAGTAGTGGTGGATCTCTTTGGCGACTTCGCTGACCAGCTCATCAATGTCCAGTCGGGAGAGCACCGCATTGGTGATGGCGACCAGGATACGAAAGTTGTCACGCTCACGACACAGCAGATCGTAGTCGACGTTGTTGCTGACCCGGTTCTGGATCTGTTCGGCCACGACGCCGACGATCTGGGTAAAGGTTTGCAGGCGGTTGTACTCTTTTTCACTCCACGGGCTGTCTTCGTGGCGGATAAATTCACAGCCGCCGAAGATGCGCCCATCGGCCGCCAGCGGCAGCAGACAGTAGTGACCAAATTGGGAGTACAAGCCGCCGGATGCCAGCTGCGGCCAGGTTTCACTAAACTCATGGTAGCTGCAGTGCAGGGCATCGGGACGAGACAGAATGCGGCGCACCGGACCGTGTGCCAGCACCGTTTCGTCTTCATAATCGATGGGTTTACCATTTTCACGCGTCGTAAAGTAACGCGCACGCTGCGTCTGCGCCTGCCATAACACAATAGCCGCACTGTCGGCCAGCGCCGAACGCTTGACCAACTGTGAAAGCGCCTCACTGAGAGACTGAAGATCGGGCTGCTGTAATAATGTACGAGTGATATCGAACAAGCCTTGCTGTCCGAGGTCGCTCATCGGTGTATACGACATATTGCTTTTCCAGGAAGCACCAACGGTGCAAAAACGGTAAATGAATTATAGGTATAAGTTGAAAATTATTGTCGGATGGCCAGGGTACGCCATCCGTAGGCCCGGTAAGCGAAGCGCCACCGGGCAATATATCAGCATATGCGAGGGAGTGGTTCGGCGTGTGGTAAATCAAGAGTTCGCTTCACGCCATACAGTCCGGCCAGACGAACGCCTTTACGTTCCACCACTTCACCAATCAGCGCTGCATCGCGGCCCAACGGATGCGCGCGTAGCGCGGCAAGCACGCTTTCTGCGGCCTGGCGTTCCACGGCGATAACCAGTTTGCCTTCGTTGGCAAAGTTGAGCGCATCCAGACCGAGCAGTTCGCAGACGCCACGTACCGCTGGCTTCACCGGCAGGGATGATTCGGACAATTCAATGCCGAAGCCGCAGGCCGCCGCAAACTCGTGGGTGACTGCATTCACGCCGCCGCGAGTGGCGTCGCGCAGCGCTTTCACGCCGGGGATGTCACGCAGCGTCTGAATCAGCGGCGTTAACACCGCGCAGTCGCTGACCAGTTCACCGTCCAGCCCCAACTGCTCGCGCAGGTTAAGGATGGTTGCGCCATGGTCGCCGAGCGTTCCGCTGACCAGCAGCACATCGCCTGGGCTCAGGGTTTGTGCACCCCAGTGGATATTGGCGGGGATCGCGCCCATTCCGGCGGTGTTGATAAACAGTTTGTCCGCCGCGCCGCGCTGCACCACCTTGGTGTCGCCGGTGACGATGGCAATGCCCGCTTCGCGCGCGGTGGCCGCCATGCTGTTGACCACGGTTTTCAGCGTGTCCATCGGCAGGCCTTCTTCGAGGATAAACCCGCAGGAGAGGTAGCGAGGGATCGCACCACTGACGGCAACGTCGTTAGCCGTACCGCAGACAGCCAGCTTGCCGATATTGCCGCCAGGGAAGAACAGGGGATCAATCACGTAGCTGTCGGTCGAAAATGCCAGACGGTCGCCTTCAGCCATCAGTTGCGCCAGATCCAGACGCGCCTGATCTTCTTGTTCCGCCAGCCACGGATTCGCAAATGCTTCCATAAACAGGCTATTGATCAATTGTTGCATAGCCTGACCGCCGCTACCGTGGGCGAGTTGTACGCTGTTCATGCTTCACACTCCTGCTGACGATACTGATACCAGGCGGCACACGCGCCTTCGGAGGAGACCATCAGGGCGCCAAATGCGGTCTCCGGATTACAGGTTTTACCAAATAACGGGCACTGATGCGGTTTACATCTGCCGGTCAGCACCTCGCCGCAGCGCGCGCGCGGGTCGTCATACACCTGCTGTGGCGCCGGTTTGAAATGTGCTTCGGCATCAAAACGTTGGTAGTCAGGCGTCAGATGAACGCCGGAGGATTCGATAACGCCCAGACCGCGCCATTCGCTGTCGCCATCGACGCAGAACACCTCGGCGATAGCTTGCTGCGCCAGGGCGTTACCGGCATCCGGCACCACGCGACGGTACTGGTTCTCAACCTGGCTGTGGTCGGCAATTTTCTGCTCAATCAGCATTACCACGCCTTGCAGCAGATCGAGCGGTTCGAAACCGGCGACCACCAACGGGCGATGGAAATCGGAGGCGATGAAATTATAGGCATCGGTGCCAATGACCATGCTGACGTGCCCCGGTGCTAAAAAGGCGTCAATACCGTTATCTGGCTGTTCCAGCAGGCTGCGCAGTGTTGGGATCAGCGTAATGTGCTGACAGAAAAAGTAGAAGTTTTGCACGTCACGCTGTCTTGCCTGCTGGAGCGTGATGGCGGTCGTCGGCATGGTGGTTTCAAAACCCAGACCAAAGAACACGACTTTGCGGGTTGGGTTTTCCTGCGCCATCTTCAGGGCATCCATCGGCGAATAGACGATACGGATATCTGCGCCCCGCGCTTTGGCCTGCAGCAGCGACCCCTGTTTTCCCGGGACGCGCATCGCGTCGCCAAAGGTGCAGAAAATCACTTCCGGGTGGCTGGCAATTTCTACGCAGCTGTCAATTCTGCCCATCGGCAGCACGCAAACCGGGCAGCCGGGGCCGTGAATAAACTCCACGTTTTCAGGCAGCAGTTGGTCAAGACCGAATTTGAAAATAGCGTGGGTATGGCCACCGCACACTTCCATAATGCGCAGCGGACGTTCAGCGGTGTAGGGGAGGTGTGCGGCACGTTCACACAGGTGGTCAATCAACTGCATCACCTGTTCTGGTGCGCGATATTCGTCAACGAAACGCATTTATTTTTCCTCGCCGTACAGCAACGCGCCGACATCCGGCTCAACGTCAAACATATTTTGCAGCGCCTCGAGCGTGTCGCGCGCTTCAGCCTCATTAATGATGCTCATGGCAAAACCAACGTGCACCAGGACCCATTGCCCCAGACGTGGTTGACCGTGCTCATCACAACTACCGACCAGCGTCAGGTCGACGTCGCGCTGAATACCGCAAACATCGACCTTGGCCTGGTTTCCCTCAATGGTGCGGATTTGACCCGGAACACCTATGCACATCGCTGCGTCTCCAGCCAGGAGAGCCATTGATCCATGCCTTCACCGCTGGTGGCGGAAATCAGGATGATCTCAATTTCCGGGTTCACTTCCCGGGCGCTGGCGATGCATTGTTCAACATCAAAATTGAGGTACGGCAGCAGGTCGACTTTGTTGAGCAGCATCAGCGAGGCGGCGGCAAACATATGCGGGTATTTCAGCGGCTTGTCTTCGCCTTCGGTAACGGAAAGCACCGCTACTTTATGACGTTCGCCGAGGTCGAAGCTCGCCGGGCATACCAGGTTACCGACGTTTTCAATGAACAGAATACCGTTGTCTGCCAGCGGCAGTCGCGGCGCGGCATCGGCAATCATTTGTGCATCAAGATGGCAGCCTTTACCGGTGTTCACCTGGATAGCGGGCGTACCGGTGGCGCGAATACGCGCGGCATCGTTAACCGTCTGCTGGTCGCCTTCGATCACCGCACACGGCACGCTGTCTTTCAGCTTCATCAATGTTTCGGTTAACAGCGTTGTTTTACCGGAACCGGGGCTGGAGACCAGATTCAGCACCAGATGCTGACGGGCGGCGAAGCGGGCGCGGTTACGCTCGGCCAGACGGTTGTTCTTGTCCAGCACGTCAATTTCCACTTCCAGCATACGGCGCTGGCTCATGCCTGGCGCGTGGGTGCCGGCTTCACCATGACCGTAGTGTAAATCGCCTTCTTCAGTTTGGCTCGGGGTGAAACTGGCGGTCTTCACACCGGTAATATTCAGCGCCGGACGAGCGGCCGGGGCAAATGGCGCGCTGCGAAACGCCGAGTGGGGGTTATGTTCATCACCCTCTATATAAAGGTTGCCTTCAGCGCAACCACATGTCGTACACATCGCTCACTCCTGATCTATTGCTTGTTACTCGCTTTTTGCCGGATGGCGGCGCTAACGTCTTATCCGGCCTACTTTGTCACCAGCTTTAATCTTCAGCATCGCCTATTTCAATTCGTCGAATCTGCAGGCCGTCATCGGCCACGATTCTTAGCATGTCGCTGTGACATTGCGGACAACGGCGCACGCGCTGGGTCAGTAAGGTGACGTACTGCTGGCATGTTTCACACCAACATTCGGCTTCTTGTTCTTCGAGGTGGAGTTTACAACCTTCTGCAAGGGTGCCACGGCATACCAGATCAAAACAAAAGGCGAGAGCGCTGGTTTCTACGCAAGAAAATGCGCCAATTTTGAGCCAGACCGCAGTAACCCGTTTTGCACCGTGTTGCGTAGCCTGTTGTTCAATCAATTCCAGTGCCCGTTGGCAGAGGGTTATTTCGTGCATATCGCCTCCCATGTTGTTATCGGGATAAAAGCAAAAAACATGCCAAACTGAATTTTTTCACCCGTGACAATGACGACGATGACGAAATGACATGTCGTCACGACCAGTAATTTATTTATCTATATGAAATATAAGTAATTAAATATTGGCATGAAACATGCTTAACGCAGAATGTCTCTGCTAAACGGGTAACCTGACATGACTATTTGGGAAATAAGCGAAAAAGCCGATTACATCGCTGAACGGCATCGTCGCCTACAGGACCAGTGGCGTATTTATTGCAACTCGCTGGTACAGGGGATCACCCTGTCGAAAGCGCGTTTACATCATGCGATGAGCTGCGCACCGGACAAGGATCTGTGCTTTGTCTTGTTTGAGCACTTCGTTATCTACGTCACGCTGGCGGACGGCTTTAACAGCCATACCATCGAGTACTACGTTGAAACGAAAGACGGCGAAGATAAGCAGTTGATTGCACAGGCACAACTGTCTCTCGACGGCAAGGTCGATGACCGTATCAGCAACCGCGATCGGGAACAGGTGCTGGAGCACTATCTCGAAAAAATCGCCAGCGTCTACGACAGCCTGTACACCGCGGTTGAAAACAATATGCCAGTGAATTTAAGCCAACTGGTAGAGGGTCATAGCCCGGTTTAAGCCTCGGGTGTGTCCACGTAAGTCATGATGCGGTGCGTATGCTGCGTCACGACAGTTTAGGGAATGGGCATGTCGATAAGTGTCGAAAATGACATTTGATAGACATGTTTTCGTCAAAAATGACTATCACCTGAGGAATGCCTGGTGAATCGTTTTGTAATTGCTGACTCCACTCTTTGTATCGGCTGCCACACCTGTGAAGCCGCCTGCTCAGAGACACATCGCCAGCATGGCCTGCAGTCAATGCCGCGCCTGAAAGTGATGCTAAATGAAAAAGAATCTGCGCCGCAGCTTTGCCATCAGTGTGAAGATGCGCCTTGTGCCACCGTTTGTCCGGTCAATGCGATTAACCGTGTCGACGGCGCCGTACAGCTGAATGAAAGCCTGTGCGTGAGCTGCAAACTGTGCGGGATCGCCTGTCCGTTTGGGGCCATTGAGTTTTCAGGCAGCCGTCCGCTGCATATCCCGGCGAACGCCAACACGTCAAAAGCGCCTCCTGCTCCGCCAGCGCCAGCTCGCGTCAGCACGCTGCTGGACTGGGTGCCGGGTATTCGCGCCATTGCGGTGAAATGCGACTTGTGTAGCTTTGATGAACAAGGTCCGGCCTGCGTGCGCATGTGCCCAACGCAAGCCCTGCATCTGGTGAGCAATATGGACATCGCCCGCGCCAGCAAACGTAAGCGTGAGCTGACGTTCAATACCGACTTCGGCGATCTCACCTTGTTTCAGCAGGCTCAGAGTGGGGATGCAAAATGAGCGCAATTTCACTGATTAACAGCGGCGTGGCCTGGTTTACGGCGGCGGCGATTCTGGCATTTCTGTTTTCGTTTCATAAGCCGTTAAGCGGCTGGATCGCCGGTGTCGGCGGTGCGGTGGGCAGCCTCTGTACGGCGGCGGCCGGTTTTAGCGTGCTCATTAATGGGTTGGCGGTTAGCGGCGTGATGCCGTTCATCGGTCATAGCCTGCAAATGTCGCCGCTGAACGCTATCTGGCTGATTACGCTGGGTCTGTGCGGCCTGTTCGTCAGTCTGTACAACATCGACTGGCACCGTCACCCGCAGGTAAAGGCCAACGGTCTGTTGGTGAATCTGCTGATGGCGGCGGCGGTGTGCGCGGTGGTTGCCAGCAATCTCGGCACGCTGGTGGTGATGGCGGAAATCATGGCGCTGTGTGCGGTGTTCCTGACCGGGTGCAGCAAAGAAGGCAAGCTGTGGTTTGCGCTGGGTCGTGTCGGTACGCTGCTGTTGGCGATTGCTTGCTATCTGGTGTGGCAGCGCTACGGTACGCTGGAACTGCGTCTGCTCGACCTGCGCACTCAGCAGCTGCCGCTCGGCGCTGACATCTGGCTGTTGGGTGTGGCGGGCTTTGGTCTGCTGGCCGGGATTATCCCACTGCACGGTTGGGTGCCACAGGCACACGCCAACGCCAGTGCACCGGCGGCGGCGCTGTTCTCCACCGTGGTAATGAAGGTGGGTCTGTTGGGTATTCTGTCCCTGTCGCTGCTGGGCGGTAATGCCCCGCTGTGGTGGGGCGTTACGCTACTGGTGCTGGGGATGATCACCGCGTTTATCGGCGGCTTGTATGCCCTGATGGAGCACAACATCCAGCGTCTGCTGGCGTACCACACGCTGGAAAATATCGGCATTATCCTGCTGGGTCTGGGTGCTGGCGTGACCGGTATTTCCCTTAACCAACCGGCACTGATCGCACTTGGCCTGACCGGCGGTTTGTATCACCTGGTCAACCATAGCCTGTTCAAAAGCGTCCTGTTTTTGGGCGCAGGCAGCATCTGGTTCCGCACCGGTCACCGTGATATCGAGAAACTGGGCGGTATCGGTAAACGTATGCCGGTGATTTCTCTGGCGATGCTGGTTGGCCTGATGGCGATGGCCGCGCTGCCGCCGCTGAACGGCTTTGCCGGTGAGTGGGTTATCTATCAATCCTTCTTCAAGCTGGGTAACAGCGGCGCGTTCATCGGTCGTCTGTTAGGACCGTTGCTGGCTGTCGGTTTGGCAATTACCGGCGCGCTGGCGGTGATGTGTATGGCGAAAGTCTACGGTGTGACGTTCCTCGGCGCACCGCGCACGAAGGAAGCGGAAAACGCCTGCTGCGCCCCTATCCTGATGAGCGTGAGCGTGGTTGCGTTGGCTATCTGCTGCGTGATTGGCGGCGTTGCTGCCCCGTGGTTGCTGCCGCTGATTTCTGCCGCTGTTCCGCTACCGCTGGAAACGGCGAATACCACCGTATCTCAGCCGATGATCACGCTGCTGTTGATCGCGTGTCCGCTGCTGCCGTTCATCATCATGGCTATTTTCAAAGGCAACCGCCTGCCGTCACGTTCACGCGGTTCCGCGTGGGTGTGTGGTTACGATCACGAGCAGTCAATGGTGATCACTGCGCACGGCTTTGCCATGCCGGTTAAAGAAGCCTTTGCTCCGGTACTCAAACTGCGTAAATGGCTGAACCCGGTATCCTGGATTCCGGGCTGGCAGAACGCGGCGGCACCGGTGTTGTTCCGTCGCCTGGCGCTGATTGAGCTGGCGGTGCTGGTGGTGATTGTGGTTTCACGAGGAGCCTGAGAATGAGTGTTTTATATCCGTTAATTCAGGCGCTGGTGCTGTTTGCCGCGGCGCCGCTGTTGTCCGGTATTACCCGCGTGGCGCGTGCGCGTTTGCATAACCGCCGCGGTCCGGGCGTGTTGCAGGAATATCGCGACATTATCAAACTGCTCGGCCGTCAGAGCATTGCGCCAGCGGATTCCAGCTGGGTCTTCCGCCTGACGCCGTTTGTGATGGTGGGCGTTATGCTGACTATCGCTACCGCACTGCCGGTGGTGACCGTGGGCTCGCCGCTACCGCAACTGGGTGATTTGATCACGCTGATTTACCTGTTTGCCATTGCCCGCTTCTTCTTTTCTATCGCCGGTCTGGATACCGGTAGCCCGTTCACCGCTATCGGCGCCAGCCGTGAAGCGATGCTCGGCGTACTGGTGGAGCCGATTCTGCTGCTGGGCTTGTGGGTGGCGGCGCAGGTTGCTGGTTCGACCCACATCAGCAACATTGCCGATACCATTTATCACTGGCCTGCCGCGCGTAGCATCCCGTTGATTCTGGCGCTGTGTGCCTGTGCCTTCGCCACCTTTATCGAAATGGGCAAGCTGCCGTTCGACCTCGCGGAAGCCGAGCAGGAGCTGCAGGAAGGTCCGCTGACCGAATACAGCGGCAGCGGTTTTGCGGTGCTCAAGTGGGGCATCAGCCTCAAGCAGCTGGTCGTTTTGCAAATGTTTGTCGGCGTGTTCCTGCCGTGGGGGCAGATGGAAACCTTCACTGCGGGCGGGCTGCTGCTGGCGCTGGTGATTGCTGTCGTTAAGCTGGTCCTCGGCGTGCTGGTCATCGCCCTGTTTGAAAACAGCATGGCGCGTCTGCGTTTTTGCGCCACTTCACGCGTGACCTGGGCCGGTTTTGGGTTTGCGTTTTTAGCCTTCGTCTCCTTGCTGGTGGCGTGATTTAAGAGAGTTTGAACATGTCTGAAGAAAAAGTAGGTCAACACTATCTCGCCGCTCTGCACCAGGCCTTCCCGGGCGTGGTGCTGGATGAAGGCTGGCAGACCAAAGATCAGCTGACCATCACCGTGAAGGTCAACTATCTGCCGGAAGTAGTTGAATTTCTCTACTACAAACAGGGCGGCTGGTTGTCGGTGCTGTTTGGTAACGACGAACGTCAGCTGTGCGGCCATTACGCCGTCTACTACGTCATGTCGATGGAACAGGGCACCAAGTGCTGGATAACCGTTCGCGTAGAAGTCGACGCCAATAAACTGGAGTTCCCGTCCGTGACGCCGCGCGTACCGGCCGCCGTTTGGGGCGAGCGTGAAGTGCGCGACATGTACGGCTTGATCCCGGTAGGGTTACCGGACGAACGCCGTCTGGTACTGCCGGATGACTGGCCGGACGAACTCTATCCGCTGCGTAAAGACAGCATGGATTACCGTCAGCGCCCGGCGCCGACTACCGATGCCGAAACCTACGAGTTCATCAACGAACTGGGTGACAAGAAAAATAACGTGGTGCCGATTGGCCCGCTGCACGTCACCTCCGATGAACCAGGTCACTTCCGCCTGTTTGTTGATGGCGAAAACATCATCGACGCCGACTACCGTCTGTTCTATGTCCACCGCGGCATGGAGAAACTGGCGGAAACCCGTATGGGTTATAACGAAGTGACGTTCCTGTCGGATCGCGTATGCGGTATTTGTGGTTTTGCCCACAGCACGGCGTACACCACCTCCGTGGAAAATGCGATGGGGATTGTGGTGCCGGAACGTGCGCAGATGATCCGCGCCATTCTGCTGGAAGTGGAACGTCTGCACTCGCACCTGCTGAACCTTGGCCTGGCGTGCCACTTCACCGGCTTTGACTCCGGCTTTATGCAGTTCTTCCGCGTGCGTGAAACGTCGATGAAAATGGCGGAGATCCTCACCGGGGCGCGTAAAACCTACGGCATGAACCTGATCGGCGGCATCCGTCGTGACCTGCTGAAAGAGGACATGATCCAGACCCGTCAGCTGGCGCAGCAGATGCGTCGTGATGTACAGGATCTGGTCGACATGCTGCTCAGTACGCCGAACATGGAACAGCGCACCGTCGGCATTGGTCGTCTGGACCCGGAAATCGCTCGTGA
This sequence comes from Citrobacter sp. wls711, assembly GCF_005281055.1. NCBI lineage: Bacteria > Pseudomonadati > Pseudomonadota > Gammaproteobacteria > Enterobacterales > Enterobacteriaceae > Citrobacter > Citrobacter sp. wls711. Next base: position 27,507 of record NZ_SZXC01000006.1, on the reverse strand, counting down.
CTTCAGTAACGTCGGCCCAATGGTGCGTGCCAGCGGCCACGCGCGTGATACCCGCGCGGACCACCCGTTTGTCGGTTACGGTTTACTGCCGATGGAAGTGCACAGCGAGCAGGGCTGCGACGTTATTTCCCGTCTGAAAGTGCGTATCAACGAAGTCTATACTGCGCTGAACATGATCGACTTTGGTCTCGATAACCTGCCGGGCGGCCCGCTGGCGGTGGAAGGCTTTACCTATATTCCGCACCGCTTCGCGCTGGGCTTTGCCGAAGCACCGCGTGGCGATGACATCCACTGGAGCATGACCGGCGACAACCAGAAACTGTATCGCTGGCGCTGCCGTGCGGCCACCTACGCCAACTGGCCGACGCTGCGTTACATGCTGCGCGGTAACACCGTCTCCGATGCCCCGCTGATTATCGGTAGCCTCGATCCTTGCTACTCCTGTACTGACCGTATGACCGTGGTCGATGTACGTAAGAAGAAAAGCAAAGTCGTGCCGTACAAAGAACTTGAGCGCTACAGCATCGAGCGTAAAAACTCGCCGCTGAAATAAGGAATCGCCATGTTTACTTTTATCAAAAAAGTCATCAAAACCGGGGCACCAACGTCGTCCTACCCGCTGGAGCCGATTGCGGTTGATAAAAACTTCCGCGGTAAGCCGGAACATAATCCGCAGCAGTGTATTGGCTGTGCGGCCTGTATCAATGCGTGCCCATCTAACGCGCTGACAGTAGAAACAGATCTGGTCACCAGTGAGCTGGCGTGGCAGTTCAACCTCGGTCGCTGTATTTTCTGTGGCCGCTGTGAAGAAGTCTGCCCGACGGCGGCGATCAAGCTGTCGCAGGAGTATGAGCTGGCGGTATGGAAGAAAGAAGATTTCCTGCAGCAGTCTCGTTTTGCGCTGTGTAATTGCCGCGTCTGTAACCGTCCTTTTGCGGTGCAAAAAGAGATTGATTACGCCATTGCGTTACTGAAGCACAACGGTGATTCCCGTGCGGAAAATCACCGTGAAGGCTTTGAGACCTGCCCGGACTGTAAGCGCCAGAAATGCCTGGTGCCGTCTGACCGTATTGAACTGACTCGCCATATGAAAGAGGCCAGCTGATGAGCAATTTATTAGGCCCACGTGATGCCAACGGAATTCCGGTCCCGATGACCGTGGATGAATCCATTGCCAGCATGAAAGCGTCATTGCTGAAAAGCATCAAGCGTTCAGCGTACGTTTACCGCGTCGACTGCGGTGGCTGCAACGGTTGCGAAATCGAAATCTTCGCCACCTTGTCCCCGCTGTTTGACGCCGAACGTTTTGGCATCAAAGTGGTTCCGTCGCCGCGCCATGCGGATATTCTGCTGTTCACCGGTGCGGTAACCCGCGCGATGCGTTCTCCGGCGCTGCGTGCCTGGCAGTCTGCCCCGGACCCGAAAATTTGTATCTCCTATGGGGCCTGCGGCAACAGCGGCGGTATCTTCCACGACTTATACTGCGTATGGGGCGGCACCGACAAAATTGTTCCCGTGGATGTGTATATTCCCGGTTGCCCACCGACGCCTGCCGCCACGCTGTACGGCTTTGCGATGGCGCTTGGCCTGCTGGAGCAGAAAATTCACGCACGTGCACCAGGCGAACTGGACGCACAGCCTGCGGAAATTTTGCACCCGGATATGGTTCAGCCGCTGCGTGTGAAGGTCGATCGCGAAGCACGTCGTCTGGCGGGTTATCGTTATGGTCGTCAGATTGCCGATGACTATATGAATCAGTTGGGGCAGGGTGAGCAACAGGTGGTGCGCTGGCTGGAAGCGGAAAACGATCCGCGTCTGACCGAGATCGTCACGCATCTTAATCATGTTGTAGAAGAGGCGCGTATCCGATGAGTGAAACGGTGGTGTTCAGTCAACTGAGCCGTAAGTTTATTGATGAGAACGATGCAACGCCCGCTGAGGCGCAGCAGGTTGTCTATTACAGCCTGGCGATTGGTCACCACTTAGGCATAATCGACTGCCTGGAAGCGGCGTTAACCTGCCCGTGGGATGACTATCTGGCGTGGATTGCCACACTTGCCGAAGGAAGCGAAGCTCGCCGTAAGATGGAAGGCGTACCGAAGTACGGTGAAATCGTCATCGATTTTAACCATGTGCAGATGCTGGCGCGCGCGTTTGATGACGCACTCGACGCGCAGACGCCGCAACAGCAGGAATGGAGCAAGCTGGTGCTCAGCATGCTGCATGACATTCACCAGGAAAGCGCCATCTATCTGATGGTGAGGAGACACCGTGACTGACGTTTTATTGTGTGTCGGCAACAGCATGATGGGTGACGACGGTGCGGGTCCGCTGCTGGCAGAAATGTGCGCCGCTGAGCCTAAAGGCAACTGGGTGGTCATCGACGGCGGAAGTGCGCCAGAAAATGATATCGTCGCGATCCGCGAACTGCGCCCGGAACGTCTGCTGATTGTTGATGCCACTGACATGGGCCTCAACCCAGGCGAGATTCGCATTATCGATCCCGATGATATTGCCGAGATGTTCATGATGACCACCCATAATATGCCGTTGAACTATTTGGTTGATCAGCTCAAAGAAGATGTTGGCGAGGTGATTTTCCTCGGCATTCAACCGGATATTGTCGGCTTTTATTACCCGATGACGCAGCCAATCAAAGAGGCGGTCGGGACCGTGTATCAGCGATTAGCCGGTTGGGAAGGCCATGGCGGATTTGCTGAGTTAGAAGCACCAGAAGAGTAAGCATTCCCAGCGCCGGATGTCAGCCACGCGCGGCATCCGGCCTGTTCCGCCTTTACATATCCAGCCGTTATTTAGTTGCCTGCTCAATAATTAATTTCCCCTGCATCACCGAAACATTCACCTCTGTGCCGGTCGGAAAACCCGCCTGTTCCAGCCAGTCGCCATTCAGCGTTAATGAGGCGTGTCGACTGATACGCAGGGTGAATCCGGTACGGCGATCTTCGTAGCGTCTTCTGACGTAACCCACTTTTAAACGACGCACGGGTTTGGCGATAATCATTGGTGTTTGAACATTATCAGTAGACATGAACGTTTCCTTGTTACGAACGGTGAAAAGTAAAAACTACTGAATAAAATGCCAGTAATAATGCGCGGCAGCAAACCGCAGAATGGAATGACGATCCAGAAAAATGAATGTAAAAAATGAAACGGAAAGGAAGGGGGATGTTTGTGGCGGGTGATCATGCGGGCCGGATAGCAAGCGCCATCCGGCCCGACGATCAGTCCAGCTCAGCCCCGTTGCTGGCGATCACTTTTTTGTACCACCAGAATGATTTCTTGCGAGTCCGCGTCAGCGTGCCATTGCCTGCGTCATCGCGGTCGACATAGACAAAACCGTAGCGTTTGCTCATCTCGCCGGTGGAAGCGGAAACCAGATCGATACAGCCCCAGGTGGTGTAACCCATCAGCGGCACGCCGTCTTCAATGGCGTCTGCCATGGCGCGAATATGGTCGCATAAATAGCGGATGCGATAGTCATCGTTGATCTCACCGTTGGCATCGATTTCATCTTTTGCCCCCAGTCCGTTCTCCACCAGAAACAGGGGTTTCTGGTAGCGGTCATACATCATGTTTATGGTGATGCGCAGACCCAGTGGGTCAATGCCCCAGCCCCATTCGCTGGCTGCAATGTACGGATTGCGCAGTGACTTCACCACGTTGGCGGCGCTGGTGTTGCCGGTGTTCATTTCTGCCGAGGCGCAGCGCGAGGCGTAATAGCTGAAGGAGACAAAATCGACGGTATTTTTCAGGATGTCGTCATCTTCCGGGGCTTTCTCAATCACTACGCCCTTGTCACGAAACACGCGGGCTGAGTAGGCGGGATAAGCACCACGCGCCTGTACATCAATAAAGAACAGGTTTTCACGGTCCTTTTCCAGCGCGGTCCACACATCTTCAGGTTTGCACGAGTAGGGGTAAAAGTTTCCGCCCGCCAGCATGCACCCGACCTGGTTGTGCGGATTGATTTCATGGGCGATTTTGGTTGCCAGTGCACTGGCAACCAGTTCGTGGTGCGCGGCCTGGTATTTCACCTGATCCTGATTTTCACCCGCTTCAAACACCAGTCCCGCGCCGGAAAAAGGGCTGTGCAGCAGGATGTTGATTTCATTGAACGTCAGCCAGTATTTCACCAGACCATCAAAGGCCTCGAAGCAGGTACGGGCGTAGCGGGTGAAAAACTCCACCATTTTGCGGTTACGCCAGGAGCCATACTCGGTGACCAGGTGCATCGGTACATCAAAGTGGCACAACGTCACCAACGGCTCAATACCGTACTTTTTGCACTCGGCAAACACCGAGCGATAAAAATCAATGCCTTCCTGATTTGGCGTCAGTTCATCCCCGTTCGGATAGAGCCGACTCCAGGCGATTGAGGTACGAAACACCGTGAACCCCATTTCTGCCATCAGGGCGATATCGTCTTTATAGCGATGATAAAAATCAATCGCTTCATGGCTGGGATAAAACTCGTCATCCCGCAGTTGAACGCGCTTTTCCTGACCCAGTTTAACCGGCATTCGATGTGCGCCGTGGGGGATCATATCCACGGTAGTCAGCCCTTTGCCGCCTTCCCGATACGCCCCTTCAGACTGGTTGGCGGCCAGTGCACCGCCCCATAAAAATCCTTGCGGAAAAACAGACATAATAAACCTCAGTTAGTATCCGTCAGATGCTGGCGCCATTGATATTTCCCGGCTGCGCAGCCTGATTTTTTCTGGCCTGCGCAGCCGCATCTTCGACGGGAATATCCTCAAAGCCGAGCAGCAGCGTTAAGACAAACGACAGCACTACCGCCAGCGCCATGACGCCAAATACCCAGACAATGGTCATCGGATTGGCCGGGTCAAAAAACTGTACGCTGGTGAACAGACCTGGTGCAGCCATCGAGTGGCTTGCCAGTCCGGCCATCCCGGCTACGGCACCGCAGATAAAGCCGCTGATAAGACTGGCAATCAGCGGACGTTTCAGGCGTACCGCCACGCCGTACAGCGCCGGCTCGGAAATCCCTGCCATAATGGCGGAGGCCGCCGCGGCTAACGCTGTCTGACGCAGTTCCGGGTTCTTGGTTTTCCAGGCGACCGCTAAAGAAGAGCCACCCAGCGACAGGTTGGCGCCAATTTCAGACGGCATAACCATGCCTTCTTTACCGGTTTCGGCAATGGTTTGAATAATGGTGGGGGTAAAGACGCGGTGCATGCCGGTCATCACCAGAAGCGGCCACAGTGCGCCCATAATGGCCACCGACAGCCAGCCCAGATAACCGTGAATGGTGTACACCAACGCGGAGATCGCGCTGCCGATCCAGATGCCAATCGGGCCAATTAAGACGATGGCGAGCGGGGCGGCGATCAGCACGATCAGCATTGGTTTCAGGAAGTTTTTGGTTACGGCTGGCGTAATGCGATCCACCCACCGTTCGATGTACGACAGGCACCAGGTCATGACCAGCGCCGGGATCACCGTGTAGGTGTATTTCACCGCCGTGACCGGGATCAGCGCGAACTCAACGTGCTCGCCCTGTGCGGCTTTAGCCATCAGATCAATAAAGCTCGGATGCACCAGCACGCCCGCAATAGCAATAGCCAGCGACATGTTGGTTTTGAATTTAATGGCGGCAGAGGCGGCGACCATCAGCGGCAGGAAGAAGAATGCGCCGTCGCCAATCACTGTCAGGATCGTCAGCGTCGAGGAGCCTTTTTGCAGCACGCCGGTCATTTCGAGGATCATTGCCAGCAGTTTCAGCATCGATCCACCGATAATCGCCGGGATCAGCGGTGACATAGTGCCGATCAGCGCATCAAGGATCCCTGCCCCAATACGCTTGAGCGTCAGTTTGGGTTTGCCTGCAGGTTCGCTGGGCTGCATATCGCCCGGCAGCAGGCTGACGACCTCGCGATACGCTTGGGACACGGTATTACCAATGATCACCTGGCACTGATTGTCGCTACGCACTACGCCGAGTACGCCACTAAGCGTTTTTAACGTAGCGCTGTCGACCTGTGAATCATCTTTGATAACGAAACGTAAACGGGTCATGCAGTGGGTTACTGCGGTGATGTTCTCGACGCCGCCCAGAGCCGTCACAACCGAGCGCGCCAGCGCTGCATAATTTTTAGACATCGGATTTAATCCTGTTTTATCAGTAGGGTAGGTAATGTCTTACCGTTTATTTTCGTCTCATGTTGGTGATGATGAAACATTGATAGGAAACCGGTTCCACAAAATCATGTTTAATTTATACTATTTATACAAGATTATATTTTGATCATTTTTTGTATTTGTGACTACGATCACCAGATAACGCGTTCTGCGATTGAGCAGCAAGGACAGCGGTGAAACGGTGCAGTACACTGCGTCACATTGCGTGAAAAGGGATGAGTAAGATGACCACGATGTTGGAAGTGGCGAAGCGTGCTGGCGTGTCGAAAGCTACGGTTTCCCGGGTGCTTTCGGGGAACGGCTACGTCAGCCAGGAGACCAAAGACCGCGTGTTCCAGGCTATTGAAGAGAGTGGCTATCGTCCCAATTTGCTGGCGCGCAGCCTGGCGGCGAAGAGCACGCAGACGCTGGGTCTGGTGGTAACCAACACCCTGTATCACGGCGTTTATTTTAGCGAGTTGCTCTTTCACACTGCGCGTATGGCGGAGGATAAAGGACGCCAGCTTCTGCTTGCCGACGGTAAACATAGTGCCGAGGAAGAGCGTCAGGCGATTCAATATCTGCTCGACCTGCGCTGTGATGCTGTCATGATCTATCCGCGTTTTCTCAGTGTGGATGACATCGATGAGATTATCGATGCACACGCCCAGCCCATTATGGTGCTTAACCGACGCCTGCGTAAAAACACCAGCCACTGCGTCTGGTGCGATCAAAAACAGACCAGCTTTAATGCCGTCACGCAGTTGATTCGCGCCGGGCATACCGAGATTGCTTTTATCAGCGGCTCAATGGATTCGCCCACCGGCGTGGAGCGACTTTCCGGTTACAAAGACGCGCTGGCGCAGCACGGCATTCCGTTGAATAATGATTTGATTGTGAAGGGTAAATGGACGCCAGCCTGTGGGGCTGAAGGCGTTAAAACCTTACTTTTACGCAAGGTGAATTTCACCGCGCTGGTGGCCAGCAATGATGATATGGCGATTGGCGCGATGAAGCAGTTGAACGAGCAGGGCATTAATGTTCCCGCGCAGGTGTCGGTGATTGGTTTCGATGATATAGCCCTTGCGCCGTACACCATTCCGGCGCTTGCCAGCGTCAAAATCCCGGTCACGGAGATGGTCCAGGAAACCATAGGACGCCTGATCTTTATGCTGGACGGCGGAGCCTTTACGCCAGCGAAAACCTTTACCGGTGAGCTTATCCCTCGCGCCTCTCTTGCGCCGACACTTTCGCGCTGATGCTGTCATTTGTCATCGTCACTAGTGACGATGACATGCTTTATTAAAGCAGAGTAAAATAAAAATCCTTTAATAACAGCGCATTAAATTCTGGCACGATTTATGAATGTTTCGGCAGATAATCTGTCATTGCTGGAGAATTTGATGAACCGTTTCATCATTGCAGACGCCAATAAATGCATTGGTTGCCGTACCTGTGAAGTGGCCTGCGTGGTATCCCATCAGGATAACCAGGACTGCGCATCGCTGACCCCTGAAACCTTTTTACCGCGCATTCACGTGATCAAAGGCGTTAACGTCTCTACCGCGACGCTGTGCCGTCAGTGTGAAGATGCGCCGTGTGCCAACGTCTGCCCGAACGGTGCAATTAGCCGCGATAAAGGCTTTGTCCACGTGATGCAGGAACGCTGCATTGGCTGTAAAACCTGCGTGGTCGCTTGTCCTTATGGCGCAATGGAAGTGGTTGTCCGTCCGGTTATTCGTAACAGCGGCGCGGGTCTGAACGTGCGTGCTGAAAAAGCCGAAGCCAACAAATGCGATCTGTGCCACCATCGCGAAGCCGGTCCTGCCTGTATGGAAGTCTGCCCGACGCATGCGCTGATTTATGTCGATCGCAATAAACTGGAGCAGCTGAGCGCGGAAAAACGCCGTCGTGCGGCACTGGACTCCACCGCATCTTTGCTGTTCTGATTGTCCAAAATCCGCGTAAAATACCTGCCTGATGGCGCTACGCTTATCAGGCCTACAGGGCAATAACACGTAGGCCGGATAAGGCGAAGCCGCCATCCGGCAAAGGGATATTTCAGGGATACACGATCGCGGGAATTCAACATGACACTAAGCAACCACTCCGGTGTAGAGCTGCGCATTCGCGGTAAGGTACAGGGCGTTGGGTTCCGACCCTTTGTCTGGCAACTGGCGCAGCGGCTACAGCTGCATGGCGACGTCTGTAACGACGGCGACGGGGTGGTGGTGCGTTTGCTCGAAGACGCAGCGCAATTTATTGCCGAACTGCATCAGCACTGCCCGCCGCTGGCGCGGATTGATAGCGTCGAGAGTGCGCCGTTTGCCTGGCAACAACGACCCGCAGATTTCTCCATCCGCCAAAGTGCTGGCGGAACGATGAATACGCAGATCGTACCGGACGCCGCAACTTGCCCTGAATGTCTAGCTGAAATGAACACCCCCGGTGAACGCCGTTATCGTTACCCTTTCATCAACTGTACCCACTGCGGCCCGCGCTTCACCATTATTCGTGCGATGCCGTATGACCGTCCGTTTACCGTCATGGCTTCATTCCCGTTGTGCCCACAATGCGATGCTGAATATCGCGATCCGTATGATCGTCGTTTTCATGCCCAGCCTGTCGCCTGCCCAGCGTGTGGCCCGCATCTGGCGTGGATAAGCGCAGACGAGCGAGCGGAAAAAGAACCGGCGCTACAGGCGGCGGTTACGCGGTTGAAAGCCGGTGGCATTGTGGCGGTTAAAGGCATTGGTGGATTTCATCTGGTCTGTGATGCGCGCAACGACGCTGCCGTGGCGCTGCTCCGTCGGCGTAAACATCGTCCGGCTAAACCGCTGGCGGTAATGCTGCCGGGGGATGACGGACTGCCAGAAGCGGCACGGCGTTTGCTGACTACGCCCGCTGCCCCCATCGTGTTGGTCAATAAACAGTATGTGGTTTCACTGTGTGAAGGGATTGCGCCAGGACTTACCGAGGTCGGCGTCATGCTGCCTGCCAACCCGTTACAGCATTTGCTGTTGCAGGAGATGAAGGGGCCGCTGGTGATGACCGCCAGCCATTACTAATGCGCAGGCGCTGGACGATTTGCACGACATTGCCGACGGCTTTTTGCTGCATAACCGCGAGATTGTGCAGCGCATGGATGACTCCGTGGTGCGCGAAAGCGGGGAGATGCTGCGTCGCTCCCGAGGCTACGTGCCGGATGCCGTGGCGTTGCCGCCAGGTTTTCGCGACGTGCCGCCGATGCTGTGCTTAGGCGCTGATCTGAAAAATACGTTCTGTCTGATCCGGGGGGAACAGGCGGTGATTAGTCAGCATCTGGGCGATCTGAGCGATGACGGCATTCAGCATCAGTGGCGCGATGCGCTGCATCTGATCCAGAACATTTATGATTTTACCCCGCAGCGTATCGTCTGCGACGCGCATCCTGGCTACGTTTCCAGCCAGTGGGCCCGTGAGATGACGTTGCCAATTGAAACGGTGCTGCACCATCATGCGCATGCTGCGGCGTGCCTGGCTGAGCACGGCTGGCCGTTGAACGGTGGCGATGTTATTGCCCTGACGCTGGACGGTATCGGCATGGGCGAAAACGGTGCGCTGTGGGGTGGCGAGTGCCTGCGGGTGAATTATCGCGAATGCGAATACCTGGGTGGCTTGCCCGCGGTAGCGCTGGTGGGTGGCGATCTGGCGGCAAAACAGCCGTGGCGCAATCTGCTGGCGCAGTGTCTGCGCTTTGTGCCTGACTGGCAGCGTTATCCGGAAACGGCGTTTGTGCAGCAACAAAACTGGAGCGTACTGGCTCGCGCCATCGAGCGTGGGATCAACGCGCCGTTGGCATCGTCGTGTGGACGCTTGTTTGATGCCGTTGCCGCCGCACTGCAGTGCGCACCGCAATCCCTGAGCTATGAAGGCGAGGCCGCCTGTGCGCTGGAGGCGTTAGCGTCACAATGTGCAGGCGTTGAACACCCGGTCGCCATACCGCTTAACAACAACCAGTTGGATTTGGCGGTTTTCTGGCAGCAGTGGCTGAACTGGCAGGCGACCCCCCCTGAACGCGCCTGGGCTTTCCATGATGCGCTGGCGCGTGGGTTTGCTACGCTGATGCGCCAACAGGCACAGTTACGCGGTATTACGACGCTGGTATTTAGCGGGGGCGTGATGCATAACCGTTTGCTGTCAGCCCGTCTGGCGTTTTATCTGCATGATTTTACGTTACTGTTCCCGCAGCGTTTACCGGCAGGGGATGGGGGATTGTCGCTGGGGCAGGGCGTGATTGCTGCGGCGCGGGCATTGCCGTAAAAATAAAAAAAGCCCCGGGACTGGCGGGGCAAGAAAAGCAAGTCGGGGCATACCGACAAGTGGCAACGCACATCCGTGTGCGTGAGGTTAATAAAACAAGCAATGGCACAACATTGTTTACACGGGCAGTGTTTTCAGCAGCGCGAAGGCCTCCTTCATACGATCTTCGCTCACCACGAAGGCACACAGTTGGCCTTCGCTGTTCATTCCTCTGGCGACCATACCTTCTGCTTCAGCCGCAATATGCCAGTTCAGATCGCGACGCTGGGTTTCCCCTGCCAGGTGTAATGGCAGCTCAGGCGTTTTGATTTTTACCAGCATGGCCGGCAGTTTCAGCGGAGCATTGCCGCCGAGCAGGTTTTTAGCCAGATACATCGCGCTGAGCTGAATCGGCTGCAGGAACGGCAGGACCTGACCATTAATTTCTGCGCAGTCACCGAGGGCGTAAATATCCGGGTGGCTGGTTTGCAGATAGCTGTCAACGCAAACGCCGCGATTGATGGTTAACCCGGCGCGACGCGCCAGCGCGGTTTCTGCACGCAGACCGGTTGCGGCAATCACCGCATCAACGTCTACACTGCGGTTACGATCGAGCGTGGCACGGATACCGGTGCTGGTTTTCTCCAGACTCTGCAACTGTGATTTCAGCAGCAGGTGTACGCCCATATCGGTCAGACGATGCTGTAAACGGCTGCTGACTTCTGGCGGCATTAACGAGGCCAGAATGCTGGCGGCGTTATCGATAAGCGTCACCGCTTTACCGGCACGGCAGAAATCCATCGCCAGCTCGCTGCCAATCAAACCACCGCCAACAATCAGGACTCGCTGCGCATCGCGCAGTTGCGTTTCACAGGCGCGATACTCCTGCTGGCTGTTCAGTGTGAGCATTAACTCACGTCCGGTCACCGGCGGTACAAAGGCTGATGCCCCCGTAGCCAGCACCAGCTTGTCATACTGCCACTGCTTGTCCTGGCTTTTCACTACGTGAGCATCGGCATCGATGTCGGTCACCCAGGTGTGCGGGAACAGGCGCAAATTAAACTGTTCGGCAAACTCCCCCGCCGACTGGCGGGTGAGGTCGTCGGCACGCTGTGCCTGGCTGATAACATGGCTGAGATCGGGCTTGTTGTACTCATCGATGCTGTCAGCGGCAATCAGGGTCAGCGGGACAGTCGCATCCTGCTTACGGATATTTTTGACTAACTGGCGGGCGGCGAAGCCCGAACCAATAATGACAATTCCGCGGCTCATTTTGCCTCCGTAGCCAGTACGTCGAAGACGTCTTTGCCTAATGAACATTCCGGGCACAGGAAGTTTTCCGGCACGTCGCTCCACGGTGTACCCGGTGCGACATCCTGCAGCGGCTCGCCTTTCTCTGGATCGTAGATCCACTGGCAAACGCTGCACTGCATGCAAGGTCCAAGGTCAGCGGCCGCGGCGGCGGCACAGGCGCACTCTTCCTCTTTGGTTGCGGCTTTGACGCTGGTTTCCGGCAGTGGAGCGAGCGCCCACTGACGTGCAATTTCACGACCGTGCTGACGGCACAGTTCCAGCGCATCCAGATCCGGGCGCCATTTGGCTTTCAGGCTCAGGGACATTTCAAAACCGGCATCCTGCAGACGCGTGGACAGACGGTCTACCGCACCGCCGCTCCAGCCGTGTGAGCCGAAGGCGCTGGCGCGTTTATTGCGAAAACGCAGGCCGGTCATTTCTTCGACCAGACCGGCGATCTTCGGCATCATCACGTTGTTCATCGTGGAGGTGCCGACCAGCACGCCTTTAGAGCGGAAGACGTTCGTCAGGACTTCGTTTTTATCGCTGCGGGCGACGTTAAAGATTTTCACTGCCACGTTCGGGTCAACTTCGTTGATGCCCTGGGCAATGGCATCGGCCATCATACGGGTGTTGTTGGACATGGTGTCGTAGAAGATAGTGATACGATCTTCCTGATAATCCGCTGCCCATTTCAGGTACATCTCAACGATCTGCGTTGGGTTGTCGCGCCATACCACACCGTGAGAGGTGGCAATCATATCAACCGGCAGATTGAAGCCGAGGATTTCAGTGATTTTTGGCGTAACCAGGCGGCTGAACGGCGTCAGGATGTTGGCGTAGTAGCGCTGGCACTGTTCGAACAGTTCAGTCTGATCTACTTCGTCGTTGAACAGACGTTCGTCACAGTAGTGCTGACCAAAAGCATCGTTACTGAACAGCACGGCGTCACCGGTCATGTAAGTCATCATGCTGTCCGGCCAGTGCAGCATCGGCGTTTCAACGAAGATCAGCTGTTTGCCATTACCGATATCCAGTGAGTCACCGGTTTTTACCACGTTGAAGTTCCATTCCGGGTGATGGTGGTGGCCGGTGATGGAGTCAATCGCGTTAGCGGTGCAGTAAATCGGCGTGTCCGGGATGCAGGACATCAGCTCGGTCAGCGCCCCGGCATGGTCTTCTTCTGCATGGTTAATGATGATGTAGTCAATATCTGCCAGGTCAATTTCATTGCGCAGATTCTGCACGAATTCACGGCTAAACTTGTGGTCTACTGTATCGATCAGGACATTTTTTTCTTCACGGATAAGATAGCTGTTGTAGCTGCTGCCGCGCAGCGTTTTGTATTCTGTCCCGTGGAAATCACGAACTTCCCAGTCACGTTGGCCAACCCAATGAATGTTATTTTTAACCAGAATAGACATAGCAACCTCAGTAATTAATTTAGCGTGTTTCTAAAAAAGATGTTTTGCTTATTGCATGTTGCGTGCCAACTTTTTATTTAATTGATTTATAACAGTTTAATGTTTTTCTTCTTTAAATTAATTGTCAAAATGACTATGCTTTTTGTTGTCAATATGACAATATGCATTGTCAAAATGACAATGAGGTAGCCATGAGTTTTTCCGTTGATGTGCTGGCGGGTATCGCCATTGAATTACAAAGCGGTATTGGGCATCAGGATCGTTTTCAACGCCTGATCACTACGCTGCGCCAGGTGCTGGAGTGCGATGCGTCGGCGCTGCTGCGCTATGAATCACGACAGTTTATTCCGCTGGCGATCGACGGGCTGGCGCAGGATGTTCTCGGCAGACGGTTTACGTTGGAGGGGCATCCGCGTCTGGAAGCGATTGCCCGCGCCGGGGACGTGGTGCGTTTTCCAGCCGACAGCGATTTGCCCGATCCGTACGATGGGCTGATCCCCGGCCAGGAAAGCCTGAAGGTCCATGCCTGCATTGGGCTGCCGCTGTTTGCCGGACAAAATTTGATTGGCGCGCTGACGCTGGATGGTATGGAGCCAGATCAGTTCGATGTCTTCAGCGATGAAGAGCTTAGGTTGATTGCCGCACTGGCGGCGGGGGCGCTGAGCAATGCGCTGCTGATTGAACAGCTGGAAAGCCAGAATATGCTGCCGGGTTCGTCCACCGCTTTCGAACAGGTGACGGAAACGCAGATGATTGGCCTGTCGCCTAATATGATGCAGCTGAAAAAAGAGATTGAGATTGTGGCAGGCTCCGATCTTAACGTCTTAATCAGCGGCGAAACGGGAACCGGGAAAGAGCTGGTGGCGAAAGCAATTCATGAAGGCTCGCCGCGTGCGGTGAATCCGCTTGTGTATCTCAACTGTGCCGCGTTGCCAGAAAGCGTCGCGGAAAGCGAACTGTTTGGCCATGTGAAAGGCGCCTTTACCGGGGCCATCAGCAACCGTAGCGGCAAGTTTGAAATGGCGGACAACGGCACGCTGTTCCTGGACGAGATTGGCGAACTGTCACTGGCGTTGCAGGCCAAGCTGCTGCGCGTGTTGCAGTACGGTGATATTCAGCGAGTGGGTGACGATCGCAGCTTGCGGGTGGATGTTCGCGTGCTGGCAGCCACCAACCGTGATTTACGCGAAGAGGTGCTGGCCGGGAATTTCCGTGCCGACCTGTTCCACCGCCTGAGCGTCTTTCCCCTTTCGGTACCGCCGCTGCGTGAGCGCGGTGAAGATGTGGTTTTGCTGGCGGGTTATTTTTGCGAACAGTGCCGGCTGAGGCTGGGACTTTCCCGTGTGGTGCTAAGCCCCGGTGCGCGTCGCCATCTGCTGAGCTACGGTTGGCCGGGTAACGTGCGTGAGCTGGAACATGCTATTCATCGTGCGGTGGTGCTGGCCAGGGCAACAAGGGCAGGGGATGAAGTGGTGCTGGAGCCGCAGCACTTTGCCTTACAGGAAGAGGCGCATACGCCGCAGGCTGAAGCCGACGTCATGGCGGAGATCCCGCAGAATCACAATCTGCGCGAAGCCACGGAGTCTTTTCAGCGGGAGATGATCCGCCGGGCGCTGGCGCAGAATAACCATAGCTGGGCGGCAAGCGCGCGGGCGCTGGAAACCGACGTCGCCAACCTGCATCGGCTGGCGAAGCGTCTGGGACTGAAGGATTAGAGAATGCCCGCCTGATAAAAATCCTGCAGGTTAATTGCGCCGGTGAGTTTGCCGTTTTCATCCACCACCGGTGCGGCAGTGATTTTGCGCTTCATCAGAACCTCTTTGGCGTCAATCGCGCGGCTTTGTGCCTGCAGCGTGACGCCATTCGGGGTCATCGCTTCGCGTACTTCCGTGCTGAGTGCGCCGCCACCAACCAGCCAGCGACGCAGGTCACCGTCGGTAAAGACACCTTTCACCAGAGACTGCTCGTCGCAGACCGCCACCAGACCCAGACCGGTGCGGCTCAGTTCCAGCATGGCGTCCATAACGCTGGTAGTAAGCGTCACCTGCGGTACGGCGTCGTCGCGGCGCATCAGGTGGTGCACCTTGTTTAACAGACGAGCGCCCAGCGCTCCGGCCGGATGAGAACGCGCAAAATCCTCTTCGTTAAAACCGCGCGCTTGCATGACGGCAATTGCCAGCGCATCGCCCATCATCAGGGTGTTGACGGTGCTGGAGGTGGGTGCCAGACGCATCGGACAGGCTTCACGTTCAACCGAAATATCCAGTACGGCTTTGGCGGCCAGACCTAATGGCGAGGTGGGTTTTCCGGTCATCGCCAGCAGCGCGACTGATTTGTCTTCCAGGCGCGGAATGATGAGATCCAGCTCTTTCGCGCCGCCGGAGTAGGAGATGAAGAGCATCACATCGCGGCTTTCAATCATGCCTAAGTCGCCGTGCAATGCTTCCGCTGGATGCACGAAGAACGCCGGGGTGCCGGTGCTGGCGAGGGTCGCGGCGATTTTTTTGCCAATATGGCCAGACTTACCAATGCCAGAGACAATCACTTTGCCTTCGCAGTGGATGATAGTATTGGCGGCACGAACAAAGTCATCGCCGAGGCGTTCTGGCAGTCGGCTGGCTTCCTGGAGTTCCAGCATTAACGTCTGACGGCCCGCGTTCAGTAGTGCATCACTCATTGGTTTCTCCGGTTATGATCACTTCTATCCCTTTTGCTTCCAGCGCCTGACGAAATGCAGGGTCGATGCCCGCATCGGTAATCAGCTTGTCGACGCTTTCCAGACTGCATACCACATTGGGGCTTTTGCGCCCGAATTTCGACGAGTCCGCCATCAGAATCACTTCGCGAGCGGCATTGCACATCGCCTTGCTGACGGTATAGACCTCATTAAAGGTGGTCACACCGGCATTCAGATCGATGCCGTCGGTTCCCATGAAGAGTTTATCAAAGCTGAACTGCTCGAAGGCATTTTCTGCCAGTTGCCCGTGAAATGACGCCGATTTTTTGCGAAAGGTGCCGCCGGGCATCAGGATAGTTTGCTCGTTGTCCAGTTCCGAAAGGGCGTTAACAATGTGCAGGCTGTTGGTCATCACGGTGATGTTACTAAAGCGGGTGAGCATTGGCACCATCTGCAAAACGGTGCTGCCTGCGTCGAGAATGATTGAGTCGCCGTCGTGAATAAAGCGCACGGCGGCTTCGGCAATTTGCGCTTTCTTATGCGTGTTGATTAGCGTTTTGTGGTCGATGGGTGGGTCAGATTCGTCTTTGTTTAATACTACGCCGCCATAGGTGCGAATGACGGTGCCGGCATTTTCCAGAATGACCAGGTCTTTGCGAATGGTTGTGCCGGTTGTATCAAAGTTGTGGGCCAGTTCTTCAACCGAGCATTTTCCCTGCTTTTGCAGATACTCCAGTATGGCAGCCTGACGCTGACGAGGTTTCATAGGCGTGATTACCCTGACTTATGTATATGCCCGTTATACTTCAAGCTGCATGTGCGTTGGCCTTCTGCAACTCGAATTATTTAGGCTATAGGTTGCAAAATGATAATTTCGCAAGCTAATAGCATTCACAACGAAATTATCCATGTTTCAGTTTAAGCGCCAATGATAGTGCATTCTGTGAGAGTTGATCATGGGGAAAGATCACATCAGGCTGTAATTCATCAAGATGTTTTCCCATTATCGGGACAATTTTGCCTGGTCTGGCGAATACGGTAAGACCTTTCATAAATAACGTATCGGTTACCCGCTGTTGCTCATCCAGAGCGATAGCGACCACGACGCGCGGTTTAAAACGTCCGCCGGAACGCCCGACGCCGACCCGACCCTGCTGACAAAGCTTGTCGAACGCGCGATTAAAGCGGGAAATTTGCCAGCCGCCCAGCGCTAGCTGTAGGCACCAGGCGATGGCGGCGACGGTAATCAGTGCGGAAACCATGTTATTGCTCCTTGATTATATGCCGGGTGGCGCTACGCTTACCCGGCCTACAGGGATGGCGTAGGCCGGATAAGGTGAAACCGCCATCCGGCAATTCAACATTAGAACATCACCTGACCGCCGGTAACGTTAATCGATTGTCCGGTGCAGTAAGATGCTTTCGGGCTGGCGTAGAACAGCAGCATGTTCAGCACGTCCTGATAATCGCAGCCGCGCTTGAGTGGGACCTTATCCACGTAGTACTGCTCCACTTCATCCGGTTTGAGGCCAAGCTTGGTGGCATACTGCGGCAACAACGACTGGAACATCGGTGATTTCAGCAGATTGCCGAGCATCAATGAATGCACGGTAATCCCATATTCCGCGAGATCCAGCGCCAGCGACTGGGTTAAGCCCACGCCGCCAAATTTTGCCGCACTGTAACCTGAGTTGTGCTTGCTGCCCACTTTGCCGGATTTTGAGTTGATCTGGATAATGCGCCCCTGCACGCCGTCGCGGATCATCAGACGTGAGAACTCACGGGCACAGAGGAAGTAACCGACCAGATTCACCTGCAGCGAGCGGTCGAAATCCCCGAGCTGAAAATCGCTGATAAACGCCGCTTTGGCGATCCCCGCACTGTAAACCAGTAGATCGGCGCGACCGAATATCTCATCGACACCACGTGATAGCGCCAGCACGCTTTGTTCGCTGGTGGCGTCGGCACCAAATCCGTAAGCGGTCCCCTCACCGAACTCGGCATTAATTTCCTGCGCCACGTTTGCGGCTTTATCGCTTTGAATATCGACCACCGCCACGCGGTATCCCTCTGTCGCAAGCCCACGGCAAAGGAATGCCCCCAGGGTCTGGCCTCCACCAATGACAACGGCAACTTGATTCATTTTTCTCTCCTTTACGCTTAAGCAACAAACTTCAAAATACAGCCCGGCGCGATGGCGTCCGGTACCGGCCCCGCAACGTGTACGGTGCCAGGGAATTCCGCCTCGCTCTGTCCGTCGAAGCGCAGGGTGATATGCCCCAGTTCACGCAAGTTCATTTCTGCCACGCTACCCACGGCGGTGACCGGGTAGCGATGCTGACCCAGCTCAAACTGAATACCCGCCTGCAGAACGCCGTTTAGCTCGCCGTGGCAGTGGATGAAGCAAAACTCTTCGATATCCGCAGGTGCGCCTTCACGAAAGGTAATCAGCATTTGGTCACAGAGTGCATCCGGGGCGCTCTGGCCAATGCGGGTGATGGTGGTTTGATAGATCACGGTCATCTTTGAGAGCCTCTTATTGATAAATAAAGCCGGAAACAAACCAGGCGATGAGAACGGTAGGCGCGCCGGTCAGGAAGCGGCTTACCAGTACGGACGGCACGCCGACGCGCACGGTGTCCTGACGGGCTTCTGCCAGTGATAACCCCACAGGGATGAAGTCGCAGGCGGCCTGGGCGTTGATCGCGAACAGTGCAGGCAGAGCCAGATGTGGAGGAATATTGCCCAGACCAATCTGCACGCCAATCAACACGCCAATAACCTGGGCGATCACTGCACCTGGGCCGAGGAACGGCGACAGCAGCGGGAAGGAACAGATTAATGCCAGCGTCACGAGCCCCAGCGGATGGCTGGCCAGCGGCGCCAGGCCGTGGGCGATCCAGTCACCCAGGCCGGAGGCCATGATGATGCCGATCAGCGCCGAGACGAAGGCCATAAACGGCAGAATGGTTTTCAGCACGGTATCAATCGTGTCGCGCCCGGACTGGAACAGTACCGCCACGGCGGAACCCATGCCCATGCCGACTTTCGCCAGCAGGCCATCACTCTGTTCAGTAATCTTTTTACTGGTGTCGTAGTCACGACCCGCCGTGGTGCTTGCTGGTGGTGGCGTCGTGGTGGCTTCACCGACAGCGGTAATGTTGTCTTCTTTAACGCCGGAGACATAAATATCTTCGGTAATGTACTGCGCCAGCGGGCCGGACTTTCCGGTGGAATGAATGTTAATTGTCGGAATCCGGCGTTTCGGGTAAATACCGCAGCGTAGCGTGCCGCCGCAGTCGATGATGGCTGCGCCGATTTCGTCTTCTGCAGGCTCGCCCTCTTTAAAGCCATCAATAGCCTGCCAACCGGTTAATTGCGCCAGCTTGTCGACAATCGCCGGGCGTGTTCCTGCGGTGATATAGACAATTTTCTTACCGGGGGTTGCATCCAGTTCAATCGGGCCACCCCAGCCACCGGTACCTCTTTCAATACGAATACGCCTCATGATGTCGCTCCCGCCAGATGGACTTTCTGCTCAAGTTGAATGCCCATTTTCTTTTCGAAGATGGAGGTGGTGAGGTCGGTCACCCAGCCGCGGAAGAAGTTTGTCACCAGGCCAACCAGCAGATAGCTCACCGCGAGTGGACCGAGCGGCAGGCCAAGCGTGGTCAGGCCGCTGGCGATCCCCAGATAGACAAACAGTTCGCCGGGATTGATGTGTGGAAACAGCCCGTTCATTGAGTGGCAGCTATAAGAGGCTGCCGCGTAGTAACTGGGTTTGTACTTCTCGGGCATAAACCGGCCCAGACTCAACGTCATTGGATTACAAAAAACAAAGGTGCCGATGCACGGCAGCAGTAGATAGCGAGACAGCGGGTTTCCGGCACAGCGTTGAGCAAAACGTTCAATTCGCTGCTGGCCAATAAAGTTAATGAGCGCGTTCATGATGACCAGCAGGCTAATTAACAGTGGAAGAATCCCGGTGACCATGCTGGTGAACACTTCTCCGCCTTTCTGAAACAGCCCGATGAACCACTCTGCGCCCAGGGTGATGGTGTCGATCATTATTCTCTCCTGTAGGGGGTTGGGAATTTGCTAGAACGTGGTTTATTTTAATCACAATGAAAGATTTTAAAGTGTTATTTTGATCGCAAAATGAAAGATAAATATTTTATTGTGAAAGTTGTTGCGTGAGGGATCGCAAATGGGGTGGTAAACGGTGAAAGGGGCGGTAAATTCTGCGAAGGAGCGCGACTACCGCTTCCTTGTGTGGCGGTGGATGCTTTACCATACTTCTCTCTGGCTGAATCTGTTTAATGGATGTCTCATGTTCAAGCGTCGTTATGTAGCATTACTTCCCCTTTGTGTGTTGCTTGCTGCCTGTAGTAGCAAACCAAAACCTTCAGAGACTCAAACGACAACGGGTACGCCTTCTGGCGGCTTCCTGCTTGAGCCGCAACACAACGTCATGCTGTCGGGCGGCGACTTCGCCAATAATCCGAATGCGCAACAGTTCATCGATAAAATGGTGAGCAAGCACGGCTTTGACCGTCAGCAGTTGCAGGAGATCCTGTCGCAGGCCAAACGTCTGGACTACGTTCTGCGCTTGATGGACCGTCAGGCACCGACGACGCAGCCGCCAGCCGGGCCTAACGGTGCATGGCTGCGCTATCGCAAGCAGTTCATCACGCCAGATAACGTGCAAAATGGCGTGGCGTTCTGGAACCAGCATGAAGATGCGTTGAAGCGCGCATGGCAGGTCTACGGCGTACCACCGGAAATTATTGTTGGCATTATCGGTGTCGAAACCCGCTGGGGCCGCGTGATGGGTAAAACGCGTATTCTGGATGCGCTGGCGACGCTGTCGTTTAACTATCCGCGTCGGGCGGAATACTTCTCCGGTGAGCTGGAAACCTTCCTGCTGATGGCTCGAGATGAAAGCGATGACCCGCTGGACCTGAAAGGCTCCTTTGCCGGTGCAATGGGCTACGGGCAGTTCATGCCGTCCTCTTACAAAGAATATGCGGTTGATTTCAATGGCGATGGGCACATCAACCTGTGGGATCCGGAGGATGCCATCGGCAGTGTGGCAAACTACTTTAAAGGTCACGGTTGGGTGAAAGGCGATACGGTGGCGGTGCCGGCAAATGGCCAGGCGCCAGGGCTGGCAAACGGGTTTAAAACCCAGTACAGCATTTCTCAGCTTGCGGCTGCAGGTCTGACGCCACAGCAGTCGTTGGGTAACCATCAGCAGGCCAGCCTGCTGCGTCTGGATATTGGCACTGGTTACCAATACTGGTACGGGCTGCCGAACTTCTACACCATTACCCGCTACAACCACAGCACGCATTACGCGATGGCCGTCTGGCAATTAGGTCAGGCTGTAGCGCTGGCGCGCGTACAGTAATTACCCGCAACCGGTCTACAGGAGGAAACCTCTTGTAGGCCGGATAGGATGCCTGGCACCGCCATCCGGCAGATCTTCTTGACGCGACGGATCTATTTCCGGAATCCCCCTCGTAAATTGCTCTCCTCATCCCCACATTTGTTTTGAAAGTGCTATCTTGTCCGGCATATTTTTTTAACTGACAGAGGCTGAAATGACCGACAGTGAACTGATGCAGTTAAGTGAACAGGTAGGGCTGGCATTGAAAGCGCGCGGCGCGACGATGACCACCGCAGAGTCCTGTACCGGCGGTTGGGTAGCGAAAGTCATTACGGATATCGCCGGCAGTTCCGCCTGGTTTGAGCGCGGATTTGTGACCTACAGTAACGAAGCCAAGTCGCAGATGATTGGTGTGCGAGAAGCGACGCTGGCACAGCATGGCGCGGTGAGTGAACCGGTGGTTGTTGAAATGGCCATTGGCGCGCTAAAAGCGGCCCGTGCTGATTTCGCCGTTTCTATAAGCGGAGTTGCCGGGCCGGATGGAGGCAGCGAAGACAAGCCGGTTGGGACCGTCTGGTTTGCCTTTGCCAGCGTAAGCGGCGAGGGGATCACGCGCCGGGAATGCTTCAGCGGCGACCGCGATGCGGTGCGTAGACAGGCGACCGCCTATGCGTTACAGACCCTGTGGCAACAATTTCTACAAAATACTTGATACTGTATGAGCATACAGTATAATTGCGTCAACAGAACATCATCTTTCACGATTCTTGGTTCAACCCGAGAGTGGCATGACAGGAGTAATTAATGGCTATCGACGAAAACAAACAGAAAGCGTTGGCGGCAGCGCTGGGTCAGATCGAAAAGCAATTCGGTAAAGGCTCCATCATGCGCCTGGGTGAAGACCGTTCCATGGACGTGGAAACCATCTCCACCGGTTCGCTTTCTCTGGATATCGCATTGGGTGCAGGCGGTTTGCCGATGGGGCGTATCGTCGAAATCTACGGGCCAGAATCCTCCGGTAAAACAACCCTGACGCTGCAGGTGATTGCTGCCGCACAGCGTGAAGGTAAAACCTGTGCGTTCATCGATGCAGAACACGCGCTTGACCCTGTTTATGCCCGTAAGCTTGGTGTTGATATCGACAACCTGCTGTGTTCTCAGCCAGATACCGGTGAACAAGCGCTGGAAATCTGTGACGCACTGGCGCGTTCCGGTGCCGTAGATGTTCTCGTTGTCGACTCCGTTGCCGCACTGACGCCGAAGGCGGAAATCGAAGGCGAGATCGGTGACTCTCACATGGGCCTCGCGGCACGTATGATGAGCCAGGCGATGCGTAAACTGGCGGGTAACCTGAAACAGTCCAATACGCTGCTGATTTTCATCAACCAGATCCGTATGAAGATTGGTGTCATGTTCGGTAACCCGGAAACCACGACCGGTGGTAACGCACTGAAATTCTACGCCTCTGTTCGTCTGGACATCCGTCGTATTGGCGCGGTGAAAGAGGGCGATAACGTAATCGGCAGTGAAACCCGCGTTAAGGTCGTGAAAAACAAAATTGCTGCGCCGTTTAAACAGGCAGAATTCCAGATCCTTTACGGTGAAGGCATCAACTTCTACGGCGAACTGGTCGACCTGGGCGTGAAAGAGAAGCTCATTGAAAAAGCCGGTGCATGGTACAGCTACAACGGTGAAAAAATTGGTCAGGGTAAAGCGAACGCAACCAACTGGCTGAAAGAAAACCCGACTACCGCAAAAGAAATTGAGAAAAAAGTCCGCGAGTTACTGCTCAATAACCAGGATTCAAAACCGGACTTCTCCGTTGATGACAGCAGTGAAGGCGTAAAAGAAACGAACGAAGATTTCTGATAATCTGATTTTATCGTATAAAAAGGGCTGCATATGATGCGGCCCTTTTCCATTTCTGAAGGTGCACTATGACAGATTCAACGTCTCGCCGATCCGCGTATTCTCGACTGCTTGACCGCGCTGTGCGCATACTTGCCATGCGCGATCACAGTGAACAGGAACTGCGACGGAAACTGGCAGCCCCGGTTATGGGAAAAAATGGACCGGAAGAAATTGATGCTACGCCAGAGGATTACGATAAGGTTATTGCCTGGTGTATAGAAAGCCGCTACCTGGATGACGACCGTTTCGTTCAACAATTTATCGCCAGTCGTAGCCGTAAAGGCTATGGCCCCGCACGTGTGCGCCAGGAGTTGGGACAGAAAGGTATTTCCCGCGAAGCCATCGAACGCGCGATGCGTGAATGTGAGATTGACTGGGCACCGTTGGCGCGAGATCAAGCCATCAGAAAATACGGTGAGCCCTTGCCTGTGGATTTTGCAGAAAAGGTGAAGGTCCAGCGTTTTTTGCTCTATCGCGGCTATCTGATGGAAGATATTCAGACAATATGGCGAAATTTTGACGATTGAGCGCATACGGGATTTTACTTCCCCGTGAAGAAAACTTATCTTATTCCCACTTTTCGATTGCCAGCGGCGCTGTTTACGTGCCTGTGCTGGTGATGACATTTCGTTAGCTTGATTTCTTCAGGATAATTATGAGCAAGAGCACTGCTGAGATCCGTCAGGCGTTTCTCGATTTTTTCCACAGTAAAGGACATCAGGTAGTTGCCAGCAGCTCCCTGGTTCCAAACAATGACCCTACTTTGTTGTTTACCAACGCCGGGATGAACCAGTTCAAGGATGTTTTCCTTGGTCTCGACAAGCGTAATTATTCCCGCGCAACCACTTCGCAGCGTTGCGTACGTGCGGGCGGTAAACACAATGATCTGGAAAACGTCGGCTACACTGCACGTCACCATACTTTCTTCGAAATGCTGGGTAACTTCAGCTTCGGCGATTACTTCAAACACGACGCTATCCAGTATGCATGGGAACTGCTGACCGGTGAAAACTGGTTTGCCCTGCCGAAAGAGCGTCTGTGGGTAACCGTTTACGAAACTGACGATGAAGCCTTTGAAATCTGGGAGAAAGAAGTCGGTATTCCGCGCGAACGTATCATCCGTATTGGTGATAACAAAGGTGCGGCCTATGCCTCCGACAACTTCTGGCAGATGGGTGACACCGGTCCTTGCGGTCCGTGCACCGAAATTTTCTACGATCACGGCGACCACATTTGGGGCGGCCCTCCGGGAAGCGCAGAAGAAGATGGCGATCGCTACATTGAGATCTGGAACATCGTCTTCATGCAGTTTAACCGTCAGGCTGACGGTACTATGGAACCGCTGCCGAAGCCATCTGTAGATACCGGTATGGGGCTGGAGCGTATTGCAGCCGTGCTGCAACACGTTAACTCCAACTACGATATTGACCTGTTCCGCGCGCTGATTGAATCCGTGGCGAAAGTCACCGGTGCTACCGATCTGAGCAACAAATCGCTGCGCGTGATTGCCGACCATATCCGTTCCTGTGCGTTCCTGATTGCCGATGGTGTTGTGCCGTCGAATGAAAACCGTGGCTATGTGCTGCGTCGTATCATTCGTCGCGCGGTGCGTCATGGCAACATGCTGGGCGCGAAAGACACCTTCTTCTACAAGCTGGTGGGGCCGCTGGTCGAGGTGATGGGTTCTGCGGGTGAAGAACTGAAGCGTCAGCAGGCACTGGTTGAGCAGGTTCTGAAAACTGAAGAAGAGCAGTTTGCCCGCACGCTGGAGCGTGGTCTGGCTCTGCTGGATGAAGAACTGACAAAACTGTCCGGCGATACGCTGGATGGCGAAACCGCCTTCCGCCTGTACGATACCTACGGCTTCCCGGTTGACCTGACGGCAGACGTTTGCCGTGAGCGCAACATCAAAGTTGACGAAGCGGGCTTTGAAGCCGCAATGGAAGAACAGCGCCGTCGCGCGCGTGAAGCCAGCGGTTTTGGTGCCGACTACAATGCGATGATTCGCGTTGAGGGTACCTCTGAATTTAAAGGCTACGAGCATCTGGAACTGAACGGTAAAGTTACCGCGCTGTTTGTAGATGGTAAAGCGGTAGACGCAATTAACGCAGGCCAGGAAGCTGTTGTCGTCCTTGACCAGACGCCGTTCTATGCGGAATCAGGTGGTCAGGTTGGCGATAAAGGCGAACTGAAAGGTGCGGGCTTTGCGTTTGCGGTTAGCGATACGCAAAAATATGGCCAGGCAATTGGTCACATCGGCAAACTGTCTGCGGGTTCTCTGAAAGTGGGCGATGCCGTGCAGGCTGACGTCGATGAAGCGCGTCGTGCGCGTATTCGTTTGAACCACTCCGCAACGCACCTGATGCATGCGGCGCTGCGCCAGGTTCTGGGCACGCACGTGGCACAGAAAGGCTCACTGGTTAACGATAAACTTCTGCGTTTTGACTTCTCTCATACCGAAGCGATGAAACCGGCTGAAATTCGTGCTGTTGAAGATCTGGTGAATGCGCAAATTCGTCGCAACCTGCCGATTGAAACTAACATCATGGATCTCGACGCGGCGAAAGCCAAAGGCGCAATGGCGCTGTTTGGTGAGAAATATGATGACCACGTGCGCGTACTGAGCATGGGGGATTTCTCTACCGAACTGTGTGGTGGTACTCACGCTAGCCGTACCGGTGATATCGGCCTGTTCCGCATCGTGTCTGAGTCTGGTACTGCCGCGGGTGTGCGTCGTATCGAAGCTGTAACCGGCGAAGGTGCTATCAATACCGTGCGTGCTGAGAGCGACCGCTTAAGCGAGATAGCGCATCTGCTGAAAGGTGATAGCCAGAATATCGGTGACAAAGTGCGTTCCGTACTGGAGCGTACGCGTCAGCTCGAGAAAGAATTGCAGCAATTGAAGGAACAAGCCGCCGCGCAGGAGAGTGCAAATCTTTCCAGTAAAGCGGTTGATATCAACGGCGTGAAACTACTGGTCAGCGAACTGACCGACGTTGAACCTAAAATGCTGCGTACCATGGTTGATGATCTGAAAAATCAGCTGGGGTCTACCGTTATCGTACTGGCAACGGTAGTTGAAGGTAAGGTTTCTCTGATTGCGGGCGTGTCTAAGGATGTGACTGACCGTGTGAAAGCAGGGGAACTGATTGGCATGGTCGCACAGCAGGTAGGCGGTAAGGGTGGTGGTCGTCCGGACATGGCGCAAGCCGGTGGTACGGATGCCGCAGCTCTGCCTACAGCGTTAGCCAGTGTGAAAGGCTGGGTCAGCGCAAAACTGTAATAATTATAAGCGTAATCCAACGCTGCGGAGGTCAATCTGCAGCGTTTGCATCAACGCTATCGACAACGATAAAGTCAGGTTGAAGTTGTGTATATCGGCTAAACTTAGGTTTAACAGAATGTGATGCCGTGACTGCTTACACTTAGGTGTTTGTCATCGCTTACTTTTTGGCGTTATATGATGGATAATGCCGGGATACAGAGAGACCCGACTCTTTTAATCTTTCAAGGAGCAAAGAATGCTGATTCTGACTCGTCGAGTTGGTGAAACCCTCATGATTGGCGATGAGGTCACCGTGACAGTTTTAGGGGTGAAGGGCAACCAGGTACGCATCGGCGTAAACGCCCCGAAAGAAGTTTCTGTCCATCGGGAAGAGATCTACCAGCGTATCCAGGCTGAAAAATCCCAGCAGTCCAGTTACTAAGGTTTTCGCGTCTCACCTTTCTGGTGAGGCGCAACCTGATTTAGCGCCTCTCTTTTCCTGTTTCTGTTACTTTTCCTTTTCGCTTTACCTCCTGGCACCCATCTTGTTCTTCTGATTTCACTCTGTTTTCACTACAGCACTGCACTTTTTGCCTTTTCCTCAATTTTTCTGTTTGCCCGCCCCCCCGAGAAAACGCCAATTTATCTGTTGATAAAACACTCTTTTTGCCGTTTTTGCAGACTAATTGCGCGTGAAATGTGCAAACGATAAAAGCACTGGAAAAATTGTTTGACTTATAAGTACCAGAAAGTAATATGTGCGCCACGCAGCGACGATGAGCAGAAACAAGTTCTTCGAAGCACTCGCAAGAGGCGTTGTTGGTGAGGTGGCCGAGAGGCTGAAGGCGCTCCCCTGCTAAGGGAGTATGCGGTCAAAAGCTGCATCCGGGGTTCGAATCCCCGCCTCACCGCCATTTGCATCCGTAGCTCAGCTGGATAGAGTACTCGGCTACGAACCGAGCGGTCGGAGGTTCGAATCCTCCCGGATGCACCATATTTTCTGTTTCTTCAGCAATGAAAGAATGGATAATCGATACAGCCTTAGCAGCGGTATCAAAAATCTGCACTAAAGTAGTTTCCCTGATGCATCCGTAGCTCAGCTGGA